>CAMAQB010000037.1 GCA_945860285.1 Akkermansia muciniphila | reverse complement strand
CAGATTACCCGGATTTCAAAGAAGTAAAAAAACGTAATGATTCAGGTAGTACCGAAGGAAGAAGAATGCAAATCTGTGGCCGTCCCTGAATCTGCGGGAAAACATCTCCAGGATCGTTATACTCGCCGTCATGATAATGTGTGATTCTGTTGTTTGGCATTTCAAAACGGATGGGCAGATAAGAAACAGGCTGGAAGCCTGTTTGCCGAGACAGGCGAGGACGCCTGTCTTCCCAAGGTAGCAGGCGAAGAAACAGGCTGGAAGCCTGTTTGCCGAGACAGGCGGGGACGCCTGTCTTCCCAAGGTAGCAGGCGAAGAAACAGGCTGGAAGCCTGTTTGCCGAGACAGGCGGGGACGCCTGTCTTCCCAAGGTAGCAGGTGAAGAAACAGGCTGGAAGCCTGTTTGCCGAGACCACCGCTTGGCGGGACAGGCAGGCGGGGACGCCTGTCTTCCCGAATACAGTAGTGGAGTTAACGTAACGATTCAGATCTGCCTCCGCTGGCTCCACCTCCCATGGACAGTACTTTTCACTGCGGTCGTTATCTAACAGACCTGCGCATCGTCGGCCATCTCATTTGAATGGCAATCATCCCAAAGATTCAGGGACAGTCACAGAGGGAAACAGATCAGGAATTGTCGCCCCCGCGCCCGGTAATCCGCAGATTCCGCTGGGGTCATCGATTTATTTTTTGCCTTTTTGGGATCGGCTGACTAGGCTGGCGGCGTGACGGAGCATGAGGGCAGGCAAACGCAGCGGACGGGAACGGAGTATGTTCGGGCGATGTATGTGGCAATGATCCAGGCGCGGATTTTGGAGAGCAAGCTTTCCAGTCTTTACAAAGCGGGAAAAATCGTCGGCGGCGTCTATTTGGGCAAGGGGCAGGAGGCGGTCAGTGCCGCGCTGGGGGCCGTGTTGATTCCGGGACAGGACATTTACGCGCCGTTGATCCGCGATCAGGCGGGTCGCACGGCCTTTGGCGAGCCGTTCATCGACTGCGCGCGCGCGTATCTCGGTTCGTCGCTCGGACCGATGCGGGGTCGGGATGGCAATGTGCACCGCGGCAAACCGGGCGAAGGAGTGCTGGCGATGATCAGCCACCTTGGTTCGGCAGTGGCCGTCGTCTCGGGATCTTTGTTTGCCAAGAGACTGAAAGGGGAGCTGGATGGCGTGGTCGGTGCCACCTGTGTCGGCGACGGGGCGACATCGACCGGTGCATTTCACGAGGGCTTGAACTTTGCGGCGGTGGAAAAACTGCCGTTGGTGTTGGTGGTGACGAACAACCAGTTTGCCTATTCCACGCCGACGTCGCGTCAGTATGCCTGTGCGGACCTCGTTGACCGCGCGGTGGGATACGGTGTGGCCGGTCACAGCGTGGACGGCACCGACTTTCTCGCCTGTGCGGCGGTGATCGGCGATGCGGTGAGCCGGGCACGCGCCGGTGAAGGGCCGCAAATGGTGGTGGCGCGCCTGCTGCGGCTCACCGGTCACGGCGAGCACGACGACGCCTGGTATGTGCCCGAAGTCATCAAAGCGGGCAACTACGGCAGGGACTGCATCGATGTGGCGGAATCGCAATTGCTCGTTCACGGCATCATGAGTCGCGAGGAAATCGAGGCAATCCGCGAGCAGGCGGCGGTGGATGTGCAGGCGGCGGTGGCGCAGGCCCAGCAGGAGCCCGCGCCCGATCCTTACAAGGAAGTGTGGCAGGCCTGGAGCACCGGAAGATTTTATGCGGAAAAAGAGTAAACGATGAGCGTGACCTACATCGATGCGATTCGCGAGGCGCAGGAAGTGTTGCTGCGCGATGATCCGCGGGTGTTTCTCTATGGTCAGGACATCGCGGTATTCGGCGGTGCCTTCAAGGCGACCAAGGGATTGGCGGAAATGTTTCCCGGAAGGGTATTCGACGCGCCGATCAGCGAGGACGCGATGATCGGCATGGCCATCGGTGCCGCGTTGCAGGGAATGCGGCCGATCATTGAAATGCAGTTCGCCGATTTCTCGTCGGTGGCATTCAACCAGATCGTCAACCATGCGGCGACGCACTTTTACCGGACCGGCATGCCGGTGCCGATCACCGTGCGTATGCCCTCTGGCGGCACCGCGGGTTCGGGGCCGTTTCACAGCCAGAGCATGGAGGCGATCTATGCGCACTATCCCGGCGTGGTGGTGGTCACGCCCGCCACGGTCGCCGATGCCTATTCCATGCTGATCGAGTCGGTCAAACTCGACGATCCGGTGATATTCTGCGAGCACAAATTTCTCTATCGTTGGTTGAAGGCGCAAAGTTTCCAAGGCGATTGTTTGCCGATCGGCCAGGCGCGGATTACACGCACGGGTCGACATGCCACTGTGGTCACCTACAGTGCGATGGTTCACGAAGCGGTGCGTGCCGCCGAGCGACTGCAAAAGGAATCGGGCTGGGAGATTGAGGTCGTCGATCTCCGCAGCGTCAAACCGCTAGACATCGACACCGTGCTTGCCAGTGTCGCGCGCACCGGTCGGTTGCTCGCATTGGGTGAAGCATTTCCCTGGGGCGGAGTTACGGCGGAAGTCGTCTCGCGCGTTGTCGCCGATGGATTTCATTTGTTGGAAGCGCCGCCGATGCGCCTGAACTCCCGCGACACCCCGGTGCCGTACCATCCCAAGTTGTGGGCGTCCCACAGGCCGACACCGGAATCCATTTGCGATTCGTTGCGAAAACTCTTATCCTACTGACACGACCATGCCCCGAGTAGCCATAGTGATGCCCCAGTTGGGCGAATCGATCGCGGAAGCCACCGTTGTGAGACTGATGGTTGCGGTGGGCGACAAGGTCGCCACGGATCAGGAAGTGATTGAAGTGGAGACCAACAAAGCGACCATGGGTGTGACGGCGCTCTGTTCCGGTGTGGTCGAGGAACTGCGATGCGGGGAAGGGGTGAGTTACACCGTCGGCACCATTCTCGGCGTATTGGAGGTCAGCGAGGAAGAAGTCGCCCGAACCGGTGTCGATACCCTGGAGTCCTTGGAAATCCGGCGCCTCCACGAGGAAAAAATCGAGTCCAGCGCTGCGGGCGAGCAGAACCTGCACTTTGCGGTGGAAGCCGAGAGTTATGAGGAAAAAGTGCCCGAACTGATGCCGACGATCCGCGGTTTGGCCGTTCCCGCCGGCACGATGGGAGCGCACTACATTTCGCCCCGCATGCGCGCCCGCATGGACGAGATGGGCTTGCGCGAGGCCGATCTCTCAGCTGTCGTCGGCACCGGAGCCGGGGGGCGGGTCACCGTGGACGACCTGGAAAAATTTCTCGATTACATCCAGACCTGGCCGAGCAGCACCGCGTCGCCGATGCGCCTGGCCGTGGCCGATGCGATGCGCCGCAGTTGGACACGTCCGCTGGCCACCGTGGGGACATCGGTAGTGCTCGACAAGCTGTTGCAGCATCGTCGCGAACAGGAGAAAAAACCCGGTTTGACCTTGTATCTATTGCGCGCCTTCGCCCTGGCTTTGAAAGAACAACCGGCAGTGGCCGGGTTTCTCATCGGTGCCAAAGTGGTGCACCCGCGCTCCTTTGACATCGGCGTTGCCGTTGCCGTCGAGGATGGCGTGCTGGTTCCGGTGATCCGCCAGGTCGATGCGAAACTGCTGAGCGAACTGGTGATGGAATACGATGATCTGGTCGATCGGGCACGCCGCCGCAGGTTGACTGAAGCAGACACCAAGGGCGGGATTGCCACCGTGACGAACTTCGGCACATTCGGACTCACCTGGGGCACGCCGATTCCGCTTCCCAACGAGACCTTGATTCTCGGCATTGGTGCCGGTGTCAAGAAACCGTTGTGGAGCGAAGAGTTGTCGGCCTTTGTGCCCGCCACCGAAGCCGATTTGGAAATGACCTTCGACCACCGGGTTGTGGACGGTGGCGGTGCGGGATTGTTGCTGCGGCGGATTGTCGAACTTCTGCAAAAGCCGGAAAGCTTGTGATGAGGCAGGCTGGGCATGCATGCGCTGAAAAACGTGCTGATTTTTTCCGTATTCCCCAAACCAACTCCATGCGCTTCCTTGCTACCATTTTCGTTTTTTTTCAAGTACTGGCTGCGGAGGAACCGCGCTTCAACCGCGATGTCCGGCCGATCTTCACGAAGCATTGCACCGCCTGCCACGGCGGTGTCAAGGAGGCGGGGAACATCTCGTTGATCTTTCGCGACAGGGCGCTCGCAAAAGGTAAATCGGGGGAGTTCGCCATTGTGCCTGGTCATCCCGAGCAGTCCGAGTTGATGAAGCGCATCACCTCGACCGACCCCGAGGAGCGCATGCCGAAGCCGAAACACGGGCCGCCGTTGTCGACGCAGGATGTCGACACCCTCCGCCGCTGGATCAGCGGAGGAGCAGTGTGGGAGGAACTTTGGTCGTTCAGTCCGCCGCAAGAAACGGGTGTCGCGAACCTGGTCAACAAGGACTGGCCGAAAATGCCGCTCGATTCCTTCGTGTTGGCAAAACTCGAGTCGTCAGGACTCGCCCCTTCACCGGAAGCCGGCAAAGCCGAGTGGTTCCGTCGCGCCGCGCTCGATCTAACAGGTTTGCCGCCCTCCGCCGAGGAGTGGGTGGCCTTTCGCGATGATCCATCGGCCGATGCCTATGAAAAAGCCTGCGACCGCCTGCTCGCCTCGCAGCATTTCGGCGAGCGCTGGGCGGTGATGTGGATGGATCTGGCCCGCTATTCCGACACCATGGGATTTGAAAAAGACCCCGGTCGGCAGGTCTGGCCGTATCGCGACTGGTTGATCCGCGCCTTCAATGCCGACATGCCATTCGATCAATTCACCGTCAAACAGCTCGCCGGGGATTTGTTGGAAAAACCCGCAGCCGACGATCTGATCGCCACCGCATTCCAGCGCAACACCCAGAACAACACCGAGGGTGGCACCGACGACGAGGAATACCGCATGGCCGCAGTGATCGACCGAATCAACACCACCTGGACCGTCTGGCAGGCCACGACATTTGCCTGCGTGCAATGTCATTCCCATCCCTACGATCCGATTCCGCACGACGATTACTATCGCTTCATGGCCTTTTATGACAACACCGAGGACTGCGACCTGAACAATGATTTTCCGCTGACCAAAGTAGCGAGCGATCCTGCCCGACAGCAGGAATCCGTCCTGGCCGAAAAGGAAATCCGCGTCCTGCGCGAGGCAATCAATGACGAGGCGCTGCCGCTTGCCAAAAAAATCGACGACTACAACGTCCCCAAAGCAACATCCTGCAAGGCCTCCGCAGCCGAAGGTGGAATTGCCCAGACGGCCGATGGACTGTTTGTTTCGTCCGGCACCAATCCGACCAGATCCTCCTACACGCTGACCTTTCCGGCACAGTCGTTCGCGGCGATCCGCCTCGATATTCTAACGGAATCCGATGACCCGAAGAAATGGTCGGGCCTCGCCGCGGTGTGCGGGGATTTCAAAGCGACCATCATCCAGCCCGATGGCACGAAAGTGCCGGTCAATTTCAAGGAAGTCGTGGCCGATACCGTGACCGGACCCTTCGACCCCAATGAAGCCATCCGCGGCGGTGGTCCGGGCTTCGGCGATTATCCTGCGCAGCGTTCGCCCCGTTGGTGTGTTTTTGTTCCCGAACAGGCCGTTGTTGTCGCCCCCGGTGCGCAGATGGAAATCGGAATTTTTCACGACCTCTCGTGCAACAGCGACAACCAGCCGTGCATCTTGAAAAAATTCAAGCTGTCCTTTTCCAACAACCCGGAACTCGTGCAGTTCGTCAACACCCCCGAACGTGCGGCCCGCTGGCAAGAGCATGCCCGGGCAAAGGCGAAATACGATGCCATCGGCGGGACGATGATGCCGGTGATGCGCGAACGTCCGACCTCCGCGACACGCGACACCCGGGTGTTCCTTCGCGGCAACCGTATGAGCCGCGACAACTCGGTAACGCCTGGCATTCCAGACATCGTCAGGCCGCCAGGCAAAGCCGGGCGCTTGACCCGCCTCGACATGGCGCAGTGGCTGATGAGCGAAAGCAACCCGCTCACCGCCCGGGTGCTCGCGAACCGCTTGTGGGCCGAGTTGTTTGGCATCGGCATTGTCGAAACCCAGGAGGACTTCGGCACCTCGGGCACGGCTCCTGTCAATCTGCCTCTGCTCGATCATCTGGCCCTGCGCCTGCAAAAAAACCACGGCTGGCACATCAAGCCGTTCTTGCGCGAGATTGTTTTGTCGGCGAGTTATTGTCAGCAATCGAAGGCCGGCGCGGACTTGTTGGAGAAAGATCCGCGCAATCAACTGACCAGCCGCGGGCCAAGACAGCGGCTTAGTGCGGAGATGATCCGCGACCAGGCTCTGGTGGTCTCGGGTTTGCTCGCACCGAAACAGTTCGGCCCGCCGGTGTTTCCTCCGCAACCCGACGGCATCTGGAAATCGGTATACAGCGGTGCGAAATGGAATACCTCGCAAGGCCCGGACCGCTTTCGCCGAGCGATCTACACCTACAGCAAGCGCACCAGCGGATATCCCGCGATGCTGACCTTCGACGCCCCGAGCCGCGATGTCTGCACGGCACGTCGCATCGGTTCCAATACGCCGATGCAGGCGCTGGTGACCTTGAACGATCCTGCATTCATGGAAATGGCGCAAGCATTCGCCAAACGCATGAGTGCCAGTGCCGCCGAACTGCCCGCGCAAATCCAGCAGGGATATCAGTGGCTGACCTTGAAGGAAGCAAGTCCGGCGATACTGAATTCTCTAACAAAACTTCACGCCGATGCCATGGCCGATTTGGAAAAAAATCCCGCCGACATGCAGAAAATCGCACCGAATGCCTCGCAGGCCGCGCTGGTATTGGTGGCGAACACGATGCTCAACCTTGATTCGGTCATAAGCCGCTGAAATTCCGTATTCTCCCATCCACGCCATGTTATACCATACCCAGCTGCAGCACCTGACCCGCCGCCACTTTTTGGACAAATGTTCCATCGGCCTCGGCGGGCTCTGGCTTGCCTCGCAAGGCCAGAGCTGGGGTGCTGCCGGAGCATTGAAAAAAAATCCCGCCCAACCCTTGCTGCCCGATCTTTCTCATTTCGCGCCGAAGGCAAAGCGGGTGATTTACCTGCACATGGCGGGCTCACCGAGCCAGTTGGAATTGTTCGATCACAAACCCGAACTGGCGAAACTCGACGGCAAGGACTGCCCGCAGGAGTATCTCGCCGGAAAACAATTCGCCTTCATCCAGGGCGTGCCGAAGATGATGAGTTCGCGTTTTCCCTTTCACCAGGCGGGAAAATCCGGTCACTGGATCTCCGACCGCATGCCGCATCTGGAATCGGTGATCGATGAACTATGCATCGTCAAGTCGATGTATACCGATCAATTCAACCACGCGCCGGCGCAGTTGTTGCTGCACACCGGCAATGCCAATCTCGGCTGGCCATCGACCGGATCATGGGCGACATACGGTCTTGGATCGGAAAATCAAAACCTTCCCGGTTTCATCGTCATGACCTCTGGTGGGGTGAATCCCGATGCCGGGAAGTCGGTCTGGGGCTCCGGGTTCCTGCCTTCGGTCTATCAAGGCGTGCAGTGCCGATCCCAGGGCGAACCGGTGCTTTTTTTGCAGAATCCGGATGGCGTTTCGCAGTCGTTGCGCCGTCGCACGCTCGATGCGCTATCGGACATCAACGCGCAAATCGCCCAGGAAATCGGCGACCCCGAAACGGTGACCCGAATCGCCCAATATGAAATGGCCTATCGCATGCAGATTCATGCGTCGGACGCGTTTGACATCAAACAGGAACCGGAAGCCGTGCACAAGGCCTACAACACCGAACCCGGAAAGGAGTCGTTTGCCAACAACTGCCTGCTCGCCCGGCGGCTCGCCGAACGCGGCGTGCGCTACATTCAATTGTTCGACTGGGGTTGGGACTCGCACGGCACCGATCCGAAGACCGACCTCACTCAGGGCTTTGTCGAAAAATGCAAAGAGATCGATCAGCCGATCGCGGCTCTCTTGAAAGACCTGCGCCAGCGCGGGTTGCTCGATGAAACGCTGGTGATCTGGTCGGGGGAGTTCGGTCGCACGCCGATGAGGGAAAACCGCAACGGTGTGGCCATGCATAACCAGGGGCGCGATCACAATCCTGGTGCCTATTGCCTGTGGATGGCGGGCGGCGGGGTGAACGCCGGCCATGCCCACGGCGAGACCGACCCCATCGGCTACGAGGCGATGATCGACAAGGTTTCGTGCCATGACCTGCATGCGACAATCTTGCACTTGTTAGGTTTCGACCACGAGAAATTCACCTATCCGCATCAGGGCGCGCTGCACCGGCTCTCGAACATCACCAAGCCCGGCACCAAGGTTGTGAAGGAGTTGTTAGGTTGAACGCGGCGCTCACTTGGTCAGGAAGTAGCCGCGCTGTTTGTCATTGATCGGCATGCCCATGCGCTCCATCACCGCGAGCATGTCCTCCCAGACCTCGCGTTTTTTCACGTTCGATGCCGTCAACAGCATTGACGGGCTTTCGCTGGTGCGCACCGGCACGCCCCGCCACTCCTGCCATTGGCCTCTCAAAGTTGGCAGCGCGGTATTCCCCGGACAAAGTGTCAGCGCCGCCACGGAACCAAGCGCGAGAATCACAGCGGGTTGCACGATCTCACACTCCTTTTGCAGCACCGGCAGGAATGCCGCGATTTCCGAAGCATCAGGCATGCGGTTGTTGGTGGTCTGTCGCGGCATCGATGGTCGGAATTTGACCAGATACGTCATGTAAACATCCTGGCGGGAAAGATTCATCGCCTTGAGAATGGCATCGAATTTCTCTCCGGAAGGTCCGGAAAACGGACGGCCCGCGCTTTCATCGGCATGACTCGGGCTTTCGCCGATAATCATGATTTCGGCATCCGCATTGCCGGAGGAGAATACCAGTGTAGGACGCAAACTAGTGATGCCGCACGCTGTCGGCCAGCCGACGAGTTGACGTTTCAGATCGGCCAGTAGTTCGGTCTTTGTCACTCCGGAAATGTGCAGCGAGGGCAGGGGAGAAACCACCGGAGCAAGCGGTTTTTCCGCGACTCTACCGACGGATGCTGGCATTTTATGCGTAGCCACGGTATTTTTCCCCTCGCGGTTCTTGACAAGATGATTGAGAAAAAGCCGTGCGTTGTCGTCGAGTGAGACATGGCTGAGACCGTGCGACTCCTGATTTTTTAAAAACTCGATCACAATGTCAACGGCGCGTGGCATGGCTCAAGCATAGCGAGGTTTCGCCGCTGTCCAATCCCGAATTTCGGAAATGAAAATGCCCCGCATTGAGCCAACTTGATTGTCGTCAGGGAAGCCTGAAAACGAGCTTGGTAGAGGTCGTTGCGCCAGAAAGAATGACACCAGATGCGAACATGATCTGGAAATCGGTGCTCCCGCTCACTGCTCCATCCACCCCGGTGGAAACGTTTGTTGTTCCATCTCCCAACAACCATGTGCCGGGTGTCATGAATGATGGCGCAACGACTTCCCCTCCTTATTCCTTGGTTTTACATGGAAACAGTTCAGAACTCCGCCCGCAGTCCGAGCACAACTCCGCGTCCGGGCATCGGCGCAATGTCTTTGAGAAACGATGTGCTCTGGCGCGCTTCTTCGTTGGTAAGATTTACGCCCTTCAGGTAGACCGTTGTGGCAAGGCCACCGATGTCCAGGTCGTAGCCGATGCTGGCGTTGAGCAGGAAATAGCTATCCGTCGGCAACTCGTAGTCCGCGTGGCGGTGCTGTGCCGCGGCAATCAATCCTTCCAGCCGGGCATCGAACTTGCCGATGGAATAGTCGAGCGCAACCCGCGTCCGCAAAGGCGCAATTCGCGGGATCGGCTCACCGCTGTCGCGATCTTCCGCATGAACATAATCGACCCCGAGAATGAGATCGAGCTTGCTGTCGCGGGCTGGAGTGGCGGGCGGCGATTTCGAACCGGTTGCCGGAGTTGCAGGCACTGCTTCCCACAGGTGAAAGGTGGTTTCGATTTCGCCGCCATAGAATGTCGCGCCGATGGGCTGATAGTCGTAAATCGGCAGTGAGTCATCCGGGTCGAGCGCCCCACTCGGTTGCAGGCTGATGAAATCATTGAAGTGGTAGTAGAAGCCGCTGATGCTTCCGGTCACGCGGCCGGTCCTCTTGCGCAATGACAGATCGACGGAAAATGAGTCTTCCGTGCCGAGATTCGGATCGCCCCTTTCGAAGGTCCCGGTGGCCACGTGCGGGCCGTCGGCAAAAAGTTCGACATAGTTGGGCGGACGCTGCGTATAGGCGAACGAAAGCGCGATGGCATAGTCGTCGGTGGGATTGTAGACGATGCCAGCCGACGTGCTTAATGCATTGAATTCACGGCTGAGTCCAGGCCCGAATGCGGCGCTGGCCTCGCTGTCGTTCGTCTGTCGATCATATCGTGCGCCGAATTGCAGGCGGATTTGATCTAACGGAATTTCCTCGAAGACGAATAGCGAATTCACGCTCGTTTCCACTGCCGGCAAAAACGCCTCCTCGCCGAGGGCGGAAAACTTGCTGCCTTGCGATTCGAAACCGAACGCCCCTTCCAGCAGATCGGTTTTCTGATGCAACAGTTCGATGCGTCCGTCGTATCCCTCGATCTGGAATACCGTGCCCGCCTCGCTGCCTTCGAACTCGGTGTGCTCGTAGTCGGAATAACCAAGCTTGTAGTTGATTTCGGTTATCCACGGCTGCGGTGCGTAAACGGCACCACGCATGTCCCAGCGGCGTTGTTGCAGATCGATGGTGACATCCGGTTCCGCGACGGTTCCGTAGGCGGAATCGATTCCCGAATAGGAAAATCCGAGAAAACCTCCTTTCCAGAAGTAGGATCCACCGAGACCGGCTCCTCTTGATTCGGTGGCGCTGTTCGGTAATGTATCGCGGGGTTCAGGGATTATCGGATCGACTTCTCGCAGGGCTGCGGAGCGCGCAAAGCCCGGGATGTCGAGATCGTTGGTGGCGCTATGGAATCCGTCGAGATGAAAAACGATCGGACCGGAACCCCAGGTGATGGCTCCCGATTGCGAGAACAGGTCATCCGCGGAACCAACGCTCGATTGGAATTTTCCCGTAGGATAAAGCCCGTTGAATCGTTCCTGGGGAATGCGGTCATCGATCACGTTGATCACCCCGCCGATGGTGTTAGGGCCATAAAGCAGCGTTGCGGGACCTCTCACCACCTCCACGGCGCGGATCGACATCTGATCAGTGGCGACCGCGTGATCGGGGCTGACATTGGAGACATCGAGCACGGAAGTTCCGTTCTGCAACACCCGGACGCGATCATCGCCGAGTCCGCGGATGATGGGTCGGCTGGCACCGGGGCCGAACCAGGTGGAACTGACACCCGGTTCGTTGTTCAATGTTTCGCCTAGAGTTGGTTGTAGCTTCAACTGCAGATTTTTTTCCTTCAACACCGTGGCCGGCTTGACCAGTTGGAAAAGAGTTAGATCAAACGGCGTGGCTGTGACAACCATCTCATCCAGCGTGGCAAGTGCGGTGGGAGTGGGAGCGGCGGATTGCTGGGCATGGGCGAACGGATTGGTGGCGAGTATGAGGCAGATAGGATAGTATATAGATAGAGAAAATGGTTTCATAATGACGAATCAAGAAATGGCGGCGCCCGATAAAATCGAACAACGGCATGACGACACGCGCCGCCAAGGCATCGTGAAGCCGCTGACAAACAACTCGGGTTTTTTCCGTAGCTACGGTCCCCGGGGAGGAGCATGGGCGAGAACCCCGCCGACCAGATGAGACGACACGTCGTTCACCGATTTCGGTGCGGGCATCGCTCCTAGCGGTGGTTCCGATGTCACTTTCACCGGTATGATGTCCGGCATGACATTGCAAATCCCGCCGTCCATCATCAGGGTGACCATGCACTCGTGCGCAGGGTCATCCGCATCATTGTGACACTCCTTGTGGAACAAGGCATTGGCAGCCATCACCTGGGCGACAATCATTTCCAGCATCAGCACAATTGCCGTTAGCTGCCACAAACGCCGGATATGTCGGTTGCGGATCATGAAAAGTTGCTGCTAAGGTCAGGATTTTTGAATCACGCTGCTGGAGTCGGAGGGGTCGAGAAGAGGGGATTGACGGAATGGGCGGCAGCTCACTTCGCCACTTTGATGCGGATGTTTTTGTAAAGTGTCGTGCTGCCCTTGTCGTGGGCCTGGATGGCGAGGGTGCCTCCGTCGACCAGCAGTTTGCTGGTGCCGGGTTCGGTCTTGTAGTTGACCAGTTCCTTGTCGTTCACCCGCACGATGACAGTGCCGTCCTTGACGATGATCACGTAGGTCATCCATTTGTCGTCTTCGAAGGGTTCGAGGTTTTTCACAGTATTGTAGAGGCCGCCGGATTTCTGGGGGTCGCCCTGGGTGTTGTTTACCTGTATTTCGTAGCCGCTCGGCCAGCCGTTTTTCTGGAAAACCGTGTGGATGAAAACTCCGCCGTTTGATGACTTGCGCGTCATCACATCGAGGCGCAGTTCGAAGTCCTTGAACTTCGCGCCATTCACCTTGCCCTCGTAAAACAGGTGGCAGCGGTCGCCGTTCGCCTTGATCGCGCCGTCTTCGATCGAGAAAGCGGCGGGTGATTCATTGATCTTCCAGCCATCGAGGGTTTTGCCATCGAAGAGGGAAACAAAACCCTCCTCCGGTTTGGCGTCTTCCGCGCCAAGCGGCATGAGGAACGATGTAAGGGCCAATAGAATTCCGAGCAATGATTTCATGACCCGCAATAGCAAGCATGGATCGTTTGCCGCGACAAGATAAATTTACCAGGGAATCGCTTGGCGATCCTTGATGAAACTTCCTCTCAGCGAATGCGGGGCATCAAGTGCGAGCCAGGTCAAGGTGCCGGCACCTTCCTCGGCGCTGCGCGGGGCGTTGTCGCCGCCCATTTCGGTGCGACACCAACCGGGGCACATCGAGTTGACCATCACATCCGGCCAGGCGGCGGTGAGTTGCTGGGTCAGCATGTTGAGCGCGGTTTTGCTGATGCAATACGCTGGTGCCCACGATTGCGGTTCGCCGTCGAGCTGCCCGGCCCCACTGGAGACGTTGATGATCCGCGGGGCGGGGGACTTTTCTAACAAATTCTTCATCGCCTGACTGATCCGCAGGGTGCCGACGACATTGGTTTTCAATGTTTCCGCGAGGGTTTCCGGCTTCAAATGATCGAGGTCTTGATAGTGGTCGAGAAGCACAGCCGAATTGTTCGCCAGCACATCGAGACGACCGTGTCGTGTGGCGATGCTCGCGGCTGCGGCGCTCACGCTTTCAGGGTCATCGATGTCGAGCGTCAGCCATGATGTGTTGCGTTCGATTTTTTCCGCTGCCAATTGCGCGCGTGTGGCATCGCGGCTGGCGACGATCACCTGGGCTCCGCGGGCGGCGAGTTGTGCTGCTGCGGCAAAACCGATGCCTCGGGTGGCACCGGTGATGAGGATGAGGGGAGCCATGGTGGCTTGGATGGGTTACTTCGCGGACAATACGGCAATTCCCGCCTGTGCCATCTGACCGTCCTGAGCACTGGTTGCTCCCGACACTCCGACTGCACCGATGATTTTTCCATCGACGATGATGGGCAGTCCACCTTCCACAGCAACGACACCGCGCACTTGCAGGAGACGCAAAGATTCCCCTCCCGCGGCGAGCGTGTCCTGGAAGGATTTGGTCGGACGCCGGAACGCTACGGCGCAAGTTGCCTTGTCACGGGAGACCTCGACGCTGGCGAACTGGGTGTTGTCCATGCGTTCGAGCAAGACCAGATGTCCGCCGCTGTCAACGACGGAGACAACCACAAACCATTGGTTTTTGCGCGCTTCCTCCTGTGCAGCCGCCGCGACTTTTTTTGCTTGTTCTAGGGTGATGGGCGCACCGTAGGGTGTCGACGGGGTTTGCGCGGAGGTTTGAGATATTAGGGACATGCAGGCAAAAAGGATGGCGAAGATTTTCATCACTTGAAAGGTCTGGCTGATACTTGTCAAAATTTCCCGTCCTTTCAGCCATGCAACCCGTTCCGATCATCTTGCATCCGGTGGCGTCGCTCCGGGAGGTCCTTGTCGACCGCCGATGGGCACGGCACCGCGGTATTCATCGGCGGTGAGTTTGCCATCGTGATTCTTGTCCAGGGTCATGAGCGCTTTCGTCGCAGCGGACAATTCGTCCTTGTCCAGCGTGCCGTCCTTGTTGGCATCGAGCGCGCCGAGGAGAGGAAGGCGGGGAATTCCCTGGCCTGGGTTGCCGGTTGGCTGCGTGTTGTTCGGTTGTGGGGAGGGGCCATCTTCAAGAATGCCGCGCGGCGCGCCGCCGACCGGCACTTGCCGCTGTGCCGTGCCGCCGGGACCGCCGCCGGGAGGACGATCGCCTTTGTTGAAACTGGCATCGGGTTCGCCGCGCCACATCCGGGGCACAAAGGGAAACTCGGCGCTGATGCAGTAATAGTAGGTGCCCTCAGGAAAATCTGGTGTCACTCCGAAACGACCATTGCATTCATCGAGATCGCCGCTGCTTGCGATGTATTCGAAATCCTGGGTGAAGCGGCCATCGTAGTTGCCACCGGGGCCGCCTGGCTCATCGGTGCGTGGCCCTTTTTTCAGTTGATAGCTCGATTTCATTTTGCGCAGCGGACTGTTTGCATCCTTTGGTGAAGCGTGGGCCTGCGCGGTATAGACCGGGAATCCATCGGCCGACCAGGCGACCAAAAGCATTTTTTTCTCGTCGCCGCCGAGGGTTTTCACCAGTCCGTTCGGCAGGGCGTGATAGTGATACGAGCCGTTGGGCTGCACATGGGCGTTGTGTTCGTCGAGGCCGAGATTGAGAAATCCGGTACCGGCTTCGTAGCGCCAGCCCGAGCGCATGTCGTTGTTCCAGGACTCCGCCGTGCCCGGTTCGAAAGGTACGCCATTAACTGCCACACCCCACCAATACCCGCCCCGATGCACCGGGCTTGCCGCTGGTTTCGGATGCAGTGGCACGCGCAATGAATAACTCTGTGGTTTGATGGTATTCGGATTGCCCCGTCGCGGAAACGTTCCGGGCTGGTGATCGGGGATGCCGTTCGAGCGGATGACGCGGAATTCGCCATCGACCTGGATGCTCACCGTCGGCTTTGTTTCCACGACTGGCTGCGCGTTTGTTTGGATTGTCATCGGCGCGGATGTGCTTCCTCCGGTGGTTTCCACATCGTGATCAGGATGGGCGGAGACCATTGCCGGAGTCATGAGCAACGAGAGGAATGCGGCTGTTCGTTTCATTGTTATGGGTGATTTTTTCATGATGGTGTGTCGGACACTTCTTTTCAACCATGCCCGCCACTGCCCGTCGCGCCTATTTACCAAAACTTTACAATTCTCCCATTGAAAGGTATCAAGCCACGACGCGTAGTATGCTGCATGAAACCCCTGCTTTTCCCTTTGCTTTTGATCGCCGCCTTGCACGCCGAGGATCCCGTCACTCTTCCGACAGGTCTCGTTCTTGATCTCGATGCGGATCACGAAGTAACCGTGGCCGATGGCGAGCACGTCACTCTTTGGAAAAACCGGGTGGAGAAATTCGCGGCGCGGGATTTCGTGCCTCGCGACGAGGGACGCAAGGAAGCGGGCTCG
Source organism: Akkermansia muciniphila (assembly GCA_945860285.1). Lineage (GTDB taxonomy): Bacteria > Verrucomicrobiota > Verrucomicrobiia > Verrucomicrobiales > Akkermansiaceae > UBA956. Next base: position 17,756 of record CAMAQB010000037.1, on the reverse strand, counting down.
GGGCGTCCGACCCTGCGCAAGGAGGTCAAGGAAATCAGGGGTCACAACTCGCTGGTGTTCCTGCAGCAGGAACTGGTGTGCATGGATGAAGATGCCTTCGACTCACTCACCCGCGGCAGTGGCTGCACCTGGTTGACAGTCATTGCGGCACACCAGCAGCGCGAGGGATTGAAGGATGTGAATTCGTTTTTCGGCAATCTCAAAAACGGTGAAAACTACGAAGGCATTTGGGGATGTTACAATGACGACAATACGGTGTGGTGGGGACCGCGCAATGGCATTTCATTCGGGCGGTTCGATGCCAACAATCCGCAGATTCTCGGGCCGAAAATCGAGACCGGACGGTTCGCGATTGTCGCCGGACGCATGGCAGCGGGAACGGACAAGGTGAAGGTCGAGATTTTTGTCAATGCTCCGGAAGCTGTGGCCGCTGGCGAGGTCTTGGTGAATCCCAAAGGCAATCCATCGAAAATGGCGATCGGTCAGGAGCGCGACGCGATCAACCATCCCGGGCACGAGTCGTTCGATGGCGAGATCGCCCGTTTGTTGATTTTTGATCGCCCCTTGAGCGACGAGGAAATGAAGGCGCTGATGGTGAAATTGCGCGAGCATTACGGCATCCAGTAGCCGCGCTATTTTCACGGCTGCTGCGAATTGTCTGGCATGAGCGGGCGATTCCGTGCTTGTGGGGTCGGTGGAACGAATGTTGAACGGGTTGGATCAGCACGGCTGGGTGTCGATGCCGGGATGCATGAATCACGACGATTCGATCCGTCTCGCACGGGAATGCCAGGCATCGTGCGATAACGGAGATTTTGTTACTGCGGGAGTCGGACGCGGCAAGGGATTGGAGGTGCGTGAAAACATCCGGCAGGATCGGGTGAAGTGGATTCAGCCGGGTGAAGAGAGCGTAGAGCAGGAAATCTATCTGGCCAAACTGGAAGTCATGCGCCTCGCCATCAACGAGCGTTTTTTTCTCGGCCTCTTCGATTTCGAAGGACACTTCGCGATCTATTCCGAAGGCGGATTTTACAAAGCGCATCTCGACCGTCATGCCGGGACGGGTTCGCGCATTGTCACGGTGATTTTGTATCTGAACGAACACTGGCAGCCCGGTGACGGCGGGGAATTGAAGTTGTGGACCACGTCGGGAAGTCGCGACGGCGCCTATGCCCTGATCGAACCGCGGCTCGGCACCATGGTTTGTTTCATGGCGGGGGATTTCTGGCACGAGGTGATGCCCGCTGTCAAACCGCGCATGAGCATCACCGGCTGGTTCCGGCGCTGTGAAACATGAAATGTTTCCGGGTCGGAAAACGTATAGGTTCCGCGAATGAGCAATCAAGCTTTCCTATTCTTGCCGATCCTGATTTTGCTGCCTGCCTTGCCAACCGGGGCGGTGGAGAAAATTTCCTACAATCGTCAGATCCGCCCGTTGCTGTCGGATCAATGTTTTGCCTGTCATGGACCCGACGCGAATAAACGCGAATCGGGCCTGCGCCTTGACATTCGCGATGAGGCGCTCAAACCCGCCAAGTCGGGCGAGATCGCCATCGTCCCAGGAAAACCGAACGAAAGCGAGCTGATCGCGCGGATTTTCGAAACCGATCCCGAGGAGTGCATGCCGCCGGGGAAAACCCACAAGAGTCTGACCGTGGCACAAAAGGAAATGTTCCGACAGTGGATTGCCGAGGGCGCGGAATATCAATTGCACTGGGCGTACTTGCCGGTTGCGAAAGCGGACATCCCCGCCGCTGCCGGGAATCCCATCGATACCCTGGTCGCGGCCCGCCAGCGCGAACTCGGACTGAATGGATCGGCCGAGGCGGACCGCCGGACCTTGATCCGCCGGCTCTATGCCGACCTGCACGGCATGCCCGCTCCTGCGGCAGAGGTCGATGCTTTCATCAACGACAAATCCCCCGATGCCTATGAGAAACTGGTTGAGCGCCTGCTTGCCGACCCGGCGTACGGAGAACGCATGGCGGTTTGGTGGCTTGACCTGGTGCGCTACGCCGACAGCGCCGGGTATCACTCTGACAAGGAGCGCAACGTTTCTCCGTTTCGAGATTACATCATCGCATCGTTCAACCAGAACAAACCCTTCGACCAGATGACCATCGAACACCTGGCCGGTGATCTGTTGCCGAATCCGACGATGGAACAAAAGGTTGGCTCGTGTTTCAACAAACTCCTGTTGACCACCGACGAAGGCGGGGCGCAGGCGAAAGATTACGAAGCCCGTTACATGCAGGATCGCGTGCGCGCTGTCGGCGCGGTATGGCTGGCGCAGACGTGGATGTGTTCGCAATGCCACGACCACAAGTTTGATCCGATGTTGACCAAGGACTTCTACTCGATGGGTGCGTTTTTCGCCGACATCGAGGAGGGCATCATCGCCAGCCCGGAGCAGGGGATTCCGGTCATCAGCGAGGCCCAGCAAAAAGAGCTGGATGCTGCGGTCGCCGAGCAGCAGCGCCTGCAAAAATCCTATGATGAAAACAGCGCCGAATTGCTCCAGCGGATCGAGACCTGGGGCAAGGCCCAGCGCGATGCCGGGGAAAAGGGCGACTGGCTGCCGATCATCGAAAAACCCGTGGCCAACTGGTCGCCCGATGAAGGCAAAAAAATGCTCGGCGTTTACAAATCGAAGGCTCCGGAGTTTGTCGAGATCAAGAAACAGCTCGATGCCGCAAACGGCAAAAAGAAATCGATCGAGGACTCGGCGGCGCGCTGCATCGTCACCCGCAGCACGCCGAACAAACGCACGGTGAGAGTCCTGCCGCGCGGCGATTTTTTGAATGAGACCGGCGAGGTGGTGAAGCCGGCCTTTCCGCTGTATCTTCCGCAACCGAAGATCGAAGGCCGCGAGCCCAACCGCCTGGATCTCGCCCAGTGGTTGGTTTCCCGGGACAATCCGCTGACCTCGCGCGTGCTGGTCAACCGGATTTGGAAATTGTTTTTCGGGATCGGCTTGAGCAAACCGCTGGAGGACTTCGGTCTGCAGGGCGAGATGCCACCGAATGCGCCATTGCTCGACTGGCTGGCCGGGGAAATGATGGACAGCAAGTGGGATGTGAAACACATGGTGCGGCTGCTGGTCACCAGCAAGACCTACCGGCAAATATCCGAAGCCAGCCCTGAAATGTTGGCACTCGATCCGGAGAACCGCGAATTGACCCGTCAGAGCCGCTACCGGCTGGAGGCGGAATTTGTTAGAGACTACGCGTTGGAAACCTCGCGACTGCTGGTGAAAAAAATCGGCGGCACCAGTGTGAAACCCTATCAGCCGGAAGGCTACTGGGAGAATTTGAATTTCCCCGCCCGCAACTGGGATCCTTCCAAGGGCGAGGCACAATACCGCCGCGGTCTCTACACCTGGTGGCAGCGCATGTTTCTCCATCCTTCGATGCTTGCCTTCGATGCGACAACCCGCGAGGAGTGCACTGCCGAGCGAACCCGCTCGAACATTCCCCAGCAGGCGCTGGCCCTGCTGAACGACCCGAGTTATGTCGAAGCCGCACGCGCACTGGCCCTGCGGGTGATGAAGGAAGCACAGGGCGACGATGCCGCACGCATCGCCTGGCTCTGGCGCGAGGCCTTGCAGCGACTGCCCACCGATGAAGAGCGCGGCGCCTTGATGGAATTGCTGGTCAAACACCGCGAGCAATACAAAGCCGACCTTCCCGCCGCCCAAGCCTTGGGAAAAGTTGGAACACCGGCCCCCGCCGATGTCGATGCCGCCGAACTCGCCGCCTGGAGCAGTGTCGCCCGGGTGGTGATCAACCTTCACGAATTCATTACCCGCTCCTGAACCATGCAACCATTCTCCACACTTCATCGCCGCGCGTTTCTCAATCAGGCATCCTACGGCTTCGGTGCCGCCGCGTTGGCGCATTTGTTAGGCAATGATGCCGCGGCTTCGGTGCCCGGCGTTCTCGGCTCGCCATTGTTCGCCCCCAAGGCAAAGCGGGTGATTTTCCTGAGCATGGCTGGCGGCCCGTCGCATCTGGAGACGTTCGATTACAAACCGGTGCTGGGGCAAATGGATGGCAAAACGATGCCGGAAAGCATGACCAAAGGCCAGCAGATCGCCCAGCTCCAAGGCCAGGCGTTGAAATGTTTCGCCCCGCAGCACCCGTTTCAAAAATACGGCAAGTCAGGTCAGGAGTTCAGCTCTCTGCTGCCGCAGTTGGGGAAAATGGCCGACGACATGTGCATCATTCGCTCGGTCTACAGCGAGGCGATCAATCACGATCCGGCACACATGTTCATGAACACCGGTTCGCAAATCGCCGGGCGTCCGAGCATGGGAGCATGGGCAACCTATGGCCTCGGCAGCGAAGCGCAGAACCTGCCGGGTTTCGTGGTGCTGACGTCGCTCGGTCGCGGTGGACAAAACCAGCCGATCGCCGCGCGCCAGTGGTCGAGCGGATTTCTCCCCAGTCGCAACCAAGGCGTGCATCTGCGCGGCAAGGGCGATCCGGTGATGTATCTCAACGCGCCGCCGGGGATCAATGTCAGCCGTCAACTCGATGCGGTCAAGGCGATCAACCAGCTCAACGGCGTTCACGATGCCGTGGTGCACGACCCGGAAATCGCGACCCGCATCGCCCAGTACGAAATGGCGTTCAAAATGCAATCTAGCGTGCCGGAGCTGATGGACCTGTCGAAGGAACCCGCTTCGGTGCTGGAACTCTACGGCTGCAAACCGGGCGATGGCAGTTTTGCCTACAACTGCCTGCTTGCGCGCCGCTTGGCCGAGCGCGGCGTGCGTTTCATCCAGCTTTATCACAAGGACTGGGACCATCACGGCGACATCAAACAGGGCATCGTTTTCAAAGCCGAGGAAATCGACCGCGCCTGCATGGCCCTGCTCAGCGACTTGAAACAACGCGGGTTGTTGGATGACACACTGGTGATCTGGGGCGGTGAGTTCGGGCGCACGCCGATGTCGCAGGGCAACGGCCGCGACCACCACAACAAGGGCTTCAGCATCTGGATGGCCGGCGCCGGGATTAAACCGGGAATCAGCTATGGCGCGACCGACGAACTCGGTTATCACGCGGTTCAGGACCGGGTGGATGTTCACGATCTCCACGCCACCATGCAGCATCTGATGGGCATCGAGCACACGCGGCTCACCTATCGTTTTCAAGGTCGCGACTACCGCCTGACCGACATCAAGGGCAAGGTCATCACCCCGATCCTGGCTTAGGAAAAAATGCTGGCTGCTAAAAAATTGCTTTCAGGCTTGATGTGAACGGGAAAGAAGGTGAGAGGTTGGAAGAATGGGGGAAAGTAGGAGCGTGATGCAAGATTAGAAGTGATGTTTCATCGCGCTGGAGTTGCCTATGCTTCATTTTTGAGTGCCATTTTCGATAGCGAAACCGACGATTTTTTCTAACAATAAAGCTTCATTTTCGTCGAACAGATCATTGTGCCCGCAGTGTGGCAACGCAAGCCATGTTTTATTGCGACTAGGACTGCTTTCAAACAAAGAGTGACCTTGCGAGCAAGGAACCACGCGATCATCTTCGCCATGAATGATGAGTAAGGGCGTATGAAGTGAGAGGATCACTTGATCGTTAGGAAACATGTCGCCCAAGAAAATCGGCACGCGGGTAACAGTCTTGAATGCTGACATAAATGGGGAGAGTAAAATGATTCCTGCATGATCATTTTTTACCGCAAGTGCCAGAGCTGGACCACAGCCTACCGAGCGTCCGATGATGATCACGCGCTCCGCAGGTATGCCGAGAGACTCGCGTAAATAATGCCAGGATGCGGAAGCCGCGGCATTCACAGATGCCTCGGTAGGTGATCCTGCCGATATGCCATAACCGGGATAATCGTAGGAAAAAACGCCACAACCAGCTCGATGCCATTCATCGAACAACCATTCGTAGTCTGCGATATCTTCGGCATTGCCATGAGAAAAAAACAGCACTGGCGATTTGTCGTCGCGTGGTGATAACCACGTGTAACCAATCTTTGGTGTTACTCCATTTTCTATGGTTTTGTAGCGCAGTCCATCAGCCGCATAGCCACTATGAGGAGGGCGAAACAAAAGTTTTGATCCGAAAAAATACGCGACTATTGAAAGTAAAAAATAAATCCAGGCAAGAGAAATAAAAGGCCGTTTCCACGACCATCTACCAAGAAGTTTTCGTTTCCAAGTCATGGGGTTGCTGCCGCGTTCAGTTCTTCAAAGCAGGTCAATGCGGTGGTTTCGATGGCTGCGCTTATGATGAGATTGGGGTTATTAGATTGGAGATGCTGAGAAAAGTGGGGAGAGATTGCCGTATGACGATTGCTGATTTTGGATTGGAAACCAATAGCCGTCTTTCTTTCAGATCAAAAAAATTGGAGTTCATCAATCATCAATCCAAGGAGCGATCAGGTTTTGGGACGGCGGGGTTGCTTTTTCGCGGTAGCAGCGGACGGGATGGTGTGAAAGCCAAGTTCTTTGGATGGAGGAGCAGGAGCGGCGATGAGTTGTTTGATGGCTTCGAAGACGATCTGGAATTGCTGGTCGTGATCGGCGTATTTTTCCTCGAGGGCTTCGATTTTCTCGGCCAAGAGGGCGTTGGAATCCATCAGTCGCCGGAGTTGCACGAAGGTCCGCATGATGGCGATGTTCACCTCCACGGCACGTTCCGACCGCAGCACGCTGGAAAGCATGGCGACACCCTGTTCGGTGAAGGCGTAGGGGAGGCTGCGGCGTCCGCCACGCTTTAAGGTCACAGATTGCGACCTTAAAGACGACTCCGCATTCTTTGCTATCGCAATTTGCGATACCAAAGATTCCAATTCATTTTCAGTGAGTTGGAACATGAAGTCGGCGGAGAATCGTTCGAGGTTACGCTGAACGGCTTCATTGAGGCGTCCGGTTGGAACTCCGTAAAGCTCCGCCAGATCGGAATCGAGAATGACTTTCTCACGGCGCAGGTAGTGCACGAGCGTGGCGAGCTTATCCGGCACGAGCAGGGAAGCAGGTGCTGGGTCCGGGCCGGGTTTTCGCTTGGCGGTCATGGATGGATAGTGATTGCCGAAATGCTAACTGAAGTGGTAGCTGGGTGAAGGAAAAAAGCGGAATGGGAAGAGGTGGCCGATTGATGATTGTTGATTTTGGATTTTGGATTGGGAAGGCCAGAACGCGACGCAGCAGTGTTGCGATGGCCGTTGCTGTATTTGACGGTTCATTTCATTTGTCGCTAACGTAGGTTCACAGACCGGCTTTGCCAAGATTATTGATTGCTAGAAAATTTCTTTTGGGGTTGATGTGGCCGGGAAAGATAATGAGAAGTTATAGCAGCGGGAAAAAAGGGAAATGATGCGACGGGGAATCTCTTGACGATATCATACATGCATTCAATCTCCTGAAATCATTTGCCCTGCTGGCATTACGGAAACCGCCTGGTCTTTTTCCATCGACAAACTCAGTTTGCCGCCGCTTGCCGGAACATCCTTCTTCAGAGGTATACAACCCTCCAGAGTAATCCTGTAAAGATCGACACTTTTTACATTTTTCCAGTCGTCAGGCAAAAGCCACTCTTTGAGTTCATAGCCTTCTTTGCTGTAGGCAATGATCTCTTTCTTCGTTCTCCACAGGGCGGGAACAAAAAGATCATCATTCTCACGCAGGACGAACTCGCCTTTGCGAATGATGCGTTTTCCCTTTTCGTGTCCGGCCACAACCCCCTCGCTGTAATACAATACCTCGTTCTCAAACTTCTGCCGATCCAACCGGCTGAGGTAGTACCACGGAAGGGTCGTGCGGCAGAACATGCCGAGAAAACCGGGCATGTTCGTCTTGTCGTTCTTCCAGATTTCCTCGCCGTGCATGCTTGCGCCGAAGCGGAAGTCGCCGTCGCCGCCTCGATCGGTGCGGCCTCGCGCACCCAGGCACTCCGGGATCTCCATCGGGTTCCAGGAATACCACCACGACATCGCCTGCAGGCCGATGAAATGTTCACCCGGCGGATGGGCCCAGCCGGTTCCTTCCCCTGTCACATCAAAACCCCGGTCGCGCCAGTAGTGGAAAATCTTGCGCTGGGTTCCGACATACTTGTCCGGCGTCAATCCGCCATGCTCTGGTTTCGCATGCCAGGGGCTGATCGGCCTGCCGCCATCGCGGTTGGCAATGAACACATCGACATGGATGGTATGCCCCTCTTTCAGTTCGGGAATCAGTTTGATCAAACCGTCAATGCGTCTCTGCGCCAACCCGGCTTCCCATTCTTTGGGATAGACCACGTTGTACATGTCATCTCCTTTCACCTGGATTCCGCCGACAAGCAATTGCCCGCTCTCATCCTTGGCGAAACAGTCCTTCGCAACGTATTCATCCCACAGCGGGCTGTGTTTGTAGGCATCAACCATGTTGAGGTGCAGGCTGACCGTCGTGTTGAACTTCCTGCCCTCGCGGATTAGCCAGCGCAGGCTTTCGAGCCCGGTGGCATCCTGCGCCCGTTTCATCCTGGGGTTCACCTCACTCCAGTCGGGATACCCGTGGTCGTGGCCTCCTTTCTGCCAGCCGACCAGATAGATGATCTTCGGTATTCCGCGCGTCAGGTTGTCGGTCCTGCGGATAAGTTCCAGGGTCTCCTCGAATGTGCACATCACTTCGTGTCCTTGACGGAAGGTGGGATCGTTGGCAAGGCGCTCCACCGGATCACCTTCCATCCCGAGGAATAATTTCATAACCAGTGCCTGATGATAGTCCCGGTAATACGGCGTAACGACAACATCCGTGCTGGCCTTGAATGACTTGCCGTTCTCAACGACTTCTGCCTCAATGATGGCGATGCCGCCCTCTTTGGGCACAACCTTGTCGCCATCAACCGTCGCCACTTCGACATTCCCGCTGGCAACTTTTGTTCTCGCGTTGATCACCGCATCAGCGTTCCGCAGAACGCGCTGTGAGCCATCCGCGTGAAATGCGATCAGCGATATCTTCCCCGTGGCTGTCTTATCGCGCACGGGGTTGAGAATTTTCGGCTCAACATGCAAGGCAATTTGATCGATCAACCGGTCATCAGTGACGGTTTCGCCCGGTGCTTCAAGCGCGCCAGAAAAGACGATTCCTGCAATCAAACCAACCACTCTTGAACTTGCTGATATCTTCATGTCGGACTGGTATAAATTTTCGTTAGGGTTGACGTGCGTGGGAAAGGAACTGAGGATTCGAAGAGCGGGGAAAAGGGGTTCCAAAGAAGTGAAAAGCGTCGAGTGACTACTGAGCAGGGTTGAAAAACGCGACGAAACAGCCGTGCGGCGGATGCTATTACTGGTTTAAATGGCTCAATTCCAACACTGCGAGGATAGCTCTCTTGAACACTTGGTCAAGATTTTAACTTGGATGCGGACTGCAAGCAATTTGCTTTTGGGGTGTAGGACACTGAAAGGGCTGGTGGTCGGACCGGAGGCGGGAAAAGAGGGGGGAATGCGCTACTACCGCAAGCAGCGGAATGGGAAGCGGCGGCAGTTTGACATCGGAAAAATCCACTGTTCGTCAGGACACTTTCCGACTGGATAAGCTTTGATGAGAAAGGGCTGGTGTCGATCAGAAGTTGGCTTGGATTTCATAGCTAAATGCGCGGGCGGCTTAAACGTTTCGACCACCTTTTGTAGTATTTTGTTCTACGTTTTTCCGACACCTGCGAGCCCCCTTTTAGATGGTCATTTTGGCGCTCGAGTTGATGAGTGATCTAAACTGTCGTCCTTTGTGTGTAAACATCTACAAAAACATGACCAAAGACGTATCCCAAAATATCTTAATTCTAAGCTTGCTAAAGCCTGTGCGTGTGTATAATTACACACGATGAGAAGCCGAGAAATCATTAGGCTCTTGAAAAAGGATGGATGGCATGAGACCCGAACCAAGGGAAGCCATCACCAATTCAAGCACCCACTTAAATCCGGTGTCGTCACTGTTCCGCACCCGTAAAAAGACCTGCCGATCGGGATCGCATGGGCCATCCTCAAATCGGCAGGAATCAATAAACCATGAACTATCCCATCGCCATCGAACACGAACGCGGCAAAGCCTATGGTGTTCAAATTACCGACCTTCCCGGATGCTTCAGCGCGGGAGACACCTTGGATGAGGCCATAGCCAATGCCTCAGAAGCAGTGGCTTTTCACATCGAGGGCTTGCTGGATGCTGGAGAGAAAATTCCTGCTCCTCAGGGTATCGAAATCCACGCCGCCAACCCCGATTATGCTGGTATGATCTGAGCAATCGCCTCGGTGGATCTCGCCGCCCTCTCCGGAAAAGCCAAGCGCCTGAACATCTCCCTCCCCGAGCGCGTTCTCCGTCGCATCGATGCAGCTGCTGATAAAAACGGCGAATCCCGCTCCGGCTTCATCGCCCGGATCGCTCTCGAGGCGTTGTGAATGGTTAAGACCGCTGCGCCAGAGGCATGAGATAGAAATAGAACATTTGCCCGATGCCCAATATGCGGCCCGCGCCCCGACGAAGCTTTTTGACTTAACCTCTTGTGATTGTTAGGAATTTACTTGTAGGGGTGATGTGCTTGGGAGAAAGAATAAGAGGTTCGTGAGGTGGGGAGAAGTGTGGTGATGAATGGCAACGTCGCGGGCTTTTGCGACCGAAGCCGGTTCTGCGTGAAAAGCGACGGGAAATGTGTGGATTACGCTCATCACCTGAATGGCCTATAGCGGATCGGCAGCCGGAAGGGAAGTGAGTAATTCTCTCTTTTTCCATGCGAAGTCGCATGTACTCCATTCACCAGGGAAGGCGAATCGCGCCGTGCCGCGATCGAGGACGTGCTGTGGTCGTTCATGAACTCCAAAGGGTTCGTGTTCAACCACTAAGCCGCGCTACCGACGGCGGATGCGCCGTGATCAGATTTCCTCCAGCATCTGTTTCGCGTCGCCGAAGGTCTTAGGGCGCACGTCCATCTTGTCCATCATCGACAGGAAGAGGCGGCAGAGCTGGCGCTCGGGTTTGTCCTTGTAGTCGATCACGCGACCGCTTTTGAGGCGGCCACCGGCACCGCCGAGGACGAGGACCGGAAGCTGGTCGTTGTCGTGCTTCGCTCCGGCCATCATGCTCGAGCAATGGAGCAGCATGGTGTTGTCGAGCAGCGTGCGCGGGCCTTCCTGGATGGAGTCGAGCTTGCGCGCGAGGTAGGCAAGCTGCTCGATGAAAAACTGATTCACTTTCAGCCAGTCATCTCCGTCACTGTGGCTGAGCAGGTGGTGAATCATGTAGTCGATGCCGTGGCCGACCTGCTGCACGCTCGGGAGATTCGGGAAACGCAGTGCGCTGTGATCGTTGTTCAACTTCAGCGTGGTGATGCGCGTGGTGTCGGTCTGGAAGCCGAGCGCGAGGATGTCGCACATCAGCCGCATGTGCTCGCCGATGTCCTGCGGGATGCCCTCGGCGGGGCGCCGGATGTTCGGCTTGTCGAGCGTGGGCCGCCAACCTTGCAATTCTCCGCGCAGGCCCGCGTTTTCGATGCGCTTTTCCACCTCGCGCACGCTGTCGAGATACTCGTCAAGCTTGCGCTGATCGCTGCTGCTGATGCCGCGCCGCAGGTCCTGCGCATCGGCGAGCACGGCATCGAGCACGCTCTTGTCGCCGGGTGCCGCGTCGTCCTTGAAGAGCCGGTCGAAGGCCAGCGCGGGGTAGAGTTCCAGCGGCGTCGGGGTCGTCGGCGAACTCCACGAAATGTGCGAGCTGTAGAGCATTGAGTAGTTCTTGTGCACCGAGGGATTCGACCGCTCGCAGCCGAGCACGAGGCTCGGCACTTTCGTGGAACGCCCATACGTCTGCGCCAGCACCTGATCGAAGCTCGTGCCTGAGCGGATCTCGCCGCCCGACGCAATCGGTGCGCCCGAGAGCAGATTGCCCGTTTGCGAGCTGTGGATGTTCCCTTTCCGCGCCTCCTCGTGATACAGTCCGCGCACGAAGATCATCTTCTCGCGAAAGTCCTGCAGCGGTGCGAGCACCTGGCCCAGCTCCATCGTCCGACCCTCTCCCTTCGCCCACCATTCCCTGGAATGAAAACCATTGCCCGAAAACAATACCGCCAGTCGCACCGGCGCTTCGCTGGCTGGTTTGTCGCGCAGCGGTTCATCGCCCCACACATTGAAGGACTCCAACCACGGCAGGGCCATGGTTACGCCGACTCCTCGCAGAAAGGCACGACGGGTGAAACGGTGGTTGTTCATAGGATTCAGTGGTTGGTGATAAAATCCCGACCGCGAACTTCGCGCAACTGCGGGCTGTTGACAATCAGTTCCATCGCGGTGCTGACGCGATATTCGTTGGCCTTGAGCTGGGCGAGCATGGTTTCGATCAGCGGTTTGTCGGAAAGCTGCACGCTACGACCCAGAGCGTAGCCGAGGAGTTTGCGGCAGAACTGGCGGATAAAATCGTCGCCCCGGGTGCTGACGAGATAAGTGCGCAGGCCATCGAGGCCGTCGATGGGCGTGCCGTTGGCGAGCGTCGTGTGTGTGTCGATGACGAGGCCGGCCGCATCCAGTTTGCGGACGCGGCCGATGGCATCGAAGCCTTCGAGCGCAAAGCCGAATGGATCGATTCGCTGATGGCATCCGGCGCACTTGGGATCGCTGCTGTGGCGCTCGGTCAGCTGTCTCTCGGTGAGCCCCGCAGGCGCTTCCTCCGGGAGGACCGGCACACCTTTTGGAGGTCGCGGCAGCTTTTCACCGAGCACCACTTCGCTGAGCCAGTTCCCGCGCAGGATCGGGCTGGTGCGCGATGCTCCGGCCTGCTTCGCCAGTGTGGCCGCGAAACCGAGCACGCCGCCGCGGCCCTGCGCCCGCAAGCCATCCACGCGCTGCCAGTCCTCGCCTTTCGATGCGAATCCATAGTGCTTCGCCAGCGGGCCATTGACGAAGCTGTAATCAGCCGCGAGCAGCGAGAGCACGGAGCGATCGGCCTGGAACAGATCCATGAAGAAACGCACCGCCTCCTCCTGCATGTCGGCGCGCAATCCGACGAAGGTGGGGAAATGCCGCTCGCTCTTTTCATCGAGCGTCTCGACTTCGCGCACGTGCAGCCACTGGCAGCCGAATTCGGTCGCGAGGCGGCGAATGCGCGCGTCCTTCATCATGCGGCGGGCCTGTGCGGTGAGCACGTCGGGATCGCGCAATTTCCCTGAGGCCGCGAGATCGCGCAGTTCGGCATCGGGAGCGGAAGACCACAGGAAATAACTCAAGCGCGTGGCGAGTTCCCAATCGTTCACCGGCGCTGCTTTCGGGCCCGGAGCAGCTTTCTCGCCGCGATACAGAAACGCCGGTGTCACCAGCACACGGGCGAGCAGCATGCGCACGGCGGAGGCGTGAGGGAGATCCTGCTGGCGGAGCTTTTGGTAAAGGGCGCGCAACTCGGATTGCTCGGGGTCGTTCAGCGGCCGCCGCCAGGCCTGCATGGCGAAATCGAGCACGGCCTGCACATGTTTCGGCTCGGCCTCGATCTGCTGTTTCTTGAAAACCTCCGCACCGCGCATGATCGGCTCGCGCATCGGTTCGAAGGCCTCAGGTTTCGCATCCTGGGTGGCAAACTGCCAGAGCTGCTCAAATACATCGACCTGCTTGAGCGGCGCCTCGCTGACAAACCGCAGTTCGTCCCACAGACGGTCGAGTTCGGCGCTCTGCGCCTCGTCGAGCATCAGGCGCTTCAGGTGCTCGTCCTCGCGATAGAACAAGGTCAGCGTCACCACCTCATCCACGGGCACGATTTTCGTGTAACACAGCGCGACCGGGAACAGCGCGCGGAACTCGTCGAAAGCCGCTTCAAAACGACCACGCACCGCGCTGCCGTCATTCACGATCACCGGCGTGCTGTATTGCGTGCGCAGGTTGTTGTCGGACCACAGACCAGTGGCCTGCGCCGTTTCCGCCCTGCTCGCCACGATTCCGGAAAGTTTCTCCGGCTTGGTCGTGAGCACTTGCATCTGCACGCTGCCTTCCGCGGAGCGCAGCATGCCGGTCACGACAAACTCCGCGCCATCCACGAGCGAGGCAGGCAGTCGCACTTCGATTAAAGAAGGCGCCTGCACGTTGAGATCCGCCCCGGTGAACAGGCCGCGCTCCACGCCATAAGGCGATGGCGAACCATCTTCGTCCTGCAACTTCACCGATCGAAGGGAGGCGGCCAGCAGCGGCCCGTTGAATGAGAGCAGTTTTGAATGCATGGCGTGGTCCGGTGAGTCCTTGGCGACCGTGGCGAGGTCGCGCTGGAGGAGTTGCTGGATCTGTGCTGCGAGGCGCTCGCGTTCGCCGACATCCGACGTATTGCGCCATAAATCGAGCAAGGAACCAGCCGGAATATTCAGTGCGATGTCGTTTTGGGCCGGCTCTCCGGAAAAGTACCAAACGTCCTTGTTTCCGTGGCTGTCGGCGTGAGGATTGCCGGCGAGGATGTCGGGCGAAATGTCTTTTGCGAGGCTCCACTCTGTCGTGCCGTCGTTCAGCACGAGATCGATCGCTGTGAGGTCGCACGTGTGTTCGCCATCGCGCGGACCGATCACCACCGCGATGGCATCGCCGGGCAGCACGCGGATGTTTTCATGGTGTCCCATGTCGATGACCGCAGTGCCCGTGCTTACTCCGCTGGCGAGAACGTTGCGCGTTTTTCCGCGACGAAACTCCACAGACCACGTCACGCCATTGCCGCACTCGGTATGTGCATCCTGCACGCTGCCACTGATGCGCAGCGTCCCGCTCACCGGACTCCGCCACGCGATGACCGACGCGAGCTTTGGCGACGGATGAGTTGCGATGCTATGGCCCTTCATCGCGCCCGGAATACGCACCGTGGCATCCGATGAATTGGCGAGCACGCTGAGTGCGTTTTCTTCGGTCCAGCCTTTGATGAAGTTGTATTCAGGCGTGCTTTCCATCTTTATGGTGAGCAGTTGTCCGAGCTTTACTTCGTCGGAAGATTCCATACCGAGGTAATCTAGCCATGCCGCAAGCAAATCCGGCTGCACGCCATGTTTCTGCGCGAGCTTGGCGATGTCGGCGCGCTCGATGGAACGCTCCACCTCATCTGCTGCCGCGAGGCATTTCACCACGCTCGCGCTCACGGTCTCGCGCCGCTTTGCCAATTGCTGCATGTGCGCGCGCACATCCTTCAACGGAAAATCCGCACGTCTTGGAGCCACCAGTCGCGCATTCTCCCACACGGCGAGATCGTTCTCCGTGCCGTCGCCCGCGTCGGTGGTGGAGAGATAGAAAGTCACGTCGCCGCCATCGGTGGGTGTGCCGGGCTTCACACGCATTTCCTGCCGCGTTGCAAGCGGTGCCATCGGTTCCTGCCAAGCCTTTGGGCCGCCATTCTTGCCGATGTGCCCCACGCTTGTGAACCGCCAAAGCGACTGCTGCCAGGTCTCGATGTCCTCCACCCTGAGCGTGCCGGCCCGGAACTTGGCGCGCAGAGTGTCGAGCACGAGCGAGGACCTCGTATCCGCGAACGCTTTGCGCAGCGTGTCGAGGTATCTGGCATTCAGGCCGTCGCCGTTGGATCTGCCCTGCAAGGCATCGAGATACTTTTCGACGGGCAGGCGGCCCGCACTGGTCGCGACATCGGGATTGATGCCCTGTTGCGTCACCTGCGATCCACCTCCCGTCACCGTGTGGCGCGTGTAGAAGCTGCGAATCTTCGCCAGCGTTTCATCCGTCCAATCACGCGATGTTGTGCCCGGCGAAAAATGAATTCCTTCCCGCGTAAGCACCGCGTGACTGGCAATCTCCTTGGCCGCGTCGAGATACTTGGTCAGCAGAGCCGGCGACATCACCAGCGCCGCGCCGGCATTCGTGAAACCCTCACCGGCAGCACCATCGACGGGAAATTCCTTGGCCGGATCGAGCGACACCACGCCCGTGAGGTCGCGCAGCGTGTAGGTGTATTCCATGTTCGACAAGCGCCGGATCACCACCGGTCCCGGATCGCCCGCATTCGCGAGCGCGACTTCGTCTAGCGTGCCCTGCATCCAGTCCGTGATCAGCTTCATTTGCTCGGGCGAAGGCTTGGGCTTGCCCTTTGGCGGCATCTCCTTGTCGCGGATCTGATCCAGCGCATGCTCCCACACTCCGGGATCGCGCTTCACTAGATCGAGCGAGGTAAAACGCTCCAGATCGAGATCGCCCTTCTGCTTCTCCGTGGAGTGGCAGGTGACGCAATATTCTTTCAGCAGTGGCTGAATGGACAGCTGAAACGGATCGGCGAACACCGCCGACGCGCTCATCGAGATGAGTGCTGGAAAGATCGAGGATCGCAGCATATTGTTCACGCCGGAATTTCCTTCCATTGCTGGAATTTTTCGTTAGGTTTGATGTGCCTGGGAAAAAAAACGGGAGGTTTGAAGAGCCGGGAAAAGAGGAGAAATGAGTTTCCCGGGCGCGGCTCCCTAGGGCGAGGGCTTGCCGCTGTCAATTTCGAGCGCAAAAGAGAATCGCCACCGCCGGGGGCTCGGGTGATCAATGCCGCTTCTACGTGATAAGCGGTGTTGAATGTGATGCTATCGTTCATCGCTTGAATGGCACTTAGCGGATCGGCAGCCGGATGGGAAGTGTAAAAATTCTTTCACTTCAAATCCGGCAGGGCGATTGGCTTGATCCTCACAAAGCCTTTTTACAGAAGCTATTAAAATAATCCTAGACAAAAGGCTCCAAAAATGCAGGATTTGACTTGTGATCCACAAGCACGACTTCCAAACAGGCGCGGCCCACTCGGACCGCGGATTACTTGAAATCAAACAAGCACTTACATCCGCAGATTGGGAAATCGCCCATCAGATGCTCGATGAAGAACACTTCCTTGGCGCGGGTCGCGAGGCCGGAGATCGACTCTGCCAGTTCGTGCTCGAGGGCGGACAAGTCGTCGCCGTGCTCATTTGGTGCGCTGCCGCTTGGCATCTCAAAGATCGCGATACAATCATCGGCTGGGATCCCGTCACCCGCTCGCAACGGCTTAAACTCGTCGTCCAGTTACGCCGTTTCCTTGTGCCAGAAAAATCTCGGCGTCCCAATCTCGCCTCACAATGCCTCGGCCTCGCCCTGCGCGAACTACCAGCACAATGGCACGCCCAACACGGCTATCGCCCACTTTTAGCCGAAAGTTTTAGTGATCCAGAACTACACGCTGGCACAGTTTATCGAGCCACTAACTGGACATACATCGGCGACACCCAAGGCTTTTCCCAAGACCACACCGACTACTATCTGCCCAATCAGCGCCCCAAAAAACTCTGGCTTAAACCCCTCCACCCACAAGCCTATAAGCTCATGTGCGCCCCCCAATTACCCGGCGTCTGCGAAGCCGCCCTAACCGCTGGCGCAGGAGTCCGCAGCCCACTCAAAATCAACCAACTCAAAACCCTACGCCACGCCTTCGAAGAAGTGCCCGATCCCCGTCGAGCGCAAAGCCGCCGCCATCCATTCACCGCCATGCTCACCCTCGTTGCCCTCGGCCTACTCATGGGCGGGCGCGACATGCGCAACATCTGGCGCAAAGTTGCAAAACTCGACCAAAAACAACGCGAAGCCATAGGCCTAAAAGTCCGCCATAAAACAAGCGGACGCCTCAAAATGCCCGGCTACGATGCCCTCAACGACCTACTCAACCTCATCGATCCCCAAGCCTACTCCGAAGCCCTCACCGCATGGCTCCAAGCCAACTCCGGTCTACTACCCCGCAGCCTTGCCCTCGACGGCAAAAGCATCGGCGATGGCAAATGCGGCATGATCATCACCCT
>CAMAQB010000036.1 GCA_945860285.1 Akkermansia muciniphila | reverse complement strand
CATGAGATGGGGACAGACAAAGTATTCTGGGACAGACAAAGTATTTTGGAAAAAGTATTCTGGTGCTGACAGAGATGAGAAGAAAAATGGTGAATAGTAAGTCCCTATCGTCAAGCTGCGCCTTCATTGAAATTCACCTGCCACTCGCTCCCTTACCGGCACCCGCGCGGGGCGGCGGTTTTTTTTCCGGGGGGACGGGAGCCTGCTCGCGCAGGCAGAGGACCTTGACCGGGCTGCGCGGGGACTCGCCATCGGCGCGATAGACGATCACGTTGCCGCGTTCGCCGGGGTTCTGGGTGAGGGCGCTTTGAAACACCACGTGCCAGTCGCCCTTGGCATCCTGGGCGGAAATTTGCACGGGGGTGATTTCCTTGCTCAGCAGCTCCACCTGGCAGACGCCGGGTTTCAACTCCACCGCTTTGTCGGCGAAAACCATTTTCACCATCGAGGGGATCAGGTTCACCAGTCGGACGCTGCCTGCAGGGAAGGCTTCCAAGCCGTCGCCCAGCACCACGGATCGGGCGGATCCCCAGGTGTTGACCTTGGGGTCGCGCCACAGCAGCACCGCGATGTCGCCTTGTTCGGGTAGGGTGACTTCGTGCCATTTTTTGACCACTTCGCCGGTTTTTTGCATCAGCTCCAGCCGCAGCGGACCTGCGGGCCAGGTCAGGGAGGGGGAGAAATTTCCCAAGTTCAGGGTGGTTTCGACGGCCTTCTCCTTGCCCAGCGGCAGTTGCAACAGACCCGGCGGGATCGAACCCGCATCGGGCTCCAGTTCGTAGCGCACGCCATTGCGAATCTCCTGTCGGAAAGGAGGCATGTCGCCCACCGGCAGAAAGCGCAACTGCCTTTTTCCCTGGTTTTTTTCGGGGGCTTCCGCACCTGCGGCGTGTGCGATCATCAGCAAAACCAGCAGCCATTTCCCCATGGCGGGACTCTTGCAAAGCGGCCGACAATTTGCAAGCCGCCAGTTCGGTGAAACATGATTGTGATGTGTCGCGTAGTCGATGGTTGAACCATTGCATAACCGAGCGAAGCGGTTATCATCCCATCGATCCCCATGAAACCGAAGTGCCCTGGCAATCCACTCGAACAGTATTCCTCAAGGCGGGAATTTTTCTATGTCGGTCTGCTCGGCGGTCTCGGCCTGACCTTGCCGGGATTCCTGCAAAAGCAGGCGAGCGCGGCGCAGAAATTCTACGAAACCAAAGTAGGGGTCGCCAAGGGGGTGATCCACATCTTCCTGCCCGGCGGACTGGCGCATCAGGAGTCGTTCGATCCCAAACCGCTCGCGCCCTCGGAGTACCGCGGGCCCTTTGGTGCGATCGATACGAAAATCGCCGGTGTGCAGTTCGGTGAGTTCATGAAAAAAACCGCCGCGGTCGCTGACAAGATCACCGTCATCCGCTCGATGACCCACGGTGAAGCGGCTCATGAGCGCGGCACGCACAACATGTTCACCGGTTATCGGCCGTCGCCCGCCGTGGAGTATCCGTCGATCGGATCGATCATCTCCCACGAACTCGGACCGCGAAACAATCTGCCGCCCTATGTTTGCATCCCCAGCGTGCCAAACGAATACGCGAACTCCGGATATCTGAGTTCCGCATTCGGTCCTTTTGCCCTCGGTGCCGATCCCTCACAAAAAGACTTCAAGGTCCGCGACCTGAGCCTGCCCAACGGCGTCAGCGATGAGCGATTCGCCCGTCGCCAATCGCTGTTGCAGACGGTCGATCAACATTTCCGCAGCATGGAGAAATCGGACGAACTCGACTCGATGGACGCCTTTTACCAGCATGCCTACAAATTGATTTCCTCGCAGCAGGCGCGCGAGGCCTTCAATCTGGAGGCGGAACCGGCGGCGTTACGCGACGAATACGGTCGCACCCAGGCGGGGCAGCGGATGATCCTTGCCCGCAGGCTGGTCGAAGCCGGGGTGCGCTTTGTTTCCCTGACCGCAGGTGGCTGGGACCACCACGACAACATCAAGGCCGGCATCGAAACCAACCTGCCGCCGACCGACCAGGCGATTGCCGCTTTGATCAACGACCTGCATCAACGCGGATTGCTCGATTCCACATTGGTGATGGTAACAAGTGAATTCGGCCGCTCGCCGAAGATCGGTCCCACTGGTGGTCGCGACCACTGGCCGCGGGTGTTCTCGACCATGCTCGCCGGCGGCGGAGTCAAAGGGGGCATGGTGTATGGATCTTCGGACGCCCTCGGTGCCGAACCAGAAAACGATCCGGTGTCGGTGGCCGACCTCGCGACCAC
This sequence comes from Akkermansia muciniphila, assembly GCA_945860285.1. Classification (GTDB taxonomy): domain Bacteria; phylum Verrucomicrobiota; class Verrucomicrobiia; order Verrucomicrobiales; family Akkermansiaceae; genus UBA956. The sequence continues at coordinate 31,493 of CAMAQB010000036.1, read as the reverse complement.
GGTGTACAATCAGATCGGCATCTCCGCCGACAAGGAGCTCATGGCCCCGGGCAATCGACCGATCGAAATCTGCGACGGCGGTCGGATCATCGAGGAAATCCTTGCGAAAAAAGCATGATCGGTTGATGCCGTGAAATCCGCCGTCCTCCATGCTCTGCTTTTGCTGTTGTTCGCCGCCGCAGCCCAGGCGTTTTCCCCGCTGCTGTCCCTCGTGCAACCGCCGGGCGGGCAGCGCGGCACGGCGGTGCAGCTCCATTTTCACGGCGAGCGCCTCGACGACGTGAAGGAAATCCTTTGCTATCAAAAGGGGCTGGTGATCACCGACATCAAAGTCCGCGATGACAAGCATTTCACCGCGATGGCCAGCATCGCCGCCGATGCTCCGCTCGGCGAACACCCGCTGCGTGTGCGCTGCTCCGGCGGCATCAGCGAGATGAAACTTTTCATGGTCGGCCAGTTTCCGGTCGTCGACGAAGTGGAGCCGAACAACAGCTTCGAACAGGCGCAGAAAATCGTGCCCGACACCACCGTTCACGGGGTCGTCAAACTGGAGGACGAGGACTACTATGTTTGTCGTATGAAAAAAGGCCAGCGCCTCACCGCCGAAGTGGAGGCCATCCGGCTCGGCCAGGAAATGTTCGATGCCTTCGTGGCGATTCTCGATCCCCGTCGTTTCGAACTGAGCGCCCGCGACGACACCCCGTTGTTGCGCACCGACAGTTATGCGTCGATTGTCGCTTCGGAAGACGGCGACTACCGCATCGTCGTCCGCGAAGCCGCCTACGAGGGCAACGACAAGTGCCGTTATCGGCTGCACATTTCCACCGCGCCGCGTCCCGCCGCGGTTTTCCCCTGTGGCGCGAAACCCGGCGAAACGGTCGAGTTCACCTTCCTCGGCGACCCCGCCGGACCGATCAAGCAGTCCGTCACTCTACCGCCGTCGGGTCCGAACCCGTTTCCGCTTTTTGCTTTTAGCGGCAAACTTTCCGCGCCCTCGCCGAACTGGATTGCCCTGAGCGGATTGAACTACGCGAATGAGAGCGAACCGAACAACGACTTCAAGAAAGCCACTGTTTTGCCTGCTCTACCCTGCGCCGCGCAGGGAATCATTGCGGAGGACAAGGATAATGACTGGTTTCGTTTCAACGCAAAAAAAGACCAGCAGCTTGTGATCAAAGTTCTGGCACTGGCGCTTCGTTCGCCGCTCGACTCGGTGCTCACCCTGCACGATGCCGCCGGGAAAAGAATCCAAGGCAACGATGATCAGGGCGGTCTCGACAGCTCGCTGGTCTGGCCTTGTCCGGCCGACGGCGATTATTTCGTCCGCATCACCGACAAACTGCGCAATGGTCGCGAGGATTTCACGTATCGGGTAGAAATTGCCGAAAAATCACCCGCGATCAGCGCCGCGCTGCCCACCGTTGATCGCGGTCAGTCGCAGAAGTGGAAAATGCTCACCGTGCCGCGCGGCAACCGCTACGCCACCGTGGTGAATTTCACCCGTGAAAATGTCGGTTGCGAACTCCGCCTGCAAGCGGATGCCCTGCCGCCGGGCATGACCATGACCGCGCCGGTCGCTCCCAAAAACGCCACGTCGTTTCCTGTTTTGTTAGAAGCGGCGGCCGATGCCCCGGTGGCGGGAGGATTGTATCAAATCCAGCTCAAGGCGGCGGGCGACGGCGCTCCTCCGGCCCTTGCGGGGCTGCTGGGTGAACGCATCGAACACGTGGACATCAACAACCAGGGTTCCTACCACGGCACCTCGGTCGACCGGATCAGCATGGCGGTCATCGATGAAGCACCTCTGCAAATCGAGCTCGAACAACCCACCGTGCCGATCGTCAAGAACGGCGTGCTGCCCTTGAACGTCAAAGTCCTCCGCGCGCCGGGATTCGCCGAGCCGGTCGTGCTGCGATTTCTCTGGTCGCCGCCGGGAATCGGTGCGCCGGTGACCCTTGATGTCGCCAAGGATGCGGCGGCGGCGGTTTATCAAATCAATGCCAGCAGCGATGCCGTTCCCGGTTCCTGGCCGATCGTGATCCTGGCCGAATCGAAAACCCCCAAAGGCACGGTGCTGGTTTCCTCAAAACTCGCCACGCTGACCGTGGCCGAACCATTCCTCACCATGAGCCTCGAAATGGCCGCCACCGAACAGAACAAAGCGACATCGATTCACGGTAAACTTCAAATCGCGACACCCTTTGAAGGCAATGCCAGTGCGGAATTGCTGGGCCTGCCGCATGGCGTCAAGGCGGCGGTGATGTCGTTTGACAAAAGCGCCAAGGAGCTGAGCTTCGCGCTCGAAGTTGCCGCCGACGCGACGATCGGCAAGCACCAGAATTTGTTCTGCAAAATCCTGATCCCGCAAAACGGTCGGAGCATCGCCCACCAGTGCGCCAAGGGCGGGGTTTTGCGGATCGATGCGCCATCGGCCCCCGCGCCCGCCCAACCCGTTGTCGCGGCCCAGGCAGCTCCGCCGTCGCAGGCCGCCCCTGCGCCCGCACCCGCCGAAAAACCGCTCAGCAGGCTGGAACAACTGCGGCAAAAGAAACAATGAACAAAAATCGTCCGCGACATCGTTAATTGGGAAGCCATGAAACACATCACACGCATCGCCGCCGGATTTCTTCTTTGCAGTTCCTTCGCCCTCGCCGGTGGCGAAGGCTGGATGACCAACTGGGAACAAGCCAAAGCGAAAGCCAAGGCCGAAAACAAACCGATCCTCATCGACTTCACCGGGTCCGACTGGTGCGGCTGGTGCATCAAGCTCGACAAGGAGGTTTTTGCTCAAAAGGCATTCAAGGAATACGCCGCGAAAAATTTGGTGCTGATGGAAGTCGATTTCCCAAAAAAATCGAAACAGGCGGCCGATTTGAAAAAACAGAACAAGGAACTCGAAAAACAATATCCGCTTGAAGGATACCCGACGGTGCTGCTTCTTGATGCCGAGGGCAAAAAACTTTCCGAAGACATCGGCTACCGCGAAGGCGGACCCGAGGCCTACGTGAAACATCTCGGCGAATTGCTGGAAAAAGCGGGCGCGAAAAAGCCTGCGGAACCAGCGGCGGAGAAAAAGCCTTGATCGCCTGTTGACTGGTGCCGATCCCATGGTAACAGCAGGGACATGAACGTCATTGTCCGAAAATCACTCGAGCGCGGTCATGCCAACCACGGCTGGCTCGACTCCTACCATACCTTTAGTTTCGCCGATTACCATGATCCGCGGCACATGGGCTTTCGCACGCTGCGGGTCATCAATCAGGATCGGGTCGCGGCAGGCGGCGGATTTCCCGCCCATCCGCACCGCAACATGGAGATCTTCAGTTATGTGGTGGAGGGACAATTGGAACACCACGACAGCATGGGCAACGGCCGCACTCTTTCGCCCGGGCAGATTCAACTGATGAGCGCGGGCTCGGGCGTGACCCACAGCGAGTTCAATCCCAGCAAAACCAGCGATGCACGGTTTTTGCAAATCTGGATCACGCCACGGGAAAACGGACTCACCCCGTCGTACACCGAGTGGCACCCGCATCAGGGCAGCGACCATGAAAAAAAGGTCCTCGTGATTTCCGCGGATGGTCGCGATGATTCGGCATTGATCCGTCAGGACGCTGACGTCTATCGGATTCGCCTGAAAGCAGGCGACACATTGGGTCATGACGTCGCGAAAGGTCGCGGCCTGTGGTTGCAGGTGATCCGCGGAGAACTTGCGGTCCACGGTGAAACCTTGCACGACGGCGATGCCGCGCATACGGAGTCGGCGGGTAATTTCGCCATCCACGCCGCCGCCGACAGCGAGGCCCTGCTGTTTGACTTGGGATGAAAGATGGATCGTTTTTCATCCGTTATGGTCGGGAATAAAACCACCAACGCTTCACCTCATAAATAATCCACGATGAAATTCGCCCTACTCGGCGCCTTGAGCGCGCTTGCATGGGTCACCGCTCATGCGGCTGACAATGCCAAACCAAACATCATCCTCTGCATGACCGACGACCAGGGCTGGGGTGATGTCGGCTACAACGGTCTGAAAAAAATTCCAACGCCCAACCTCGATGCGATGGCTGCAGGCGGACTTCGTTTCAATCGTTTCTACTCCGCCCATCCGAGTTGCTCGCCCACGCGAGCCAGCGTGATGACCGGTCGGCATCCCTACCGGATGAACTGCCTCTGGCCGGGCATGACCCTTCGCAAACAGGAAGTCACCATCGCCCAAGCGGTCAAAACCGTGGGCTACAGCACGGCGCACTTCGGCAAGTGGCATCTCAACGGAGTTCCCGGACCGGGCAAGGTGATCGCCAATACCGAACGCTTTTCGCCCCTCAATGTCGGCTTTGACGAGTCGTTCTCGGTGTCGAACTACTTCGAACCCGACTGGACCTTCGGCCACAACGGCGTGCCGGAGAAAACCAAAGGTGACGGGTCCGATGCCATCGTCGCCGAGGCCTTGAAGTTCATCGAAAAAAGCAACAAGGATGGCAAACCGTTTCTTGCGGTCGTCTGGTTCGGCAGTCCGCACGTCCCGCTGCAACCGACTCCCGAGGACCTCAAAGCGGCCGGTGGTTCGCCGTATTATGGCGAAATCATCGGTGTCGACCGCAGCATGGGCTCGCTGCGCAGCGGACTGCGCAAACTCGGCATCGCCGACAACACGATTGTCTGGTTCAACAGCGACAACGGCGCGTGGATGGAAGACAACAAGGAGCCGGATGCCTTCGGTTCCAACAAAAACCTGCGCGGCCACAAGGGCGAACTTTGGGAAGGCGGCATCCGTGTGCCGGGCATTGTCGAGTGGCCGTCGCGGATCAAAAAACCGGCGATCACCGATGTCGCCGCCGTGACCAGCGACATCTATCCGACGGTGATGGACATCCTGAAAATCCAACTGCCCAACCAGGTGCTGCCCATCGATGGCCTGAGCCTGCTGCCGTTGTTCGATGGAGAAATGAAGCAACGCCCGCGGCCGATCGGTTTCTTTCATCACGGCCAAACCAGCCTGGAAGACGGTTATGTGGTATGGAGCGACAACCAATACAAACTGCATCGGCGGGGTGCCGACAAATACGAACTCTACGATCTTATCAATGACTTGTCCGAAAAAACCGACCTGGCGGACAAACTGCCCGAAGTCACGGCACGCATGAAAAGAGAAATGCAGGCCTGGCTGAAGTCCGTTTATGACAGCCGCGAGGGTCTGGATTACCCGGAGAAAAAGGTGCTGGAGCCGAAGAAGGAAAAATAATTATTCTATCACAACAGGAAGTTACCAAAGCAATATGAAAAACATACTCAACATGATGGCAGCGGCAGCGCTGATGGCAGGGAGCACTTTGATGGCCGGGGAGATCGCGGTGAAGGAAGGTCAGAAAATCGCCTTCATGGGCGACTCGATCACCCAGGCCGGTGCCGGACCCAAGGGGTATGTCACCCTGGTCATCAAGGGTCTCGAGGCCGCCGGTGTGAAAACCACCGCCATCCCTGCGGGAATCAGTGGCCACAAGTCCAACAACATGCTCGAACGACTGGATCGCGATGCCTTGAGCAAAAAACCCGATTGGATGACGCTGAGCTGCGGAGTGAACGACGTCTGGCACGGTGCCAATGGCGTGCCGCTCGACCAATACAAGATCAACATTACCAAGATTGTCGACCAGTGCCAGACCGCCGGTGTCAAGGTGATGATCCTCACATCAACCATGATCGGTGAGGACCAGCCGAATCCCAACAATCAGAAACTGGTCGCTTACAATGATTTCCTCAAGGAACTGGCAAAAGAGAAAAAGTGCCTGCTGGCTGATTTGAATGCCGACATGCAGGCCATCATCACCAAGGCGGGAGCCGAGAAAAAAGGCAACATCCTCACCGGCGACGGCGTGCACATGAATCCGGCGGGAGATCAAATGATGGCACTTGGCGTGCTCAAGGCTTTTGGTCTGAGCGACGAACAAATCGAGAAAGCAAAAGCAAGCTGGGCGGATCCGGCAGCAAAACCGGCTCCCTGATCCATCACTGACATGTCGTTGTCGCCCATATCCTGTGCCGGGGCCCTGCTGATGCTGGGTCTTGCCAGGGCGACAGCGGACCCGGCAGGGCCGGTCGATTTCAAACGCGATATCGAGCCGGTCCTTCAGGAGCACTGCGTGAAATGCCACGGCCCGGAAAAACAAAAGGGCGGCCTGCGGCTTGATGCAAAATTGTTCGCGATGCGCGGCGGTGATGACGGACAAGCCATTGTGCCCGGCAAAGCGGACGAAAGCAAATTGATCCACCTGGTCACGGAGCGCGACAAGGGGAAGTTCATGCCGTCGAAGGGCGATCGAATGCACGCCGATCAAATCGCGCTGCTCAAAACCTGGATTGATCAGGGAGCGATCTGGCCGGATGATGGCAAAATCGCCGAAGTGCGCAGTGATCTGTGGTCGCTGCAGCCGATCAAAAAACCTGCCGGTGCGGGCATCGACGATTTCATTGCCGCCCGCCTGCAAAAAGAAGGCCTGACCTTTGCCCCCGAAGCGGACCGTTCCACCTTGATCCGCCGGCTGAGTTTCGATCTAACAGGTTTGCCGCCGGCACCGGAGGAAGTGCGCGCCTTCCTTGCCGATGCCTCTCCCCAAGCTTACGAAAACCTGGTCGAGCGCCTGCTCGCCTCGCCGCATTACGGCGAACGCTGGGGCCGCCACTGGCTGGACGTGGCCCGCTACACGGAGAGCCAGGGATTCGAATACGACCGCCCTCGCGAAAATGCCTGGCACTATCGCGACTATGTGATCAAGAGCTTCAACGACGACAAACCCTACGACCGGTTCATGAAAGAACAGGTGGCGGGCGACGCAATGGTGCCGCTGACCAGCGAGGGCATGATCGGGTCGAGCCTGTTGGTCTGCGGTCCCTGGGATGAGGCGGGCAACGCCCAGGCCAATCCCACGCAAAAAATGATCACCCGCGAGGACGAACTCGAGGATTTGTTAGGCGTTGTGGGTCAATCGTTTCTCGGACTCACGGTGAACTGCGCCCGCTGCCATGCGCACAAGTTCGACCCGATTCCCCACGAGGATTATTACCGCATGAAGTCGGTCTTCGAGGGCGTCAAACACGGCGAGCGCATGATCGAAGGAACCGTGGAAACCAAAGACCGGCAGGAGCGCAAACAAGCATTGGAGAAGCAGTTGGCGGATCTAACGGAACAGATCGCGAAAATCGATGCGGAGGGTGCCAGGCTTGCCGTTGCAAAACAGCCGCAACGCTCCACAGTGGTGGGGCCGGTTGCAATGTTGCGATGGAAATTCGACGACGCCGAGCTTTTGAAAGCAGCGGGAAAACTGCAGGGTTCAGCAATCATCGAAAGAGGACGTTTGCAACTGCGCAAGGACGGGGATTTTTTTGTCTCCGAACCCTTGTCGCGCGAAATTCGCGAAAAAACCATCGAGGCATGGCTGACTCTGGCCACTCTCGAACAATCCGGTGGTGCCGCGATTTCCCTCGAAAGCGCCAACGGCTCTACCTTTGACGCGATCGTCTTTGCCGAAAAACAGCCGAAGAAATGGATGCTGGGAAGCAACAACTTCACCCGCACCCGCGAGCTCGAGGTGGCGGATGAAACCGCCGCGCCCAACGAGTTGATTCACATGGCCGCGGTCTATCGCGCCGACAACAGCCTCACCATGTATCGCAACGGCGCGATGATCGGCAAAACCTATCAAGTTGGGGAACTGCCAACATTTACCGCCGGGGATGCCCACGTGCTGCTGGGCAAACGGCACACCGGCGCCAGCAACGGCCAGCTCACGGGGGAAATCCAGCAAGCCGCGCTGTACGACCGGGCCCTGAGCGACGCCGAGGTTCTCGCCGCCTTTCAAAGCGGCGGCTCTGCGGTGTCGCAGCAAGCATTGCTCGCAGCTCTCGGCGAGGATCAACGCTCTGCGCGGTTGGTAGCGCTGCATAAACTTGAAGGCATTCGCGAGGAGCTGAATGGCTTCAAACCAATTGCCCTGGGCAAGTCCTATGTGGGCACACGAATCCAGCCGGAGCCGACCAAACGATTGGTGCGCGGCAATGTCAACCAGCCCGCGGAAGTTGTTTCCCCGGGCGCGCTTTCCGCGATCACGGCGCTCAAGTCCGATTTCGGTCTGCCTGCGGATGCGCCGGAAGCACAGCGTCGGCTGATGTTTTCCGAATGGCTCGCCAGTCCGAAAAACCCCCTGCCGGCCCGGGTCATGGCGAATCGAATCTGGCACCTGCATTTCGGCCAGGGCCTTGTTTCGACACCGAACGATTTCGGCGTGAACGGCATGCCACCCAGCCATCCGGAACTGCTCGACTGGCTGGCCACGACATTCATCGAAAACGGCTGGAGCGTGAAAGCGATGCATCGATTGATCGTCAACTCGCGCAGCTACCGGCAATCGGGCGACTTCAACCGCAAGGCCGCAGCCGTCGATGCCGACAACCAGTTGCTCTGGCGGTACGCACCGCGTCGATTGGAGGCCGAGGCGGTGCGCGATGCCATGCTCTCCGCGAGCGGCGAGATCAATTTGCAACCGGGCGGTCCCGGTTTTCAAGGCAACACCTATGTGGAAAACAACAAGGAAGGCGCACAGTTCAATCGTCGTTCGGTCTATCGGATGAACATCAACAGCGGCAAGGATCCTTTGCTCGATGCCTTCGATTGTCCGGACCCCGCTGTGAAAACGCCGCGGCGTGGCGTTACGATCACGCCGCTGCAGGCGCTCGAACTGATGAACAACGCGTTTGTGCAACGACAGGCGAAACTGCTTGCGGAGCGGGTGTTGAAATCCTCGAACAATGATCCGCACGCCGCCATCCAACTCGCCTATCAATTGGTTCTCTCCCGCCCGCCCTTGGCCGAAGAAGCGGAACTCGCGCACGCCGCCGCAACGGAAAGGGATTTCACCAGCGTGTGCTGGGCGCTGCTGAACTCAACCGAATTTTTGTATGTCAAGTGACCCGCTGATTTCCTCCGCATTTGACATGAGCGATCACGCACTCTTGTCGCGCAGGCATTTTTTATGGAATTCAGGCGGTGGCCTCGGCGCGATCGCCCTGGCCTGGATGATGAATCAGGAAAAATCCGCGGCATCGACAAAACATTCCGACACCGTGCTTTCCCCCCATTTCCCCGCGAAAGCCAAACGGGTGGTGCAGATTTTCTGCGTCGGCGGAGTCAGCCATATCGATGCCTTCGACTACAAACCCGAACTCGAACGCATGCACGGCAAGTCCCTCGAGGGCAAGGGGGAAAACCTGGGTTTTTTCGGCCAGCCGGGAAAGCTGATGAAGAGTGTCTATGACTTCAAACAACACGGCCAGTCGGGTGCCTGGGTAAGCAGTCTGCTGCCCCATCTCGCCGGTTGCGTGGATGATGTTTGTTTCATCAAGTCGATGTTCGCCAAGAGCAACAATCATACGCCGGCGGCGTTCCAACTGAACAGCGGATTCACCCTGAACGGCTTCCCTTCGATGGGCGCGTGGTTGAGTTACGGTCTCGGCTCGGAAAATGAAAACCTCCCGGCGTTTGTCGTGCTGCCCGATCCCCGCGGACTTCCGGCGGGCGGGTCGATCAATTGGACGTCGGGCTTTCTTCCCGCCAACCATCAGGGTGTGGCATTCCGCACCCAGGGCGGTGATCCGATCCCCGACCTGCGCACGCCGTCGGGCATTCTTCCCGCCTCGCGCGACGCGGACATGAAATTGCTCGCGAGTTTGAATCGGAAATTCGCCGCCGATCATCCCGATGACGGAGCCTTCGCAGCCCGGTTGCGTTCTTATGAACTCGCCGCGCGCATGCAGGCCAGCATCCCCGAGGCGAGCGACCTCGACAGCGAACCGGAAAGCGTGAAGAAACTTTATGGCATCGGCGAACCTGCCAACAAGGGATTTTCCCGCAACTGTCTGATGGCGCGTCGATTGCTGGAACGCGGCGTTCGATTTGTGCAAATCATCAACGGCAGTACATTCGTTAGTCCGCGCATCAATTGGGACGGTCATGAGAATGTGAAGGAGAATCACGACAATCAGGCGGCGACGATGGACAAACCCGTGGCCGCATTGATTCAGGATCTCAAGCAGCGCGGCATGCTCGAAGACACGCTGTTCATCTGGTCGACCGAGTTCGGACGCAGCCCGGTGACCCAGGGTGTCGGCGCCCCGGGGCGCGATCACCACCCCTCGGTATTCACCTGTTTCCTCGCTGGTGCAGGTGTCAAAAAAGGCATCAGCTACGGCAGCTCTGATGAACTTGGATATTTCGTCGGCGAAAACAAAGTGACCATGCCCGACTTCCATGCCACGATCCTGCATTTGTTAGGGCTCGATCACAAAGCGCTGACCTTCTATCACAACGGCATCGACCGCCGCCTTACCAACGTCGAGGGCGAAGTGGTGCACGGCCTACTGGCGTGATCAGTGGGAGACACACGATGTCATGCGCGGCGGAAATGTTTCGCCGCCAGGTGATGTGCAGCGCTTGTCGCCACAGTCAACTCACTTCAGCGCCTTCGTGTGTTTGAGCACGAAATCGACGATCGGTGTGGGGTCCGGCAGGCTGTGCGGACGATGTCCCGCACCTGGTTTGCGGATGACGGTGATGTCCCCGCCCAGTTCCTTGTAGCGTTTTTCCAACACCAGGGTGTTGCCGTCGATGGGAACGACCCAGTCGTGCATGTCGCCGCAAACGACGAGAATCGGAATTTTCGCCTTGGCCATGGGTGCGAGGTTTTCGTTCTTGTCGATCGGATTGCCCTTGTAGGCCCGCGCCTGTTCATCGTTCATCTTGTAAGCGGCGAGGACCTCCCCCCATTCGCGGCCGTACATTTTGACCAGCCTGCCCTGACTGCCGCCGCCGCCGCCGGGCCAGCTTTTGAAATCACAAACCGGCGCATCCAGATACATGCAGGCCACGCGGTTGGGATGGCGGATGCCCCAGTTGAGTGCATACAATCCACCGCGGCTGAATCCTTCCACGACCACCTTGGCGTTCAAGCCGTAGGTCTTGACGACGTAATCATAGAAAACATCCATCGCATCGAGCGCGACCGGAGCACCGTAGAGCCCGCCGACGTTGATGTAGCCGACATGGAAGCCCTTGCCAAGCAGGGCGATGTCAGCCTGGGGGTCGATGCCGAAGAACTCGGTGCGCCAGATCCACGGCTTGCCCGCTGCCGGAGTCTTGGGAATCACCAGCATGGATCCGCGGCTCAGTACATCGAACTTGCGGATTTCGTAACCGTTCCATTCCTCCTTTGGCGCTTCCGGCTTTTTGGCGGGCTCCTCGGCAGATAGTGAAAGTGACGCTGCAAAGAGTGCGAGCAGCGGTAACAGTCGGGTGCAGAAAGTCATGGGATAAGAATTCATCGGATTAGGTGTCATGGGTTGCGGTGCGCCGGTTGAGTCGGACTGCCTCATCTACGTTTGCAGGAATCACCATTTTTCAATGTTCCGTCGGCACCGGGTTCGCGGACTTAAGACCTTTGAATCCCTCCATCATGGCCTTGAGTCCGGTGGTGAGTTTTTGCGCCGATGCCATGGTTTGATCAAGCTTTTCCAATTCCATCGCCGGCAGATTGCCATTCTGAAAGGGCATTTCCGGTCGGCTCGAATTCGCCTTCGCCGCCTCCGCTTGTTGCATCAGATCGTCGAGCTGTTTTTGCTGATCAGTGCCGAGCACCGGCCGCAGTTGTTCGGCGAGCAATGGGTCGGTGATGTCCGATCCGGCGCCCCGACCGGACAGCGCGAAGCCGCTGACATTTTTGAGCACCGCAAGCGTTTCCTCCGATGCCTGTTTGTATTCTTCCTCGGTGATCTCCTTGCGCGAGTAAGCATCACCAGCGAGAATTGTCTCCATCATGCCGCCCGGGTCGTCGCGCATGGCTGTCGTGAGTTCCTTGACGGCATCCATGCGTCTGCCGACGCGCTCCGCAACGATATCGGCGACCTTGGTTTTTTGTTCTTCGGTCAGGCCGAGTTTCGCCGTGAGTGCATCGAGTGCTTGTTTGCTCGCAAGCGCCCTGGCGGATGTTGCTCCACCGAGTTCGGCACCCATGTCGGCGAGATCCATGGCATCATCAAGCATGCCGGCCATGTCTTGGGTGATTTTTTTTGATAGCTTGGTTTTGCCATCGCCATACTTCTCCGTCAGCTTCGCCCACGATGATTCCCCCTCGCGCTTGCGGGAGGTTTTTTTTCCTGCTGCTGCCGGGGCGTTGTTTCCGGCACTACCCAAACCCGGGGGTTGTGGAGCGCCATCCGATGTTGCTGTCTCAGCACCCGTTTTGCTGCCCATGCCTTTGCCGAGATAAATGCCGCCTGCAAGAAGTGCGATTCCTGCGATGGCCAAGATGATTTTGCTTTTCATGTTTGTGAGAAAACTTTCGCTTTGAAGCTAAGCTTGAAAATGAGACGTGCAAAGACAAAAAACAGACTCGCGAGGCTGGCGGGCCCCCACTTCCGCAAATCATTCCTTCGCTTTCGCCGCCGAAGCCGGCACAGCGGCGGCATCGCCGAGCTTCAGCGTCGGGGTTTTGGCATCGGCGGAGATTTCCAAGGCGATCCAATGACCATTCATCGCATGCGAAGGAAATCCACAGGCGAAGGCGAAGTCGCCGGCCTCGTCCGCCACGAAGGAAAAGCTGCTTTTGCCATAGGCCAGGCCTTTCAAGTGGTCGGGTATCGCGGCCCCTTTGAAGTAGGGCTCGGGCACCTGCAATTTTTTCAGGCTGTCTTTTTCAATCACGATCAAGCTGTGCGGAATCGGACTGGGGTTGATGTAGGTGACATTCACCGTCCAGCCCTTGGGAATGACGTAGGTCGCCCCGCCCTTGGCGAAACCGTTGAAATTCATCCCGTAATTGACGTCGTTGAACACCGCGATGACCACCGCCTCCACGGTGTTCGGCTTGCTGCCGAGTCGCAGGAAATCCGCCGCCGTGATGCCTGCGATCATCTCCATTTTCCGGCCCTCGGTCACCGCCGATGCATGCTGGGAATGATCCTCTTTGGCAGGCGGTGGTTCGACAGCGAACACGGGCAGGATAAATGGAACAACAGAGGCAAGGCGGGTGAACAAGGTCATGACGGGATAAATATCGAACAAGATGGAAAAAGAACGGCGATTTTCGGTGGCGGTTTACTTGGCCTGCAAGGGTGCTTTCACAGCTCCTGCGGGCACTTTGTCGGCGGCGACGAGTTTCCACAGCGCACCGCGTTCGCCGGTGTAGGGATCGACAGGACCTCCGTAGTTCGCGCTGGCATGGGTCAGATAAATGTTGCCCTCTTCATCCTCGCCGCCACTGGTCGGGCGCAGCGGGGTGTCGAGATCGAGCAACTCCTGCATCTGCCACTTGCCGGCCTCGTCTTTTTTCATGCCCCAGACCTTGCCACTGCCCCAGTCGGCGGCGAAATACATTCCTTCGAGTGAGGGGAAATCCTTGCCGCGGTAGATGCCGAGACCGATGACACAGTTGCCTTGGTCAACGTGGCTGTATTCGGCAATCGGCAACACGCCCAGCCGTGGATTGGTTTTGTCGTCCTCGATGGGAAACGTATGGCTGCCACACATGAACTTCCAGCCGTAGTTTTCTCCGCCCTTGCTGGCTGCCGGTTGGTGATCGATCTCCTCCCAATGGTTCTGACCGATGTCGGCGATGAACAGGTCCCCGGTCTTGCGGTCAAAGGAAAAGGTCCACGGATTGCGAATTCCGTAGGCCCAGATTTCCGGACGCGCCTTGGGATGGATTTGCGAAAACTGCTTTTCCGTCACCCCGAACAAGGTCATTTGTTGGAGTGGGGTGATGAACGGATTGTCCTTGGGAATCGAGTAGGCGCGATCCGGTGTGCTGTGATCGACATCGATGCGCAGCATTTTCCCTAACAACAAATTGAGATCCTGGCCGGCGCTGAGCACGTCGCCCTCCCAGCCGCCGTCGCCGACACCCACATACAGGTAGCCGTCGGGTCCGAATGCCATCTTGCCGCCGTGGTGGTTGCAGTAAGGGAAATCGATCTGCATGATCACCTTCGCGCTGTCCATGTCCGCCTTGTCGGGATTTTTTTCAGAAACCTTGTATTGTGTCAGCAAGGTCGCGCCATTGAACCAGAGGTCGGAGTAGGACACATAGAACAAGCCGTTTTCCTTGAACTTTGGATGAAAGGTGATGCAGAACAATCCTTCTTCGAGGAAGGAACTGAGCGTTTTGTCCTTGAGATCGAGAAATGGTTTTTCCAACAATTTCCCATCCTTGACGATGCGCACCAGACCCGGCCGCTCGCAAACGAACAGGCGGCCGCTGCCATCGTTGGCCGAAGCCACATGGATCGGATCGACCAGGCCATCGGCGACCTTGACCAATTGAATCGCCGGCGAGCCGGGGAGTTTGCCGCCGGGTTGTGCGGGTGCGATTTCGGCTGCATGGCAGGCGGAGGCGGCGCATAGGGCCATCGAGAGTTTGGAGATCGGGTTCATCTTGCTGGGTATGGTTGGATTTGATGGGTTCGAAGAGGCAACTATAAGTCCCTCGACAAATCGAAAATTAGGGATTCAATGTTGCGGGCGCAAGCAGAAAAATGGCGGACTTGCCGCACGGCGATCAAGCCAGGGAGATGAGCAAAGGCAGGGATCGCTGTCCCTGGCGATCCGGTCGGGGCAGGATGGTTGACGGGTCATCATCCTTCCTGACTCACCGGCTTTCTTTGCGAACGTGAGCGTGGGATGAATGTGGGATGCCCGAAGGTCAAAGGCAGGGAAATTTCCCCCCGGGGAGCGCCTGCGTCCCGCATGCTGCGTTCGGCATTCCGCCGGACGCGGGTTTTTGCGAAAGATCAGGCAACAGCGCCGTGAACATTGCCTTTTGGGAAGGATTCATAACTCTCGATCATCCTTCCTGACTCACCGGCGTTGTTGGCGAACGAGAACGTGGGGTGAAGGTAGATTACGTTAGGGTGATCCGAGTCCGTCCCCCACCGGAACGCTCGGAGAGCCTTCCCTTTTGATGCCTTTCAGGCAGGGAACTTTCTCCGAAAGTTCCGGTGGGGGCAGCATACATTGTTCACGATGTTTCTACCTGACTCACCCGCTTTGTTTGCGAACGAAGGCGTCGGGTGAAGGTAGGTCATGTTAGGGTGATCCGAGTCCGTCCCCCACCGGAACGCGCGGAGATCCTTCCCCACCTGGGAGAATCTGCGAGCATATCCCCCCACTCACCTTTAACCTTGTGAAAGTCCGCATAACCACGCACACTTCAATTCGCGACAGGAAAACTACACGGCGATAAACGAAGCGTCGTGAACCATCACGATCTATCGCTTGTTACAATGTCAGGCGTCGCTACGCGCATCTACTATGAGACACACTGAATGTCACCGCACCCATCGTATTGGCTGGCTGCGTGCCGCTGTCCTCGGCGCCAACGATGGCATCGTTTCCACGGCCAGTTTAATCGTCGGTGTCGCCGCCGCCGATTCCAGCCGTGGCAGTATTCTCGTTGCTGGCATTGCCGGCTTGGTCGCGGGTGCGATGTCGATGGCCGCAGGCGAGTATGTGTCAGTCAGCTCCCAAGCCGATACGGAGCGCGCCGACTTGGAACGCGAGCGCATGGAACTGGCCGCTGGCGGCCCGCACGAGCATGCCGAGTTGGTCGCCATCTATGTCGGGCGCGGGCTGGACGCCGTGCTGGCAGATCAGGTCGCCACTCAACTGATGGCGAAAGACGCCTTGGGCGCTCATGCCCGTGACGAGTTGGGCATTTCCGATACCCTCAGCGCGCGACCCGTTCAGGCGGCACTGGCTTCGGCTGCCACCTTTGCCGTGGGTGCCGCCATGCCACTCTTACTCGTTCTCGTGGTGCCGACCTCCGCACTGGTTTGGACGGTATCGGGCAGTTCGTTGTTTTTTCTCGCGCTCCTGGGTTCCTTGGCTGCTCGAGTCGGGGGTTCATCTGTGTTGAGCGCCACAGTGCGCGTCACCTTTTGGGGCGCACTTGCAATGACACTCACTGCCGGAGTCGGCGCATTGTTTGGGGCGACTTTGTGAGACGCATTTCTGCAAGCGAAGAATCGCCTAAGCGTGTGCTACAGCGAACTGTTCCTGGTGTCATGGCACCTGCTTTCAATCGCCACCTTTCCACCCACCGTGCTGGTGCCGCGCCATGATAGTTTGTCAGGGAAATGACATGAAACATTTGCCAAAAAATTCTCTTGCGGCGATACCGGAAACTGGTATCATTACTGGCATTGAACAACGGCCACCGAAACACACTTGTCGACATCTACAAGAATCCGGTTCCAGCGTCGATCAAATGGGCTGATATCGAGTCTCTTTTGGAAGCGCTTGGAGCCGAACTCTCCGAAGGTCGTGGATCGAGAATTCGGATCGCACTCAATGGTGTGAGGGCGGTTTTTCATAGGCCGCATCCCCAACCAACAACTGATAACGGGGCTGTGAAGTCGATGCGAAGATTTTTAACCGAAGCAGGAATACAGACATGATGAATTACAAAGGATACGGGAGCACGATTCGATTCGATGATGAAGCCGAGATTTTTCACGGAGAGGTCTCTGGCCTGCGCGATGTGGTGACATTTCAAGGAAAGACGGTTGATGAACTGAAGACGGCGTTTCAGGAATCAATTGACGATTATCTCGAGTACTGCGAAGGCCGCGGTGAGTCACCCGACAAACCCTTTTCCGGGCGCTTTCTCCTGCGAATCGACCCCTCACTCCATCGAAGGCTGGTGGAACTGAGTGCCGACGAAGGTGAGAGCCTGAACAATTGGATTGCCTCGCGACTGGGAGAACTCACTCGGACAACATGAGACGAACAAGACATCCCTCCCAACCTTCTGCAAGAATTATCCATCATGCATTCCAACCTATCATGGCAAGTCACGTTGATCGCCGCATTTGCGTTGGTAACATCTTGCACCCATCAGGACTCGGGTCGGACGAGGCCTATCGACCACAAATTTGTCGCGGATGTGACACCATTGTCGCCACCGGATAGTAGGAATCTCCAAAAGTATGCTCTCACCCTTCCTATTTTTGAGATGACCGATCAAGCCGAGCGCAACCGGTGGGTTTCGAATTCCGAGCGGCGCAGGGAGTCGCGCGATGAGCTTGTTTTGGTGGGCGATGGTGCCCAGGACAGCGTGGCGATCCAACGGATTTCCGCGGCCGATTCGGCAAATCAGAGGATTCGCCTGACTATCGCTGCGCAAGGTGGTGGACCTGACCCGATTTACGAACTGATCCGTGTGCCGGGAGGATGGAAGCGTACTGGAATGAAGCGGGTCGAAGGCGCATGGGACAAGATCTATCGAGGAACCTATACCGGAGGAGACGTGAACAAAAAAGCGCAACAATAAACGGTGTTGAGGAAGTGGGGAACGAAGCTCCGGCCGTGCCCCTGGTTGATCCAGCCCGGAGCGATAGATGATGTTCCCTACCGTGAAGGGATCGGCGAGGGCGAAGGAAGATTTTTCTTTATGCCCATTGGATCCGATGTAGAGTTTGGTCATCGTGTCAGGGGTCGTTTGCAAAATTTGTGATTTAGTGAAATTGGATAGATCCAGCACGTGCTGGATATCCCACGACTTGAATCAGACAAGGGGCCCTATTTGCAATTCCATAGTCAATCAGGTGGATTATGGCCGGAACCAGTCGCCACTATCAGGTCTCGACCAAAAAATGAAGCCGATACTCGCAATTATCTTTTTCGCCGTCGCGAGCGTTTGTAGAGGCGACACACTTCGTATCTCAGAATTGGCGGACGCGGCTGGAGAAGGTGTTGAGCGTATGATTCTCAAGACCGAGACGGGAGAAGAAGCATTGTTTGTGAAGAGTAAAGCCGTGTTGGGATATTCTGATGTCAAGCAGGCGTGGCCTCAGCATGCATTCGACGGGCAAATCTGCGTGGAACTGAACGAGGAAGGGGGGAAAAAGCTGAAGGAGACCACTGCAAGGATGCGTTATGGACGAGATCGTTTGGCCATCATTGTTGACGGTCGCTTGATCAGCGCTCCGACTGTTCAGACCACACTGGGTTCTGCTTTTGTAATTGATGGATTCCATGATAAGGAATTTCGTGATTTGGACGACCTTGCCCGCAAGATGTCGGGCCGGCCGCCCCGACCTGAAGGGGAGGATCCCAATCCGCCCAATCCCCTTCCGAAACTCGAGACCGTTCCGTTCACTGAGGAGGAGTATCAGGCCAACAAGGCGATGCGGGAGAAGATGGGTATTTTTCAGATTGATGCAGTGCCGACAATAGAAGATCTCAACAAGGTTCTTCGCAAAGGGATGACTGGTAAGGAAGTGTTAAAGATATTCGGGAAGCCATACCCAGCTTCGGACAAACCACACGACGACAATTTCGATTTCATTTACCACATTGCTCCGGAGAAGCGCCCCGACAACCCGAAGCGGAAGATGCTACCTGACGGCTTCAAAGTGGACTTTTTTGACGGGAAACTCTCGCGGTGGTCGCACACTTATGGCAGCGCCCCTCGAGAGGAGAAGGTCGTGGGGAGACAGGAGCCAACTCTGAAAGTGGTTCTGCCGGAGATTGATTTTTCCTCAAGTGATTTGGATCTCGTCGCCTATGTCGAGGCCATTGTGGTTCCTGACCCCACGCACAACGTTAACAATCGGGATCTTTGGGATTTGATCTCATTCGCCATGTTACTATCAAGCACTATACAAGTAGATGGGAACAAGGCTACAATGGATGCGGATTGTGACTACATGAAGACGCTTACTCACAACTTTCCAGAAGTAGACGCGCTACGAAAGGAAGCAAAAAAAGGTCGGGTTAGTGTCGAAAAATTGTATAATGTGCTTTCCCTGTATGCGCACGGCGAGAAGGAACTACCTACGAAATCCAAACGGCTTGAACAAGGCGGCGTTGAACAATCAGCTATCGCTCCGAAGCCGAAGTCGGAGGATGAAGAGAAACCTAAACCAGAATCGGAGGGTAGCTCCCACTAGCCAGTGCTTCACCTCGTCCTGCCAAGAAGATAATACCAGATGCCACGTTTTCTCCAGACTGAATACTTCCGGCACACGCGCCAGCGCTCAGACCGGGCTGTAATCAAAGATGAGTGGATTGAGCAGGTCATTGCGCATCCGGAACATGAAGAAATTCAATCAGA
The DNA here is from genome assembly GCA_945860285.1 of Akkermansia muciniphila. GTDB lineage: Bacteria > Verrucomicrobiota > Verrucomicrobiia > Verrucomicrobiales > Akkermansiaceae > UBA956. Next base: position 12,333 of record CAMAQB010000036.1, on the reverse strand, counting down.
TGGGCGAATTCGCCGTTGGGCACGGATTTCTGAGTTTGAGAATCGGGCGTTGCGGGTTATCCTTCTTGAGGATACTCAGACCGTCCACAACGCCTTTTTCGACCGCGACTACCAAGAACAATAATATGAAAATAAAATATTTTGAAGATACGGACACTGCCCTCCTGGAACTAAGTGGCGCAACCCCTGTCGAGACTCGAGAATTGTCCGAGGACATTTATCTGGACTTTGATGATTCTGGTCATGTCGTTTCGATTACAGTCGAGCATGCCAGCCTTCGGAGCGATCTATCTGAGGTAAGTTTCCTCAGAATGAGTACAGTGAACAAGGTCGTGGTGCCAAAGGGCTAACGGTAGTGGCTCACGACTGACGCCACACCATCACCAAGAACACACAACCAAGAATAGGCAAATCTACATCAACCTTCCCGTCGCCGACGTGCCGCGCACGCTGGCATTCTGGAAAGCACTTGGCTTCTCGCACCACCCGCAGTTCACCGACGATGATGCGGCGTGCATCGTCATCAGCGAGGAGATTTACCACATGGCGCTCTCGCATGAGAAGTGGCGCACGTTCACGACGAAGGCCATATGCGACACCGCGAAAGCCGCCGAGGTCTCGCTCTGCCTGAGCTGCGAGAGCCGCGCCCAGGTCGATGAACTCATCGCGAAGGCCGTGGAGGCTGGCGGTTCGAAAGAGCCCGCACCCACAGATCACGGCTTCATGTATCTGCAAGGATTCGATGACCCCGACGGCCATCATTGGGAACTCGCCCATATGAGCGAGATGGAGCCATAGAAGTAATGACATCATGACACCGACACCTATCCATGCGCAGCAGCGACTCCGGCCATCGCGCCAGGTTGTATAACATTCACCCACATTGAAAATGACAAATGAATCCAAACAACAATGGATCGTCTGGTGGGTCTTGTGGGCTGCCATTTTGACCGACATGTTCGTGATATATCACTTTCTCGGCGGCACCGCAGCACCGTCGCGGTCTCCATCCCTGGATTCGTTGAGCTGGCTGGCGGGACTCGCACCGTTTGTGATAAGCTCGATCATCAGGTGGGTGGTCCTCCCTCGGATCCGGAATGCTCAGGCTGCCCTTGTTTTGTTCATCTTCGGACTCGCGATGTCGGAGGCAACCTGCTTTCTCGGGCTTTTCATTTTTCCAGCACACAAGCAGGCGCTTTTTGCACTGAGCGTTCTCGGCATCCTCCAGTTTGTCCCGTCTTTTGCACGACGCTTTTTCGAACCTGATGACAAACGCCCAAAAACCTAACAAGAAAGGGTGCTGCGCCCATCGTGGAACTAGCCTGGAGCGATGGGAGCCGTTCTCTTAGGTGTATTGTGCTCGTGGCTTGAATCCGCAAAGTTGGGCAGCCTGATCGAACCATGGATGCTCCTGAATGGTGAGTGCATCAACATCCAGCATTCATTCAGGGAAAAAATGCGTTTCCGTTTCTTGGGGGAAAAGTATCATTGGCATGAAAGTTCGCTGCGTGTATGGTCCAATCCTTGAGGCAGCACATGGAGACACATTTCCCGATCAACAAAAATTCCGCAGCGTTGGAAGCCGCACCTGCGGCCAGAGGGATGGTGTTCGAGACCCGCAAGCTCCGCAAGGTCTATCAAATGGGCGCGCTGGAACTGGTGGCGCTGCACGGCGTGGATTTGCAACTCAACGCCGGGGAGTTGATTTGTTTGCTCGGTGCCTCGGGCAGTGGCAAATCGACTTTGTTGAACATTCTCGGCGGTCTCGACCTGCCAACCTCGGGCGAGCTGATTTACAAAGGCTGGCGACTGGATGGCGCGGAGGACATCACCCTGACCATGTTCCGCCGCAATTGCGTGGGATTTGTTTTTCAATTTTACAACCTGATTCCTTCGCTGACCGCCCGCGAAAATATCGCGCTCATTACCGCCATATCGCAAAACCCGATGTCGCCCGAGGAAGCGCTGGAGATGGTCGGTCTCGGTGAACGCATGGACCATTTTCCCTCGCAATTGTCGGGCGGCGAACAGCAGCGCGTCGCCATCGCCCGGGCGATCGCCAAACGACCGGAAGTGCTGCTTTGCGACGAACCGACCGGGGCGCTTGACGTGACAACCGGCATCGCCGTGCTTGAGGCGATCGAACGCATCAATCGCGAACTGGGAACCTTGACGGTGATCATCACCCACAACGCCGTGATCGCGGAGATGTCCGACCGGGTGTTGCACCTGTCCGACGGGAAAATCATCAACATCGAAACGAACCGCACGCGGCTGCCCGCCTCGCAGTTGAAATGGTAGAAGGAAAGTGATGGACCCGCTTGACCGCAAATTGCTGCGCGAACTGGGCCGCATGAAAGGCCAGATACTTGCCGTCAGTCTGGTGATGGCCTGCGGACTGACGATGATGATCATGACCCGCAGTTTGATTCTAACACTGGAATCGACGCGGGAAGCCTATTACCAGCAATTCGCCTTTGCGGATGTCTTTGCCTCGGTGAAAAGAGCCCCGCTCGCCGTGGCGGATCGAATGGCCGCATTGCCCGGCGTGGCTGCGGTGGAAGCGCGCGTGGTGGTCGATGTTTCCCTTGATCTTCCCGAGCTCGCGGCTCCGGCGACGGGTCACATCGTTTCGCTGCCCGAGGACGGCTCTGCGCAGAAACTGAACCGGGTGATGCTGCGCAGCGGACGATTTCCCCGACCGGATGAACGACGCGAAGTGGTGCTTGGCGAATCATTCGCCATCGCCAACCAACTGCAACCGGGCGAATCGTTGATTGCCGTGATCAACGGTCGCAAGGAAACACTGGAAATCTGCGGCATCGGATTGTCACCGGAATTTGTTTTCGAAGCACGGGCCGGTGAGACATTGCCCGATCACAAGCGCTTCAGCGTCATCTGGATGAACTATCGCGCGCTGGCGGTGGCCTACAACATGGATGGCGCTTTCAACGACGTCTGCATCGATCTCGCCCCCGGCGCGCCGGCCGCAACGGTGATCGAGGAGATGGACCGCCTGCTCAACAGCTATGGTTGCGGCGGGGCCTTCACCCGCAAGGAGCAGCCGTCGGCCCAGCGGGTGGACGATGAAATCCGCGTGCTGCGCTCGCTTTCCTACATTTACCCACTGGTGTTTTTGAGTGTGGCTTCTTTCATGGTCAATGCCGTGCTCTCCCGTCTGGTGCGACTGCAGCGCGAACAGATCGCGCAAATGAAAGCGCTGGGATATTCTTCCTGGATGGTGGGTCGGCACTATCTCAAATATGTCGCGGTGACAGGATTGATCGGCACCGTGATCGGCGGCACCGGAGGATATTTGTTGGGTTCGAAGCTGCTGGAAATGTACGTGCAGTTTTTCGCCTTTCCCTCGCTGGTTTTTCAAATGGATTTCGGCGCCCTGGGCATTGCCATCGCCATCAGCATGGGCTCGGCGGTGGTGGGAGTGCTAGCGGTCATCCGCCAGGCGGTGAAAATGCCGCCCGCGGAGGCGATGCGACCCGAGCCACCGGCGGATTTCAAACCGTCGCTGCTCGAACGCATCGGCCTGTCCGGATTTTTCACACCGGCTTTCCGCATGGCCTTGCGCAACATCGAACGCCGTCCGTGGCAGGCGTTTTTCACGTGCTGTGGACTCGCCCTCGCCACCGGGTTGATGGTTCTTCCCGGTGCGATGAGCGACAGCATCGACCATCTGCTTACTTTTCAATGGAACAGCGCGCAGCGGCAGGATGTGATCGTGTTTCTCAACGAGCCGTCCTCGAAAAAAGGACTTTACGATCTCGGCCACCTGCCGGGCGTGACCCGCGCGGAGCCGATCCGCAGCATCGGCGCGCGCTTGAAGTTCGGCCATCACCAACGAAAGCTTTCGATCACCGGCATTCCCCGCGATGCGGATTTGAACCGGTTGCTGGACGAAAACGAACACCCGATTGTCATGCCCGGCGAAGGACTGCTGATGTCATCGATTCTAGCGGAAATCCTCGGGGCGCGAATCGGCGACGATGTACAGGTGGAAATGTTGGAAGGTCGGCGTGCGGTGGTGAACGTGCCGATCCGTGGCCTGATCACCGATTTTGCCGGTGTCGCCGCCTACATGGACATCAACGCGCTGCAGCGGATTCTCAAGGAGGGCGACACCGTCAATGGTGCCTATCTTGCGGTTGATCACAATCGATGGGATGAATTCATGCGCAAGTTGAAAGACACCCCGCGCGCCGCTTTTGTGATGGTGAAAAGCGACCAACTGGCGGCGTTTCGCGATACGACAGGCAAAAGCATCGGCATGCTCCGGACCATGTATTTCATTCTCGCGGTGATCGTTTCATTCGGCGTGGTCTACAACAGCGCGCGAATCGCCTTGTCGGAACGCAGCCGCGAGCTGGCGACACTGCGGGTTGTCGGCTTCAGCCTTCCCGAGGTGCGCGGCGTGCTGGTCGGCGAACTCGCCATGCTGGTGCTGCTCGCCCTGCCGGTTGGCCTGCTGTTTGGTCGTGGACTGGCACTTTTCATCATGTCTTCGTTCAGCACCGAAACCGTGCGACTGCCGATTGTCATCAGCACCGCGACCTATTCGATCGCCGCGATTGTCGTTAGCAGCGCCGCCATCGCCTCGTTTGCCCTGGTCAGCCGGTTGCTTGGCAAACTTGATCTCGTTGGTGTCTTGAAAGCGCGCGACTAATCTTCTATCCTTTCCCAGCATTCCATGGCAACACAAGTCTCACCTCCCTCTGACGCCAGCGCCCCTTGGGCGAGCAAACGCGTGCCGATCGGCAAACACCTGGTTCGTCGCATGCTTTCCTGGCTTGGCATCATTGCCCTTGTCGCCCTGGTCGTGTGGGGTTTGTGGCCGAAACCGGTCATCATTGAAACAGGCGAGGTTTTCCGCTCGGCGCTCACTGTGCGGGTTTCCGAAGAAGGAAAAACGCGCGTGCGCAATCGGTATGTCATGGCTGCACCGGTCGCGGGAAAGATGCGACGCGTGATGCTCAAACCGGGTGATGCCGTGGAGGCCGACAAAACCATTCTCACGGTGATCGAACCGGTGGCCGCACCGTTGCTCGACCCTCGTGCGCGCGCGCAGGCGGAGGCGGTGGTTTCCATGCAGGAGGCAGCGCGGAAAAAGGTCAATGAATCGCTCGAGGCGGCGCGTACGATGCAGAAGCGTGCGGATTCCGAGCGCGATCGCATCCGCACGGTGAAAAGCGAAGGCATGATTTCGATGAGCGATCGCGAGCGTATCGACGCCGAAGCCTCGGTCAAGGCCGCCGAGGTGCGGGCGATGGAGTTTTCGCTGCAAGTGACCGAATACGAACTCGCGCAGGCCCGTGCCGTGCTTGAACGACCGGACACCATCACTACCGGCAATCTTGTTGAAGTGAAATCACCGGTCCGCGGACTTGTGCTCAGGGTGATGCAGGAGAGTGAAACCGTCGTCAATGCCGGCATGGCCATCCTGGAAATCGGCGACCCGACCGACATCGAGATCGAATCCGAAATTCTTTCGCGCGATGCGGTGGCGATCAAACCCGGCGATTCCGTGGACATCGAGCAATGGGGTGGCGCAACACCGCTGAAGGGCCGCATCCGCCGCGTCGAGCCCGCTGCATTCACAAAAATTTCCGCCTTGGGTGTGGAGGAGCAACGGGTCATCGTGCTCAGCGATCTCATCGACACGCCCGCCGCCGCCCAAGCCCTGGGTGATCGATACCGTGTCGAAACCCGCGTCGCGATCTGGCATTCCGACGACGTCCTGATCGTTCCCTCGGGCGCGTTGTTCCGGGCGGGCAACGAGTGGAAAACCTTTGTCTATCGAAACGGCCGGGCGCGCCTGACTCTTATCGAAGCCGGGCATTCCGATGGCCGGTTGACCGAAGTTCTCAAAGGCTTGCAAACCGGCGACAAAGTTTTGCTGCATCCTCCCGACACCGTTAAAGACAATGCGCAGGTTGCCGAGCGCGGTGCGAAATAGTTGGCGCGGTAGATTGATTGTATCGTTTGCAAGGGCTGCAATGTTGTTCGATCAAGTCCCGCACAATTCATGCTTCGAGCATTTGCAGGATCGTGGTGAAGCGGTGGTTCCGCCACATGCCGAATTCGCCGCGATTTTGCAGTCGTGCCTGATAGGCAGCGGGACTGTGGATGCCGCACATGAAGCGGGCGAGTTGCAAGGGGGTTCCGAGAGCCGCGTGATTTTCCTCGCGCAGGGCCAGCATCGCGGACCATTCGTCCGCAGGCACGGGAGCGGTGGAGCGATCCGGCATTCGCAGCGGTTTGCCGCCCTGGCAAAGATCGCATACGCCGCAGGGTGCTTGCGATTTCATGCCGAAATAATCGCTGATAAAACGGACCCGGCACTTGCGCGATTCGGCGTACTTCACCACCGAGCGGATGCGTGCGAATTCGAACTGCGCCCGCGCTTCAAATCGGTCGGTGATGTTTTCAATGACCGGGGCAATCGACGCGTCCCATTTTTTGTTCATGAGAAAAACCTCGCGCAAGCCCCGTTGCTCAAGGCGGATGTCGCCCGCATCGGCGAGATCGGTGATGATTTGCAGAGACTTCTCTCGTGAAATCCCGGTGCTTGTGGCGATTTCATACAGTTTGAAATGCAGTGATCCGTAGGCGGACTCGGCGGCACCGAACAGCTTGCGAACAAGCAACTGTTCTTTCTTTGCACATCCGGCGACGATCTGATCCAATGTCCGCAATGGCTTGACTCGCAGGTGACAATGGAAAGAGCCGCTGCGACTGATGATGCCGTCGAGCTCCAGATAGGCGAGCACGGTGCGGACGGTTTCCTCGCGCATGTCGTGGGTGACCGCCAGTTCATAAGGCGAAATCGCGAAGGACCCGCCGGGCACGGCAAGCCGCAGGATTCGGTCGAGCAGGTTTTTCAGCGCGGCGCGCGAGGGAGTGGATCCATGAATGAAGTTCTCCAGCGTGCGGGTGTCGGCCGCACAAGCGAAAAGCTCGCAGTGCGCAGGCAGCCCGTCGCGCCCGGAGCGTCCGATCTCCTGGCAGTAGCCTTCCATGCACTTTGGCAGGTGGTAGTGAATGATCGTGCGGATGTCCGCCTTGTCGATGCCCATGCCGAAAGCAATGGTTGCTACTATGACCATCGTACTATTGCCCATGAAGCCGTCCTGCGCCAGCGTGCGCATTTCCGGGGTCAGACCGGCATGATAGGATTTCGCCGCGAAACCCTCCTTTTGCAACATCGTGGCGATGCGTTCGGTGTCGTTGCGGGTGGTGGCATACACGATGACCGGACCGCGGGAGTCGCGCAGTTTTTCCACGAGCAAGGCATCCTTTTCCCCGTCTGTGCAGGCAGTGATCCGGAGTTGGAGGTTCGGACGATGCAAGTCCGCCTGGAAGTGCGCGGATTTGGCGATTCGGAATCCCTTGCGGATATCGCGCGCCACTCCGCTGGTGGCGGTGGCCGTGAGTGCCAGGATGCAGCCTACCCCCAATCGCCGGCTCAGCGCGGCGATTTTCAAATAATCGGGCCGGAAATTGTGGCCCCATTCGGAAATGCAATGTGCTTCATCGATCGCCAGCAGCGGAATTTTCACTCCCTTCAGTCGCTTGCGAAATGCGGAGGCTGCGAGCCGTTCGGGGGAGAGGTACAGCAGGCGCAGTTCGCCGGCGTGGATTTTTGAAAAAATCTCCTCGACCTCGTCATCGGCGAGCGTGGAATCAACGCGCGCCGCCGGAATGCCAAGACTCTGGAGTTTTTCGACCTGGTCTTTCATCAGCGCGATCAGCGGGCTGACCACCAGCGTCAAGCCATCGAGCAGCAACGCTGGCACCTGATAACACAGGGATTTTCCCGCACCGGTTGGAAAAACGGCCAGCGCGGATTTTTGCGCAAGCACGCTGCGGATCACCGGCTCCTGCAATCCGCGAAACGCCTGAAGGCCGAAAAACTCGCGCAGCACCTGCTCGGCTGTTCTGGCTGCATGCGAGTTCGACATCCGCCCCACACTAAAAAAACAACGCGCGGAGGTCAATCGTGGCAATTCATGCCGCAAGGGAATTTTGTCCTTGAAAATTGGCATTGTATATGCAATGGATGAATCGACAAAGATCACATTCATGCACAAAATCCGATACCCGGGGCATCGCGGTGGTTTTACGCTCATCATGAGTGTGGCCTTGCTTTTCCTTATTGCCTTGCTGGCGATCGGCATGCTTGGGATGTCTTCGATCGAGCTTCGACGCAGCAGCCAGTCGGGCGCGGCGGCGATCGCGCGCTCGAACGCCCGTCTGGCATTGATGCTCGCGATCGGCAATTTGCAAAAGCAGATGGGGCCCGACCAGCGGGTTTCGGCGCCGGCATCGATGGGGGGTGATCTGCCGCAGCGCCATTGGACGGGAGTCTGGAGCACTCGTGCGGCCGACGGCAAGCCGCTGTGGCGACGCGATGATGTGAATGGCGGATTGATCGACACCCGGGGTGGCGATTGGAAGCGCGATCAGAAAGTGTTGAACTGGCTGGTGAGCGGCAATGAGATCGCGCGAAATCATTTGCCCAGCGGGGAACTGGCGAGTGGTGCGTCGGTGATTCTGGTGGACAAGGGCTCTTTGGGAGATAAGGCCGCTGACGGAGATCTGGTCAAAGCGCCTCTCGTTCGACTTGCCTCGAGTCCGGGGCAGAGCGGACGTTTTGCCTACTGGGTGGGCGATGAGGGAATCAAGGCGAATGTGGCAACGGTGAACGCCTATGAAGGCAAAAAACCCGATCCCAATGCGCCCGGCGACGGCGGATATTTCGCCTTGCTCAATTCGCAGGAGACCGATGCCGCCGCCGTGCTGGGCGGAAATTCGATCGCGAATTCGGACCGGGCCAGGGTCGTTTCCCAGCAGCAATTGGAGTTGCTCGGCCATGTGGGAAATGATGTCGCGGGACCGGCGTTTCACAACATCACCACCCATTCGCGCGGTGTGTTCTGCAATGTTCGCGAGGGTCGCTTGAAAAGGGACCTGACCGCTTTCATCGAATCGAAAACTTCCATTCCCGACCTAACGAATGCGGGCGCGGTGGTTTCACCAGGATTGAAGGACGCGGACAATCTCGTCGGGCCTGCCAACGCCGCGGTCGCCGCAATGGAGGGCATCGATTGGGTGAGCACCCGGCACAAGACCACCTCGCCGCGTTTTGCATTGATCCGCGAATGGGCGGGCCTTTCCGCCGGTGTTCCCATGAAAACCGACGCGCCGGTGGCATCGGTGGAACCCAAAGCCGAAGTCACACCGAAGATCAATACCAGCGCGGAGGTGGCTTCGGCGAACTACAAACCGGCGAGTATCGCGAACTACAGCTTGTCGAGTCTCGCGCCGATCATTTGCGAGGCGACAACGCAGTGGACCTACAGTTATTACCTCAATCCGCAAGTGACCAACGGACTCTATCAGTACCGGCGTCACGTGTATCCGCGGGTCGTTTTGTGGAATCCCTACAACGCCCGCATCAGGATGAAACCGATCCTGGTCATGATGCAGGGCAATGGCCGGCACGAAACGCTCGAAACCTACCAATGGGGACCGTTTACCGGCACCGGTCCCGGCGTGTGGTGGAACGACGGCCGCGGCAATGACCTCAGTTTCCCCAATGGCGACCTGGTCAACTCGGCGACGTTCAAGGAGGCTTTTGTCGGGTCGAACTATTTCTCCGTGCCCGAGACGGTTTTCGAACCCGGCGAGTGTCTGGTTTTTTCCGTCGCCAAGGGGATGGAATACGACACCAAAAATCTGGCTAACAATTTGTTGAGCTGCGAGGTTCCGCCGGACGTCGGACGCTGCATCGCGGTCAGCAATGAACTCGTCAACTCCTTCGGTCAGGCGGTGAACGTGAATTATTTCCCGCTGCGCTACCAGTTCAGCGCGGCAGTGGACTACGTGAGAAACCAGGCCGACGACCAGCGCATCGTTGCCAAGATGCTCGATGGGCGGACTTCGGTGACGTTCAATGAGTTCGACAACCTGCCACAGTTTTCCTATGTATCGTGTTCCTTCCAATACGGCGGCGGGCGCGAACCGCGCTTGGTCCAGCGGGCGAGTTCCTGGCAGAATGTCGAGAAAACGGCCACGCTCAATCCCAAGCCGACAATCCTGCCGGACGTGCGCAGTAGGGAAGGCATGCGGCTGCGCTGGTTCCAGGAACATCCGTCGAACATCGCCAACGCCGGTCCGCTCAAGAGCACGGCATTTTTTGAAGAGGCACCACTGGCGACGTGGAATCCGCGCGCGGCCTACGCAACCCGCAACCCGTGGGACAATGTCGGCGGCACCTTGCCGGTTTCGGGGTCCGCCGGTGGGCCGTGGTTTTTCGGCATCTACACCCGCGATCTCTATGACCAGTCGGTGTCCTGGAACGACCAGATGCCGGTGTACCGCAATGGCCGCTATCATGGCAATCCCTTCGGCACACCCCAGGAAGGTCGGGAGCGGATTGTGCTGTTCGACATTCCCCGCAAGGGCACGGGGGTGGTCTCGCTGGCACAATTGCAGCATGCGAAGTTTTCGGAGTTTGTCTGGCAGCCTTCCTATGCCTTCGGAAATTCGCTGGTCGATCCCCGCCTCGCCTCCGGACCAATGGCCGGCCTGAACCGAACCTCGCCGTTGTTGACCACCGCCACGGAAAAATCGCGCGGCGGATTCGATGCCACAAACATCGGCTGGTCGAGCGATGCCGAACGATCGACCGACAACGATGCCTGGGCGCGGCAGGGTCGATCGATCTATCAGGATTACACCAACACCGACAACCTGTGCTTCGACCTCTCTTACGAACTCAATCACACCCTGTGGGATGATTTTTTCCTCTCCACCGGCGACCGTTACGCGAAGGAGAAGTTCCTCGCCAATCCCGGGAAAAACCCGCTGCCGAATGGCCGCATCCGCCTCAATCCGGATTCGCGCTCGATCTCCGCAAGCCAACTGACCGATCTTCACCAGCCCGCGCGTCATTTGTTGTTAGATGGCGCCTTCAATGTGAACTCCACCTCGCCCGAGGCATGGGAGGCGCTGTTGCGTTCGACCAAAGGATTGATGGGGAAAGCCGGTGCCATTTCCTTTCCTCGTGTGCTCAATCCATCCGGCAGCGAGTGGAGCGGCACTCTCGCAGCCGCCAACCAGAATGCCTGGGACGGCTACCGGGTTTTGAATGATGCCGAGGTGAAAACCTTCGCCCGGGAAATTGTCAAACAAGTGAAATTGCGGGGTCCCTTTCTCTCGCTCTCCGATTTTGTCAATCGACGGCTGCGCGACGATGAAACGGGTCGCATGGGTCCCTTGCAGGCTGCCATCGACTCCGTTGGCCTCAACCAGGCATTCAGGTCTGCCTATCCGCTGAACAACAAAGCGACGCTGCCCGATTACAAACATCCCGACAACCTCAGGGATGCCACGCGTTTGGAGCAGACACTGAAACCCGACAGCAAGGCCTGGGGACTGCCGGGGTATCTGACCCAGGCGGATGTGCTTCAGGTCATCGGCCCGGTGCTCAGCGCGCGGTCCGATACGTTCCGCATCAGGGCCTATGGCGATGCTTTGGACGACAAAGGCGGTATTGTCGCGCGGGCCTGGTGCGAGGCGATTGTCCAGCGCAACCCCGCTCCGATCCGCGCCGACGGCACCGGTGTGAACCCCGTGAATCCGGGGAAAGCCGGGGATTTTGGTCGTCGTTTTCAAGTGGTGTCATTCCGCTGGATGAGCAAGGAAGAAATCTGAGGGCAATCAAGGCAGGGAGGGCTCTCCGAGCGTTCCGGTGGGGGGCGGCCGCATTTCACCCTGACGTGATCTACCTTCACCCCACGCTTTCGTTCGCAGGGATTTCCAAGGCAGGGAACGATCTCCGAGCGTTCCGGTGGGGGGCGGACGCGGATCACCCTGACGTGACCTACCTTCACCCCACGCTATCGTTCGCAAACAAAGCCGGTGAGTCCGGAAGGATGTCCAAGACCAAACAATCCTGCGCCCGCCGGAACTTTCGGAGAAACTTCCCTGCCTTTGACCTTCGGTCGCCTACCTTCACCCTACGCTTTCGTTCGCAGGGATTTCCAAGGATAGAGGTAGGAACGGGGCATTGTATTGCCCCGCCCCTCCCTCCGAACCGGACTTGCAGATCTCCCGCATCCGGCTCTCCAGTTAGTGGTTTGCTCCTTTTCGGAGACTGGTGATTTCCGTGACTTTGGCTTCCAGCAGGCAAAAGAGCCCTAGTCCGGTGAAGTAGCGGTTTGGCCATCGATGGTGATCTCTTCCCCGTCCACGGCCTCTGCCGCCACGCCGCTTGCGCAGTATGGAACGCAGCCGAGCCCGCAACCATTGGTCGAT
>CAMAQB010000035.1 GCA_945860285.1 Akkermansia muciniphila | reverse complement strand
GGGGTGGCCTCGACGTAGGCGATGTCGGCGAAGCGGACCTGGCCCTTCTCCACGGCGCGTTTGTCGAAGACTTCCGGCGGGATCGTCTTGGGCGCGATGTCGATGCCCTTCTGCTTCGCTTCCTCCAGCACGGCGGGGAACAGTCCCATCTCGAACTCAAAGGCGAGGATGTCCACGCGCGAGGCACCGCGCTTGCGGCACTCCGTAATGACTTCTTCCACAAACAAGCGGCCCACGGGCAGATTGATGGGGCCCACGCAGACGAGGCGGCTGCCGTTTTTGCCATGGAAAAAGGCGGCATCGGCGAGCGGCTCGGCGCGGTAGGCGCGGAGGATGAGTTCGCGGAATTCCTGCTCTTTTTTGGCGAGGGCTTGTTCCTTTTTCTTGCCGCTGAGGCGACCGGTGACATTCAGGTAGGCTTGGCGCTCGTAGCGACCGAGGTTCAGCACCTCAAAGGCGCGGAACGGCTTGCCCTCTTTCTTCAAATCCCGCTGCACCTGGATCAAGCGCTTGCGCGTTGTGTGAATGCCGAACTTGCCGAGATCGCTGGTGATCCACTTGCGCCCGAGTTTTTCGGCAACGGCAGCGGTGGTGCCGGAACCGCAGAAGAAATCGGCAACGAGGTCGCCTTCGTTGGTACTCGTTTTAATGATACGTTCTAGCAGCCTGTCGGACTTAGAAAGCACAAGATAAAGCCTGTCTGAGCGCCTTCGATACAGCATGTTGTGGCGGCAAGGCCCCATACTAACCGTTAGATTTCCTGATATACATTAATTTCAGAAATTAGTGAAAATCAACTACCAAATCAAGTGTTAGCTCGACCTGAAAGTCCAAATATTGATTTTGAGCGGAATTTTAAGTCAGACAGACTGCTAGCCGTGGGATTCATCCCACGGACCCTCGTCCCCGCAATCTTCCCGTGTCGCATAGCGACACCACAAAACGATGAGATGGGGACAAACAAATTATCACGGATCAGGAACATCACCGGCTCTGGACCAGCTTCTCCCTGCGCTCGCGGACCAGTCGCACGACCAGCGATGTCCAGCCGGTTTGGTGGGAGGCGCCGAGACCTTCGCCGGTTTCGGCGTGGAAGTATTCGTGAAACAACAACAGGTCGCGCCAATGCGGCACATCGCCATAACGCGGAGCATCGCCGAAGCAGGGCCGGTAGCCGTTTTTGTTAGGAACGAAAAGCGCGATCAGGCGGTCGCAGAGGTCGATCGCCACATCCAGCAGGGTTTTGATCTCCCCGGATCCGGTGGGGTATTCGATGGTGAAGGAGTCGCCATAAAAGTAGTGGTAGCGTTCGAGCGCCTCGATGATCAGAAAGTTGGTCGGAAACCAGATCGGCCCGCGCCAGTTGGAATTGCCGCCGAACATGTCGGTGTTCGATTCGCCCGGGGTGTAGCGCACTTCGTTGCGCATGCCGCCGTGTTCAAAAACGAAAGGCGTTTTTTCGTGCGCCTTGCTCATCGAACGAATGCCAAATGGCGAAAGGAACTCCTCGGGGTCGAGCATGACCTTCAGAGTGCTGCGCAGCCGGTCCTCGGTGGGCAGCGCCAGCAGACAGCGGCCGGGATTTTTCGCGCCATCCGCTCGGCGGACCTTGATGTATTTGAACAAATCCCGACGGTTGGTGAGGAACCAATCGAGCCGTTTGCGGAAATCCGGCAGAGCATCGATGGTCTTTTGCTTCAACACCGTGACGGCGCAAAGCGGCAGCAGACCGACGAGCGAGCGGATGCGCAGGGGGATGGGTTGTTCGTGATTGATGATCAACTGGTCGTAGTAGAAGCCGTCCTTGTCGTCCCACAGTCCCGTGCCGCCCAGGCTGTTGATCGCATCGGTGATGTTGACGTAGTGTTCGAAAAATTTCGAGGCGATGTCCTCATACGCCGGTTTCTCCAATGCCAGTTCGAGGGAAATCGACAGCATGGTCAGGCAGTACGATGCCATCCACGCGGTGCCGTCCGCCTGATGAAGACGACCACCATCGGGCAGCGCGTGGGATCGATCAAACACGCCGATGTTGTCGAGCCCGAGAAATCCGCCGCCGAAAACATGACGGCCCTCGGCATCCTTGCGGTTGACCCACCAGGTGAAGTTGATCAGCAGTTTCTGGAAGGCGCGCTCGAGGAAAAGAATGTCGCGACTGCCCTTGGCGTCGGCGATTTTGTAAACCCGCCACACCGCCCAGGCATGCACCGGCGGATTGACATCGGAAAAATTCCATTCGTAGGCCGGCAGTTGGCCGTTGGGATGCATGTACCATTCCCGCAGCAACAGCAGCAGTTGGTCTTTGGTGAAGTCGGGATCTACGGCCGCAAAGGGGATCATGTGAAACGCGGTGTCCCAGGCCGCGAACCAGGGGTACTCCCATTTGTCGGGCATCGATAGAATGTCGCGCGCGAACAAATGGGACCAGTCCGCATTCCGACCGTGCATGCGGCGCGGCGATGGCGGCGGCCCGTTCGGGTCGCCCCTGAGCCAGTCTTCGACGACGTAGTGGAAAAATTGTTTCGTCCACAACAGCCCGGCATACCCTTGCCGACAGATCATGCGTTCCTCAACGGAAATGTTCGCGGGGATGATCGCGGCATAAAACTCCTCGCACTCGGCAAAGCGCTCGGCGATTGTTTCATCGAACCGCTCGAGCCGGGCAAGATCGTTGTGCTCGGCCTCGGCATGCAATCGGCAGCGGATGACCACCGATGCCCCGGCAGGAATCATCAAGCGCAGCAGCGCGGCGGCCTTCGTGCCGATTTGCTCCGGCGACACCGCATGCTGATCGCCGTGAATCAGATAGCGATGAAACGCGTCCTTCACATAGGGCGTGGCATTTTTCACCCCGAACAAATCCTGGGTGTTGCTTTCGTTTTCCGTGAACAGCCATTCCATTTCGCCCTCGCAGGCAGAGGCTTCCGCATAGAAACGAAAGTTGCCGAGATTTTCGTGGCGCACGCGGAGAAAATCATCTTCGCGGGAGATTGATGGCATTTTCATCGTCGCCTCGCGTTCATTGCCCCAGGCCCAGGTGTTGCGAAACCACAGGCTGGGAAGAACGAAGAGCGGAGCGGCGTCCGGACCGTGGTTGATGATGGTCAAGCGCCACAAAAGATCCTCGGGCGTGCGTTTGGCGACCTCCTGCACGACATCGAAATATCTTCCGCCCTCGAACAGTCCCATATCGGCCAGTTCGCGCTCCGGTCCCTCGCGACCCATGCGACGGTTGTCCTCGACGATTTCATTATAGGGGTAGGCCCGCTGGGGATACTTGTATAAGGCCTTGGTGTACGAATGCGTGGGAGTGGCATCGAGGTAGTAATAACATTCCTTCACGTCCTCACCGTGGTTGCCCTCATTGCCGCCGACACCGAAAAGCCGCTCCTTGAGAATGCTGTCGACACCGTTCCACAAAGCCGGGGCAAAGCACAACTGCCCTTTGCGGTTGCACCAGCCGTTCAAGCCATCCTCGCCCCAGCGATAGGCGCGTTTGCGGGCGTGATCGTGAGTCACCGTCGCCCAGCTGTTGCCGTGATCGGAGTCGTCCTCGCGCACCGTGCCCCATTGCCGTTCGCTCAGATAGGAACCCCAGCGTTTCCAATTCCTGGTGCGCTGGCGGTCTTCCATCAATCTCTGGTGCTCTCGGGTCATCCTCGGCAAGGGTAAGCAGGAAACGTGCAGACTTGTCGAGCAAGAGTGGAATAAAATCGCCTTGACCGCGAAAGCGCAACAATCCTAAAAGCGCCCATGCGAATCTGGAAACTGCTGCTTTGGACCGTCATCTCCCTAACAGGTGCGGGAGCGGTGGCGGTGGCGGGGCTCTCGCGCGGGGAACCGGTGAATTCTCTTTGGCTGGTCATTGCCGGCGTTTGCACCTTCGCGGTATCATACCGTTTTTACGCGTCGTGGCTGGTGGCCAAGGTGCTAACAATCGACGACATGCGCGCGCCGGCCGCGGTGACGCGGGCCGACGGCAAGGACTTCGTGCCGACGCCGAAGTGGGTCGTGTTCGGCCACCACTTTGCGGCGATTGCCGGGCCGGGACCACTGGTCGGACCGGTGTTGGCGGCGCAGTTCGGCTACCTGCCGGGCACCTTGTGGATTCTGATCGGCGCGGCGCTCGGTGGCGGTGTGCACGATGCCATCATTTTGTTCGCCTCGATGCGCCGCGACGGCAAGTCGCTGGGGCAGATGCTCAAGGAGGAGATCAATCCCGTGGTTGGACTGATCGCCACCTTCAGCCTGCTCGCGATCATGACCATCCTGCTGGCCGTGCTCGGACTGGTGGTTGTCAAGGCACTCGCCCACTCACCGTGGGGACTGTTCACCATCGCCTGCACCATTCCGCTCGCCATGCTGATGGGGCTGGCGATGAAGTCGGGCAGGGTCAGCGTCACCGCCGCCTCGGTGTTTGGCGTGATCGGCCTCCTGCTCGCCGTGGTGATGGGGAAATTTTTGCCACCCTCATGGAACGCAGCACTGACCCTGGAACCAGCGACGCTTGCGTGGTCGATCATGATTTACGGCTTCGCCGCCAGCGTGCTGCCGGTGTGGTTGTTGCTCGCACCGCGCGACTACCTGAGCACCTTCATGAAGCTGGGAACCGTGGCGGTGCTGGCATTGTTCATTGTTTTTCTCGCGCCTCAACTGCAGATGCCCGCGATCACACCGTTCATCGACGGTTCGGGTTTTGTCGTACCCGGACCGGTGTTCCCCTTCGTCTGCATCACCATCGCCTGCGGGGCGGTCAGTGGATTCCACTCGCTGATTTCCTCCGGCACCACGCCGAAACTCCTTTCGCGCGAAAGGGAAATCAAACTCGTCGGCTATGGTGCGATGGTGGTGGAAATGCTGGTCGCACTGATGGCAATCATCGCCGCCTCGGTACTGCCGCCGGGGCAGTATTTCGCGATCAACTCCCCCATCAACCCGCAGGATCCGGTGGCGGTGGAGCAACAGATCGCCAAAATCAATGCCTACGGTCCCGAGTATGCCGTGACTCTAACGGAAATGCGGCAGCTCGCGTCGCAATTGCAGGAAGAGACAATGATCGGCAAGTCCGGTGGGGCGCCGACCTTTGCGGTGGGCATGGCGGTGATGTTTCAAAAGGTCTTCAAGGGCAAGGACGCGCTGTCGCTGTGGTATCACTTCGCGATCATGTTCGAGGCCTTGTTCATTCTCACCACCCTTGATGCCGGCACACGCGTCGGACGCTTTATCTTGCAGGACTTTCTCGGCACCTTCGTGCCCCGGCTCAAGAACACCGCCTCGTGGAGCGCCAATGTCACCGCAACGTTTTTGCTGGTATCCGCGTGGGGGTATTTTCTCTATCAGGGGGCCATCGACCCCGAGGGCATCGCGAAAAGCCTGTGGCCGATCTTCGGGATCTCCAACCAGCTGCTCGCGGTGATCGCCTTTTGCCTGGGCACCACGATCCTGATCAAGATGGGCCGGGTGCGCCACTCCTGGGTGACACTGGTGCCGATGATGTTCCTCACCGTGGTCACCTTTACCGCCGGATGGATGAAAATTTTTTCGCCCAAGGCAGCCGGTTTCCTGCCTGCGATCGCCAAACACCAAAGCGCCATCGCCGCCGGACTGCCCCCGGAAAAACTGGAAGCCGCCCGACGTGCTCTAACGAATGCTTATGTGGACATCGGCATCACCGCATTGTTTCTCGTGCTGGTCGCAACGATCGTGACCGGCTGCATGTATGAATGGTGGCTGATTCTCAGCGGTCGCAAAACCAACCAACTGCACGAAAGCCCTTACGTGGCCCAAGCAACAACGCCATGAACCGGAAGGAACGCGCCGCGTATTTGCTGGATCGATTGGAGCAACTCTATCCGGAAACGCCGATTCCGCTCGATCACCAGGATGCCTATACCTTGTTGGTGGCGGTTCTGCTTTCGGCCCAGTGCACCGACGCCCGCGTCAACCTCGTCACCCCCGCGCTGTTCCGGTTAGCCGACACACCGCGGGCGATGATGAACGTCCCGGTGGAGAGCGTGAAGGAAATCATCCGCCCCTGTGGGCTGTCACCGCGGAAAAGTGTGGCGATCGTGGAACTCTCCCGGATTCTCGTCGAACAACATGGCGGCGAGGTGCCGCAGGACTTTGCGGCGCTCGAGGCATTGCCGGGCGTAGGGCACAAGACCGCCTCGGTGGTCATGGCCCAGGCCTTCGGCGTTCCCGCGTTTCCCGTCGACACCCACATCCATCGATTGGCCCATCGCTGGAAACTTTCCTCGGGAAAATCGGTCGAACAAACCGAGGCGGACTTGAAAAAACTTTTTCCGCGCGACAAATGGAACAAACTGCACCTGCAGATCATTTTCGCCGGGCGCCAGCACTGCACCGCCCGCGGTTGCCAGGACGGCAGTTGCCTGCTTTGCCGCGAACTGTTTTCCTGATTTTGCAATCAGAGCTTCATCGGCACCGGCGTGTGCATGAACTCCGGGGTTGTCAGGCGTTCGCATTTGACGCTCTCACGGTTGATGCCGATCAGCAGAGCCACCGACCAAAGGGAAAACATCAGGTTTGTGCCGCCATAACTGATGAATGGGAGAGGAAGTCCGGCGTTGGGGAACAATCCCACGGTCACCGCAATATTGATGAACGCAGGAATCAACAGCAGCATCGTCAGTCCCACCGCCATGGTCCGCATGAACATGTCGGGCGCATTCATCGCGATGATGAATCCGCCGATGCCGAAAGCGATGTAGCAGATGACGACACCCAGCGTGAACCACAGCCCGAGTTCCTCGCCGATCACCGGGAAAATGAAATCCGTGTGCGCTTCGGGCAGGTAGCCGTGTTTTTCGATGCCGTTCCCCAGCCCGCGACCCTCGACCCCGCCATTGCCAAATCCCAGCAAAGAGCGCCATTGCTGGCGGTTGATGTCCTGGTATTCCTTCAGGTTTTCCTCCAGGTGCTGCCAGGCCTCGATGCGCTGTCGCCGGGTGTCGTCATTGATGATCACCACGTAGCCCACCGCGATCACTGCGACAACCACCGGTGTGATGTAGCGGAGCTTCACACCGATGCAGACCAGCACCAGAATTCCTGTTAGACCGACCGCCATCGCCGTGTCCATGTCCTTTTCGAAAAAAATCAGCATGGTGGGCAAACCGAGAATCGCGCCGGGAATCACGAAGCCTTTCCAAAACGTGCGCAACTCGGCCACCCGCCCCGCATACCATGCCGCAATGCCGACCATGGTGGTGATCTTGCCGATTTCCGATGCCTGAAAACGCGGCAGCCCCGGAAAATCGAGCCAGCGGCTCGCACCGTTGATTTTGACGCCCACGTAGGGCGCGTAGCACAAGGCGAGCAACACAACTCCGAATCCGTAGACCCATGGGGCAAGCGAACGCAATTGATCGGGCTTCAAGAAAACCAGAACGCAGCAGCAGACCAGCGAGACAATCAGAACCCCCGTCTGCCTGTTGATGAGAAAGTGTGGTTGTTCGACACCGCTCACCCAGTAGCTTGTGCTCGCCAACATCACCATGCCCATGGCCACCAGCAGGGCGACCGAGGCGCAGATCAAAAATGTCGCGAGGCGGGGCATCAGTTGGTTTTGGCCGGAATTTTCAAAGTTTGGCCCTCTTTCAGCCAACCCGATTTGCCGATGCTGTTGTATTTCATCAACTGCGATGTGCCAATGCCGTAGCGGCGTGCGATCGTATTGACCGTGTCACCCCTTTTCACCGTGTACTTTTGCGGACGCGTCGAGCTGATCGTCTCAACGGGCGTGGCTTTCGGCACTGCTTGGTAATTGTGATTCGGAGTCACGCGGATGGCCCGCGGAACCTGCGCCGATCCGGCGGGAACGTCGTCCTTTGCTTGCTGGTTTTTGCGAAGTGCGGCCATTTCGGGCGGATCAAGCGCTACAATCTCACGAGGCGGCACGCGCAGCACCAAACCGGAGCACAAGGGCACACTGTTGTTCGCCTTGCGCAGGTTCTCGACGTTGATGCCCCATTTGTGCGCCACCGATTCGTAGGTGTCGCCCAGCACCACCATGTGACGACCATCGTTTTTTTGAATTTGCGGCAGGTCCTTGATGTCGGTGAGCGCGCCCGACTTGGATTTTTCCCCGGTCAATCCTGCTGCCGCCGTGGGATTCTCCGCAGGCGGGGATTCTCCCGGGTCGCGGGATGCCATTTTGTTTTCATAATGCTTTTGCAGGAAGACACCGCCGATTCCCACAACATGAAGCACGGCGATCACGATCAACGCGCGTCCGACGTTCATGTTGGGAATATCTCCGGTCAATTGGGATGGATCAGCCGTTGTGGCGGCCTTGTGCGTTTTTCCGCCGATACGGGCGTGCAGCGTGCGGAATAAGCCTCGTTTCAATGGCTTGCGTTTCACGGGCATGGGACGTAGTTTCATAATCGGTTTGTTAGAGAAGTTCATTGATCAGTTTGCGGAATGTGTCGCCCCGGTGTTCGTAACCGGTAAACATGTCGAAGGAGGAAGTACCCGGGGAAAAAAGAATGGTTGACCCGCGTGGAGCGAGTTTGCGCGCCGCATCGACCGCCTCTTCCAAAGTAGCCACCACGGTCGTGCCGACTCCCTTGGACAGAACCCCGCCGAGGGAACGGGCGATCTGCCCGAAGGTGACGGCTGCCAGCGCCTTCTGTTGGAGCAGCGGGACGACGGGACTGTAGTCGAGCCCTTTTTCCTTTCCACCCGCGATCAGCACGACAGGGCGGGTCTGCGAGCGCAACGCGCTTTCCAGGGCGTGCAAATTGGTGGCCTTGGAGTCGTTGAGATATTCCACTCCGTCGAGGGTGCGCACCAGTTCGCAGCGGTGCGGCGGTGGCACATAGGTCTTGAACGCCTCCTTGTATTGCAGCGGTCTCGCCAGCTCCTCACAGGCCGCCAGCGCCGCCATGATGTTCTCCGCATTGTGCAAACCGCGCAAACAGGTTTCATTTTCCATGTGCAGTACTTCGACGCCGTGATGACAGACGATGATGCCGTTCGAAAACCATTCGGCACTAGCGTCTTCGGTGGAAAATTCGACCACCCGAGCGGCGAGCGCGGGCAGGCCCGAGCCCTTGCGCACCACCGCCGTGCAGGTGCTATCCTGGTTTTCAAAGATCCGCAACTTGGCCTGGCGATAGGATTCCACGCTGGCATAGCGGTCCATGTGGTCGGGCGCGAAATTCAACCACAACGCCACCTGCGGTTTGAAGCGGTCGATGGTTTCGAGCTGAAACGAACTGGCTTCGAGGGAAATGACTTCCGGTGTGTTCTGTGCCAGCACCACTTCCGCGAGCGGCGTGCCGTAGTTGCCGCAGGGCACGCAGGAAATGCCACTGCAGTTGAGAATCGCGCTGATGATTTCCGTGGTTGTTGTTTTCCCGTTGGTGCCGGTAATCACGATGGTAATGCCATCGTAGTAACCCCAGGCGAATTCCATTTCGCCCACCACCTTCCCCGCGTGCCGGGAGAATGACTGGACCAGCGGGCCGTAGGTGTCGATGCCGGGGCTGACGACCAGCAGGTCGCTGACGACACTTTCTCCTATAAACGTAGTAGCAGCCGGATGCAATGCGACCTCCGCGGTGAATCCGCTGATGCTCGCGGCTTCGTCGTAAACCGACACGGTCGCACCCTCGCGCAGGGCCAGCGCGGCGGCGGCGCGGCCGCTGCGGCCCGCGCCGAGGATCACGACATTTTTTCCGTGCAGGGTCATCGGATTTTCAACAGGGCAAGACCGAAGAGGGCGAACATGATCGAAAGCAGCCAGAAACGGATGATGACCTGGCTTTCATGCCAGCCACCCAGCTCGAAGTGATGGTGGATGGGCGACATCCGGAAGATTCGTTTTTTGCGGAGTTTGAAGCTGCCGACCTGGAGGATCACCGACATCGCTTCCATGACGAAAATCCCGCCGATGATCACCAGCAGCAGTTCCTGCTTGGTCGAAATCGCGGCGGTTCCCAACGCACCGCCGATGGCTAGCGAACCGGTGTCGCCCATGAAAACGCGGGCGGGATGACAGTTGAACCAGAGAAATCCGAAACCGGCACCGACAAGCGCCATCAGGAACACCGCAAGCTCGCCGATGAATTGATTGTGGGGAATGACCAGGTAGTCGGTCGCCAGGAAAAAATGCCCGGCCAGATACGCGAGGATCGAATACGCCAATGCCGTGGTGATCGTGCAGCCCGTTGCCAGGCCGTCGAGACCGTCGGTGAGATTCACCGCGTTCGAGCAGCCCATGATGATCAGGGTGAAAAACGGGATGACCAACCAGCCGAGATGAATCAAGGGGGATTTGAAAAGCGGGAAACAAATCGCATCGATATTGATCGATTCCTTGCCGAGGATGAAACCATGTGTCGGGTCGCCGAAGCCGGAAATTTCCTTTTTGAAATAAATGAATGATGAGGCGATCAATGCGATCAGCAACTGCCAGAACAACTTGCTTCGGCCGCTCAGCCCATCAGACTTCTTCTCCTTCACTTTTTTGTAATCATCGCAGAATCCCAGCAGGCCGCAGGCACCCATTGTGCAGGCGCACACGGCGACAAAAGGGTTGAGCGGATTGGCGCATACGAGAGTGGCGATGAGCACCGAACCGAGAATCAGCACGCCGCCCATGGTGGGAGTGCCGATTTTTCCGCCGTGCAATTCCGCCAGCTTGTGCACTTCGGCAGCGGTGCGGATCGGCTGGCCGAGTTTCATCGAAATCAACTTGCGGATCACCCGTGGTCCCACAGCCACACTAACAGAAAATGCAAGCAGGCAGGCGACTGCGGCGCGAAATGTGATGTAACGGAACAGGTTCAAAGCATCGAACGTATGCGCCCATCCCTCCGTGCCGTTGGCATTTTCCAGGGCGAAGGTTTCTTTCCAGTATTGATAGATCCAGTATAACATCAGTTTGTTGGGAAAATTTCCTTCATCAGCAACTCCATCGCGGAGATCCGGCTGCCTTTGAACAAAACGGCATCGCCCTCTTGCAGGGTTTGCCTCAGATGGTCCGCCGCATCGCTGCGATTGGCAAAGTGACGCGCGGTGGGTCCGGCATAACGCGAAATCACATCGGCCCCCTCGCCCACGGCGACTGCTGACAATCCGTTTTTCACGATGCAACTGCCGATGCGGCGTGCGCCATCGTGCTCGTGTTCACCCAGTTCGGCCAGTCTGCCCAGCACGGCATATCGACTGCCCTGCGCTGCGACCGGAGCCTGGGCCAGTGTTTCCAGACCGGCGATGACAGATTCAGGATTCGCGTTGTAGGTATCGTCAAAAACCGTGACGCCGCGACTCACGAAACGACGGAGTCGGCCGCTGGTGAGAACCGCCTGCGATAAACCCGTCGCGATGTTTTGCAATGGCACTTCGAGCAGATGTCCGGCGGCGGCGGCGAGCAATGCGTTGGCGACCATGTGCCGGCCGGCCACGGGCAATTCCACTTCAGCGCTGCCCTGCCCGTCGATTACTAACGAAAAACACGCGCTGCCATTTTTTTCATGCACGTTTTCCGCCCGCACCGCATCCATTTCCGAACCGGTGCTGACAATGCGAGCGCGGGTGAGGGATGTGATCAGCTCAAGAAAATCACAATCGTGCGGCACGATCAACACATCGCGCTCAGTCAACCCGCCGGCAATCGCGGCTTTCTCGCGGGCAATCGCCTCGCGCGAACCCAGAAACTCGATGTGGGCGCTGCCGATGTTGGTGATGATGGCGATCTGCGGTCGGGCGATCGTCGCCAGCGGTGCGATTTCACCGGCGTGGTTCATGCCCATTTCAAAAACAGCGGCCGTATGTTCCGGGGTGGTTGCCAATACCGTCAGCGGCAGTCCGATGTGGTTGTTGAGATTGCCGCGGCTGGCATTGACGACGTATTGTTGCGCGAGCACCGAGGCGGTGAAATCCTTGGTGCTGGTTTTGCCATTCGAGCCCGTCAGAGCAACCACGTGCAACTGCAGTTGATCGCGCCACCAGGCCGCGAGGTTTTGCAAAGCTGTTAGAGTATTGTCGACCATCAGCACTGCACCCACGGCGGGTTCGCCGCCCTGCCACGAACTGACCACGACGATCGCGGCTCCCTGCTCCAAGGCCTGGAGAGCGAAGGCATTGGCATCGAAATTGTCGCCGCGCAGCGCGAAAAAGACACAGCTTTCGCCGAGCCGGCGCGTGTCGGTCGACACCCCCGCGCGGGCCAATGCCAGCGGATCTCCGGCGACGATCATGGCGCCGATGATTTGGGCAAGTTGTTGTGCGGTGATGGGTGTCATGGGTTCACGGCTCCTTGCGGCGCGGGCTGTGAGTTTTGCGGGCGGGTTTTGATTCGCGATATTTGGCGGCAGCTAGAACGCGCTCACGCAGCGCTTTGGCGGCCTCTTTTTTGTCATCAAAATCGATCGTGCGATCGGCGAACTGCTGATAGGTTTCATGACCCTTGCCGGCAATCAGCACGATGTCGCCCGCCTTGGTTGCCTCGATGGTTTTGAAGATCGCCTCCGCCCTATCACTGATCGCGATGTGGTGCGTGCCGCCCATGCCGGAGAGAATATCGCGAATGATCGCATCGGGATCCTCACTGCGCGGATTGTCCGAGGTGACAACGCAATAATCGCTGAGTCGCGCGGCGACTTCTCCCATCAGCGGACGTTTTTTCCGGTCGCGATCGCCGCCACAACCGAACACAGTGATCAGGCGCCCCGGCTCCAGTTCGCGCAGGGTGCGGCAGGCGTTTTCCAGGGCATCCGGAGTGTGGGCGTAATCCACAAAGACCGTCGCGCCACCGGCGTTGCCGACATTTTCCATGCGACCCGGCACCTGCGGTGCATCGGCCATCAGCGGTACGGATTCACGCAGCGGGATGCCGCATGCGGAGGCGGCGGCAAGGGCTCCGGTGACGTTATAGGCATTGAATCGACCGATCAACGGTGCACGAACCAGAAATCGACGACCCTTGTGATTGAGTTCAAATTCCATTCCCCTCGCCGACTGACGCAGGTTGTTGATGCGGTAATCGCAGTGCACGGAAAAACCGAAGGTGATCACCTGCATTTTCCCATTCAAAAACTCCGCAAGATCAACGCCATAGGAATCATCGCCATTGATCACAGCGACGGGCTTTTTGCCCAAGGGATCGGCGGCAAGTGCCTCAAACCATGCCCGTTTCGCGAGATAGTAGCGGTTCATCGTGATATGATAATCCAGATGATCCTGGGTGAGGTTGGTGAACACGCAGGCATCAAAGGCAATTCCGGTGACGCGGTGCTGGTCGATGCCGTGCGAGGAAACCTCCATCGCGACTCCACGGCAATCGTGATCCGCCATGCGCTTGAGGAATTGCTGCAATTCCACAGGGTCGGGCGTGGTGCCGGTGGCGGTCACGATGGTCTCGCCGTCGTCGATGCGCACGGTTCCCAACATGCCCGCGCGATGCCATGATTTCTTCATCAAATGATGCACCAAAAACGCGCTGGTGGTCTTGCCGTTGGTTCCGGTAATGCCGCACATTTTCATTTTTGCTGCGGGATTCCCCGCCAAAGCCACCGCACAGGCGGCGAGGCCACGTCGTGCATCGGCTACATGAATCCAGGTTTTGTCCGCAGGGAAATCGGCCTGCGGTGCGCGTTCCGAAAGCACCGCCACCGCACCGGCCTGAAGGGCTTTTGCGACATAGCTGTTGCCGTCCGCCGATTCGCCCTTCACGGCTGCAAAGATTGCGCCCGTTTCAACCGTACGCGAATCAGCCGTGACGGTATATACCGTCGTGTTCACGGGGCCGGAGACAATCGGCCGGTCGAGCAGTTTGATGAGCTGGGAAAGTTTCATTGGTCGACGATGCGGGGCTCCACTTCCTCCGTGGGGGTGAGTCGCAGGTGATCCGCGATGCGGGCGGAAGCCTTGGCAAAAGTTGGCGCGGCGATGGTTCCGCCGTAGCGGGGGACGGTGTTGGTCATCGGGTCATCGATGACCACGATGCAGACGAAGGCGGGGTCCTCGGCGGGCAGCATGCCTGCGAACGATACTGTATAACGATGTTCATAGTATTTCTTTCTGCCCGTGTCGAATTTTTGCGCGGTTCCCGTTTTTCCCGCCACCTTGTATCCCGGCACCGCAGCCTGCACCGCCGTACCTTTTTTCGTGACCACCGTGGTCAGGCATTGACGCAGCTTGCCCGCTGTGGATCCGCTGATCACCTCGCGCACCAGTTCCGGTTTGATTTCCTGGATCCGCGTGCCATCGTTCGCAATCACTGCTTTCACGATTTGTGGTTTCAGCAGCTTTCCCCCGTTGGCGACGGCCGAATACGCACAGGCCATCTGCAACGGGGTCACGTTGATCGCATAGCCAAATGTCATCCGCGAAAATATGGTGGGGTTGTCGGTGGCGGTGAATCGACCCGGCTCTTCCCAACTGAGCTGGATGTTGGTTTTTTTTCCAAAACCAAAAGCACCCACATAGTCGAAGAATTGCGGCCTGCCGAGAAGCGATGCGATTTTGAAAATGCCGATGTTGCTGGATTTCCCCAACACCCACTCCACGCTGAGAGTACCGTATGCGTGGTCGCTCTCATCAATTTCCAGTGTGCCTTGTTTCAAGAATCCGTTGTGGCAAAAAATCGGCGTGTTCGGAGTCAACAACTTTTCGTTCAAGGCCCCGGCCGCCGCGATCACCTTGAAAGTCGAACCCGGTTCGTAGATCATCTGCGTGGCCAGATTGGTGCCCTTGGTGTTGATGTCCTCCTTGGTATTCAAATTGAAGGTCGGGTTGCTCGCCATGCCGAGGATGCCACCCGTCTTTGGGTTCATCACGATGATGCATCCCAGCGCCGCTTTGTATTCCGCGATCGCGGCGTGCAATTCCTCCTCGATGATCCTCTGAATTCCCATGTCCAGCGTAAGCTGGACGTTCATGCCCGGGCGCGGCGGCATGGTCAGTCCGGGTTCGGCGCTGATCAACAAACCCCGCGCGTTGGTGTTGGTGATCCGATAGCCATCCTTGCCCGCCAGAATTTTTTCCATGGCGGATTCCACGCCGGTTTTGCCGACTTCCTTCAAGTAGGTGTTGGTGCCGTGCGTGTTCGACACCGGGGTGGCGTAACCCACCACGTGACTGGCTAGTTCGGGGGACAGATAGAGGCGTCGCGATGTTTTTTCCAGGCTGAATCCCTGGATCTTTTGATCATCGATCACCGCTTGCACCCGGTCGAAGGTCTCCTCATCCATTTTTTTCTCCACGGCAAACCACATCTTGGAATTGTCTTCGATGCGCTTGCGGAGTTCCTCCCGTTTGATGCGCAGCACCGGCGCCAGATAGCCGATCGCATAGTCAAGATGATTTTTCTCCAGATCTGTTTCCTTCTCGGTTCGTAGCATTTTTTTCACCAGCGGCTGCAGTTTCTTCCGCTTCGCCTCCTCGGTCATGCCCGCCCAACCGGATGACAAACTCAGCTGGTTCCAAGCCAGCGCATAGGCGCACAGCTCGTGATTGTCCAATGCATAGCGGTCCAAAAACAGGCTCGCTTCGGGAATGCTGCGGGCGATCAATTCATCGTTGCAATCGAGGATGTGGCCGCGCTGCCCCTCGAGCACGGTTTGGGTCGAGCTGCAGTTTTTCGATGCCTCCTGGTAGGTCCTGCGATTGAAATACTGGATTTCAATCAACCGCCACGACAGCAGGCTGAACCCCGCCGTGATGAAGAGGAACAGCATGGTGCATCGGGTGGTGAACGATTGGAACATCGATCAAGGACTGACAAATTTTTCCGGATCCGCTAGCGGCTTGACCCGTATCACTTCTGGAAACCCCGGGGGATACTCCCGCAACTCGCTGCCGTTTTTCCGCAATTTTTCCCTGATGTCGTATCGCACCAGTTGACGCGAGATTTCCGCCTGCACGCCGGGAATTTCGTCCTGCATGATGGAGGAGATGTTCTTTTCCGTGAGTTCGATTTTGCGAACCGTCTGGATTTGTTCATTGCGATACAGCACATGCTTGACGGCCCCTGTCGCGGCGATGCCGACGGCGAGGACGAAAATCAGGTTCACGAAAGGATGGGAGGAAGTGTTGGTGCGTGACTTGTTCATGACGTGACAAAGGGTCGGTTGTTGCGCATGGCGACCCGCAGTTTCGCGCTGCGGGACCGTGGATTGGTGGAAAGCTCTTTTTGCCCAGGGCCAATGGCCTTGCGGACGGGCAGGGTGAGATAATACTCCGGGTTCTCCCGAGGCGCGGGCCAGGTGGGATCGTCGATCATCGGCTTGGCATGATGCTGGAAAAAGTGTTTCGCTATTTTGTCCTCCAAACTGTGAAAGGTGATCACCAGCAACCGGCCATTCGGTTTGAGGCAGGCCGTCGCCTCAACGAGAGCTTTGGTGAGCATGTCAAGCTCCTGGTTGACCCGCATCCGAATCGCCTGGAATGTCCGCGTCGCGGGATGAATCCTGCCATGACGACCGAGCGCCTGTTCAATGCACGACGCAAGATCGCCGGTGCGGGCAAATGGTTTTTTTTTGCGTCGATCTACGATGATCCGGCAAATCCGACGCGCCTGGGGGTCTTCACCGAAGTCGCGCAATACCCGCAACAATTCATCTTCCGATGCCTCATTGACGAACTGCTCCGCGCTGAGTGCGGCATCAGGCCCCATGCGCATGTCGAGCGGACCGTCCTTCTGAAACGAAAACCCCCGCTCCGCTGTGTCGATCTGATGAGAGGACACCCCAAGGTCCAGCAACACGCCATCGACCAACTGACCATCGGCCAGCCCGGGGTGCTGTCGCATCTCCGAATAGTTCGCTAAAAAGGGGCGAAAAGAAGTTCCAAACGGGCGAAGCCGGTCTGCCGCGTATTCAATTGCCTGCGGGTCGCGATCAACGCCGAGCACGGTGGCGCTCTTTCGCAAAAACATTTCACTGTGACCACCGCCGCCCAGAGTGCCGTCAATGATCAGGTCGTCCGGCTTGGCATCCATCCAAAAGTCCACCTCATCGGGCAGGACCGGCCGATGATATGGCGGGAAGGGAGCCGTCCCTTGCTCCTCTTCCCGCCCAGCCATGAGAAATCCATGATGTGGATGGGTCGCAGCCCCGCAGCCGGATCCCATTTCGAACGCGCAACACAGCGGTTGAGGCATCCAGCTTTGCACCCAACAAACGAGTGCGGAAAAATTTGGCGGGGAAAGAGCCGTCCCTTGCCCTTTCCTCCGCCCAGCCAAAAAACTGTCTTTTTTCACCAGGGAAATCCCACCCAGGCCCCTCAAAGCCAGGGATAAGAACGTCCAATGATAAAAAAATGGTTGCATCACACATCAGCTCGAAAAGATTCCCAAATCCGCCATCGATTCAAAAACGCGGGCTTTCTGCGATCGATCAATTGTCGGGTAGTCAGAAGAATTGTAGATTTCAAAATAATCACCGCGCCCCACCAGAACGATACTGGACTCGGCTTTGATATTGGCACGTTCACTCCATTCCTTGGGGATCAACAACTTGCCCTGCGCGTTGAGTGTCACTGTTAGAATGTGGGCATACAAAAATTCCTTTGCTTCTCGAATCTCCCCAGCCGTGCGTTTGCTGTGATTTTCGATGGTTGTCACCATAGCCTCGAGCGCCTCCACTGTCAGCACCCGGATGATTGTTAAGCCATTTTTCAAGAACTGCTGTAACACAAACTGCTCCCCTTCCGTCGCGCGCCACGCCGCAGGAATGGCGATCCGATACTTCGGGTCAACCTTGTGCTCGATAAAGCCGCTGAATTTGGGGAGGCTAAAGGCCATGAATCACGAGTCCACTTGGACACACCCCAGTACACTTCAAATCCAAACTAAGGTCAATCAAATACTTTATATTCGCTGAAGAAATTTTTCCGACACTTCATCGGACAGTTTTTGTTGCAAAATCAAAGGTTTATGACTTTTTCGTGCGCGAAAAAATATAACATTTTCTTGATAGTTTGTTGATCTTAAATTAAATACGGGGCGCATTTGTTTTATTTTTCATCGAATGGACCGATTTTGCGAATTTTTTACCCATGAGATGACGAGGCATTTCCTTGCCATTCCCGGGCCATGCTGCTAAGGCTCGCGGGCAACTTCGAACCGTTCTGAACCATGGCCCGCATCAGCATCACCAAAACTCCCAAATGTTATGTCGGCGGTGCATTCATCCGTTCGGAAAGCGGTCGCGTGACCGCCTGGCACGATGACCAGGGTCGCTTTGTTGCCAACATGCCGCAATGTTCTCGCAAGGACCTGCGCAATGCCGTGGAAGCGGCGGCCAAAGCGGGTGCGGCATGGGCGAAACGAAGCGGCTACAACCGCGGCCAGATTCTCTATCGGCTCGCCGAGATGCTGGAGGCCCGACGCAGTGAAATGAGCAGCGCCATCCGCCTCGCGGGCATGGGTCAGGCGGCGGCAGACAAGGAGGTCACCGCCAGCATCGACCGCATCGTGCATTACGCCGGTTGGACGGATAAATACGAAGCGCTGCTCGGCAGTGTGAATCCCGTGGCATCGGCGCATTTCAACTTCACCGTCACTGAAGCGATGGGAGTGATCGGGGTGATCGCTGCCGATGACTTCCCGTTGCTGGCCCTGCTGTCGCTGGTGCTGCCGGTCATCACCAGCGGCAATTCCGTGGTGGCACTGGCATCGGCAAGCCATCCCTATCCGGCGATTTTGTTAGGTGAAATGCTCGCCACCAGCGAACTTCCCGGCGGGGTGGTCAACATTCTAACAGGTCAGCGCGGCGATCTGCTTTCCACCTTCGCCACCCACGCCCATCTGCGCGGCGTGAGCGCGGTGGCGACCGCGGAGGAAGGCATCGTTCTCCAGCAGGGCGCTGCCGAAAACGTCAAACGTGTGAAACTGCTGGCGGCTGAAAAAAGCATCGACTGGCATGCGGACAACGCGCAGGGTCTCTATCACATCCGCGATTTCATCGAAACCAAAACCACCTGGCATCCGATCGGGGTGTGAGCATTACCAAGCTGACCGTGAATTGGAATGCACAAGGTAAGGCGATCACATCAACCCTCTGATGCCCACTGACGCCATCACTGATGAATTCCTATTTACAGCACTTTCAGCGGCTCTCAGTGGTTTTCTTTCTCCGCATCGTTGAAATTCCCCACAATGGTTAGAGCGCGTCGGCGGTTTTCAGGCCATCCATCGCCGCACTGACAATGCCTCCGGCGTATCCCGCGCCTTCGCCACAGGGGAACAATCGCGCCAGCAAGGGATGTTGCAGCGTTTCCTCATCGCGCGGAATCCGCACCGGCGAACTGGTCCGCGTTTCAAATCCCAGCATCAAGGCATCATGACCGTTGTAGCCGCGGATTTGATTGCCGAACAATTTCAGGCCCGAACGCATGCGTCCGACGATCCATGCCGGCATCAGTTCATGAAGGGGCGCGGACGTGGCTCCGGGGAAATAACTCATCGGCGGCAGGTCGTTGGAAATTTTCCCTTTCAAAAAATCCGCCACCCGCTGACCCGGAGCCTTCTGGCCGCCGCCACCGGATTTTTTTGCAAGGCATTCCAGGTTTTTTTGAAACGCGATGCCGGAAAGAATGCCGTGCTCACCGGCAAACGCATCAGTATCCTCCGGTTCCACCGTCACCACCAGACCGCTATTGGCAAAAGGCGAATCACGTCGCGCCAGGCTCATGCCGTTGACCACCACCTCGTCGTTTTCCGTCGCCGCCGGCACCACCCAGCCGCCGGGACACATGCAAAAACTGTGCACGCCCCGATCGTCGATTTTTGTCGCCAGTCGATACCGGGCCGCAGGCAACAATCGCGGACGCTGCTCACCACGCGGAATGTGATACTGCACTTGATCGATCAAATCCTGCGGGTGTTCGATGCGCACTCCGACAGCGAACGCTTTTTTCTCCATGAGAATGTTTTTCCGCTGCAGCAGCCGATAGATGTCGCGCGCGGAATGTCCGCTGGCAAGCACCACGGAGTCGCCTTCGAAAGTCCTGCCATCCGCGCAGAGCACGCCGCGCAAGGTATTGTGATCAATGAGGAAATCGACAACCTTGCTTTGAAAATGGACCTCGCCACCGGCGGCGAGGATCGAAGCACGAATCGCTTTGACCACATTCGGCAGCAGGTTCGAACCGATGTGCGGATGGGCATCGGTGAGGATTTTTTCCGGTGCGCCGTGGGCCACCAGGATTTCGTAGATGGTGGCGACGTGGCCGCGTTTGGTGGCGCGCGTGTAAAGTTTGCCATCGGAAAACGTGCCCGCACCGCCTTCGCCGAAGCAATAATTGGAGTCTTCAATCACCCGGCCCTCGCGCAGCAGAGGTGCCAGATCGAAGCGCCGCGCGCTGGCATCCTTGCCGCGTTCGAGGATGATCGGTTTGATGCCGCGCTCCAGACAGCGAAGTGCCGCGAACATTCCCGCCGGGCCGCAGCCGACGATCACCGCTGTTTTTGGCTTCGCGGCGAGCGGAGCACAGGTCCACGCCGGATGCTGGTCCGCAGGAAGCTCGGCATCGATGCCCAGTTCCAGCCGCAACTGCACCTTGATCGTGCGCTGGCGGGCATCGATCGAATGCTTGCGCAGCTTCAGACTTTTGATCCTCGACGCGGCGATTTTCAATTTTTCGGCCGCCGCAGCGCGCCACGCCGATTGGTCCTCCGAGACGGCGAGCGGCAGGATGATATCGACGATTTCCACGGAAGCTGGCACGTGCCAAGAAAACACGAGTCATTGATTTTGGAAAGCATATTCAGAATGCCCGAACTCTCACAGGCAGGGAAGTTTCTCCGAAAGTTCCGGTGGGGGCAGGGTGGTTAGGTCTTGATGATTCTTCCTGACTCACCGGCTTTGTTTGGGAACGGGGGCGTGGGGTGAAGGTTGGTTGCGTTGTGAGGATTCGTGGCCGTCCCCCACCGGAACGCTCGGAGATCGTTCCCAGCCTTTTGAATGCCTTGTGCACAACCCGCAAAGACCATCGACTCAGCCTTCCGGCGTGAGGCTGAGCACGATGTCAAACGTGGCGCTGAGTTCACCCGCTTTGGCGTTTTTCATCGGCACGAAATCGACCTCGATGGCGGCGCGGGCTTTTTCATCCTTGATGTTCTTGAACACCATGTCCTTGTTGTTGCGCTGATCGCCCTTGATGTAACATTGCGTGACCAGCAGGTCCCTGCCCTTGGCCTTGACCTTGTAATGAATGTGCGGCGAGCGCCCGGGATAACTGACCGGCTTGATCGTGCGGAAGAGGTATTCACCCTTTTCCCCGGTGAGGAAACGACCAAAGCCTTGGAAATTCTGGTCGCGCTTGTCACCACTCTGTCCTTTGCTGTGCAGATAAGAACCCTCGTGATCGCACTGCCAGATCTCCACCTCCACGCCGCGCAACGGATCGCCCTTGGCATCGAGAATGCGACCGCTCAAATAAGTCACTTCGCCCACTGCTGGCGTGAGCGAGTTATTGAGAATCAGCAGATCATTGTCGGTGTCGAGCGGCAGATGGTCGGGGTAAAACGGACCCTCCGTTTGCTTCGGCGTCTGTGTCAGCGCCTCGGCAAAAGCACCGGGAACGGCGAGAAAAGCAGCACCGAAAGCAGCCCTGGCCAGAAAGTCGCGACGACCCGGCATCGATTTGCGCGCGGTGACCAAGTGAATGTTTCTTTGGATCATGAGTGACGAACCTATCACCCGCAGCGCTCAGGTCAAGCAGGGAAATGCCGATGACCTGCCACGGCGATCAAGCCAGGGAGATGCTCAAAGGCAGGGATCGCTGTCCCTGGCGATCCGGTGGGGGCAGGATGGTTGACGGGTCATCTTCCTTCCTGACTCACCGGCGTTGTTGGCGCACGAGAACGTGGGGTGAAGGTAGATTACGTTACGGCGTGATGCGGCCGCCCCCCACCGGAACGCTCGGAGATCGTTCCCTTTTGATGCCTTTCAGGCAGGGAAGTTTCTCCGAAAGTTCCGGTGGGGGCAGGGTGCATAACTCTCGCTGGTCCTTCCTGACTCACCAGCGTTGTTGGCGCACGAGAGCGTGGGGTGAAGGTAGATTACGTTACGGCGTGATGCGGCCGCCCCCCACCGGAACGCTCGGAAATCGTTCCCTGCCTTTTGATTGCGACATTTCTTTTCAATCCTTTCCCTAGCTTGATCGCCGTGGATGACCTGCGCATGTTCGTTAGCATGTCCCCAATTTTCCCCTTGGAATAATAATTAACAAATACCAGTGTCCAAAAATTTACAATTGAGCAGAAAAAGATGTTCTTTTACGCCCGGAACGATACCATACGTAAATATCCATCCTGGCAGAAAAAAGCGTATTGCGACAAAAAAACATGATGAAATAATTCGCTTGCCAGCGGGTTCGCGAAAACAGAAAATCGCCGTAGAAAGATATTTTTTATGACCCCCATCCAAGTTCCGAAAGACGGCGGCGTGGCCTTGAGCATCCTTGGCATTGCCATGCTCCTCCGCGTCACTGGAAGCGAAACGAACGGCACGCTCGCCGTGGTTGAGTCGCACGACACGCCCGGAGGCGGCCCTCCGCCGCATATCCATCATTGCGAAGACGAAACGTTCCAGATTCTGGAAGGTGAATACGAATTCATGGTCGCTGGAAAAACCATCACGGCAAAAACCGGCGACACGTTGTTTGCGCCACGCGGGATTCCGCACACCTACTGCTGCACCAGCAAAAGCGGTGGAAAGCTATCCGTGGTAATCACCCCCGCAGGCTTCGAAAACTTCTTTGTCGAGATTGGAGCGATGACTCCGCAGCAACAGCAGGACATCCCGCATGTCATGGAGATTGCCAAAAAATTCGGCCTGGAATTTCTGCCGCCGCCGGGCGCGTAAAATGGGAAACCGCCCCCCTGCTTTTTCTCCGCGCGGCGAGGCCTGCATATCCCTTCCCATGAACACCAACCGCAAAAGCAAATTCTCTGCCATCACTGACGGGAGGCATTCGCATGCTGTCTAAAGCGGCTCGGCTCGCCGCCCGCAAGCGGCGACAAATCAGCGCGCCGCCTCATGCGGTGGCACATCACCAGCGCGGGATCGGACTGCGGTTTGCCAAGCTGATGAAGTCGGGTCGCGGGGCGTGGCTGGCGTTTCTCGCCGTGCTGGGACCGGGTCTGCTGGCGGGGCTTTCGGATGATGATCCGGCGGGCATCACGACGTACTCGGTGCTGGGCGCGGACTTCGGCTACCGGCTGCTGTGGATCATCCCGGCCTCGACGATCCTGTTGGTGCAGTTTCATCTGATGGCCGTGCGCCTCGGGGCGGCGACGGGCAAGGGTTTTGTGGGTGTCATCCGCGACAAGTGGGGACGGGGCGCAGGTTACTTCGCCGTTTGCGGGTTGCTGTTTGCAAACTTCGGCACGATCTGCGCGGAGTATGCGGGAATCTCGGCGGCAGGCGGGCTGGTGGGCATTCCGTCGTGGATCAGCGCACCGGTGGCAGGCGTGCTGATCTCGCTGGTGGTGGTGCTCGGATCGTATCACCGGGTGGAACGGGTGCTGCTGGTGATCTCAGCTTCCCTGGCACTCTACATTGTCGATGGGATTCTGGCCGCGCCGGACTGGCAAGCGGTATGGCACCACTCGGTGGTTCCTCACATGCCGACGAATGCGGCCGGCTGGGTCGCCATCGCTGCGGCGCTGGGCACAACGCTGGCTCCGTGGGGACTGGCGTTTATCCAATCCTACGCGGTGGATAAAAAAATCACCCTGGAGACGCTGCGCTGGGCGCGGGTGGATGTGGTGATCGGTTCGGTGCTGACGGGTGTGATCGGATTGGCGATCGCCGTCGCCTGTGCGGCGACGCTGAACAAGGCGGGCATTCACATTGCGGATGCAGGCGATGCGGCAAAGGCACTGCAACCATTGGCGGGTCGCTTCGCCACGGTGTTTTTCGGGGCGGGACTACTGGGAGCCTCTCTGTTGGCGGCGGCCATCGTGCCGATCGCCACCGCCTATTCGATTGCCGAAGGCGTGGGTCAACCGGCATCGCTCGACCTCGACTCGCATCACTTTCAATGGTTCTACGCCGCGTTCATCGGACTGACGATCGCGTCCGTGAGTGTGGTGTCACTGCCTGGACTGCCGCTGATCCCGCTGATCTTCATGAGCCAGGTGGTGAATGCCGTGCTGCTGCCGCTGCATGTGATCGCGCTGCAACTGCTGGCGGGCAATGCCGCGATCATGGGCACAGCGCGGCAGGGGCCGTGGTCACGCGCGGCGGGCTGGGGCAGCATCGCGTTGATCCTGGCATGCATCGGAGCCTTGGTCGGAAGTTGGCTGGGCTGATGAAATGCCAGGGGGCGTATCCCCATCGCCCGGAACAGAACATACGGGTGCTGTGAAATGAGTGATTTTTCATCAATTGCATTGCCTTCATCCAACAAATTCTGCGGTGATTTGTATGGGAATTTGCGTATGCGGGAATGAGTGTGTTCACCATGTTCCCAGCCCCAAAAGCCAATTCCAGGCAGTGATTTGATCGATGAAACCGGCTTGTGGGGAGAAAAGATTTGATGCCGCACGAGATCGGCGTAAAAGCTCCTGTGTGAATCCGGCCCTTGAAACATTAATGCTCGCCTTTGCAGGGGACGACGGGATTTCCGTGCCCGAACGAGCTTTGTTCATCGGTGCGCAGCCGCATCCCGCGCTGAAGGCCTGGCCGACGATTGTGGGCTGGCAGCCGTGGAAGCATTTTGCCACCGGCTGGGAACGGGAGGGATTTTTCCGCAGCGATCCGTTGCCGCTGGAAAGATGGCCGCTCGTGCTGGTGCTGCCCGGCAAGTCGCGCGACGAAACTCTGGCGTGGTTCGCCGCCGCGCGCGACCGGCTGGAACCGGGTGGCACATTGGTTGCCGCCATGCCCAACACCGCTGGGGCCGGACGCTTTGAGAAACAACTCAAGAACGCAACCGGCAATATCGTGTCGATCCAGAAACACAAATGCCGGGCTTTTCACGCGTACGAGAACGGCGCTTGGCGCGAGGAAATCTTCGACGAATGGCGCGCCCTGGGCGAAGCGCGGAAAATTTCCGGGTTCACCGTGAAGGCCGGGATTTTCAGCAGCGACCACATCGATCCGGGTTCGCAGCTACTCGCCGATCATCTTCCCGCCGGTCTGCACGGAGTCGTTGCGGATCTCGGTGCGGGCTGGGGATTTCTATCGGACGCCGCGCTGAAGCGCTGTCCCGAAATCCAGCGCATCGATTTGTTCGAAGCCGACGCGCGGGCGCTGGACTGTGCACGCGTGAACCTCGCTCATCATGATCGCCCGATCACCTGCCATTGGCATGATGTCACCACCGGGCTGTCGGAAATTTATGATGCCATCCTGATGAACCCGCCGTTTCACAGCGCGCAGGCAACCGATATCGATCTCGGCCGGGCCTTTCTCAAAACCGCCGCCGCCGCCCTCAAGCGCGGAGGGAAATTGCTGCTGGTCGCCAACCGCCAACTGCCTTACGAAGCCGTTCTCGAAGCGAATGGCCTAACATGGAGCAAGATCGCGGAGGACAAAACCTACAAAATCCTCTTCGCCGGCAAAATCTAACATTTTTTCATGAAACTCGTCAAACTGCTCGCCAATCTCGGTTATGGTTCACGCAAGGAAGTCCAGCGCCTGATCCGCGCGGGCACCGTCACCGACATCAACGGAAAAGTGCTGGGAGAAAACAACGTGCCGCCTATCAACCAGATCCTCTTTCGTGGTGAGGCGCTCGATCCCCCATCGCCTCTTGTCATCATGCTTCACAAACCGGACGGCTTCACATGCAGCAGCGAGGACCCGGGCAGCACGATTTACGAACTGCTGCCGGAACGCTTCGCGCTCCGCAACCCCGGTCTCAACCCCATCGGCCGCCTCGACAAGGATACCACGGGCTTGCTGCTCATGACGGATGATGGCATCTTGCTGCACAAGATCATCCACCCGAAGTCGAAATGCCTGAAGGTCTATCATGTCACCCTTGATCGACCGCTTGAAGGACATGAGGCTGATGTTTTCTCATCAGGCACGCTGCTACTTGCCAGTGAGACCCGCCCTCTCCTGCCCGCCAAACTCGAGGTTCTGGGTGAAAAGGAAGCGCTCATCACCCTTCACGAGGGCCGCTACCATCAAGTCCGCCGGATGTTCGCCTCCACCGGGAACCACGTTACCGGCCTCAAACGCATCTCCATCGGCGGACTGCAACTGCCCGACAGCCTGGAAGAAGGAAGCTGGCGGGCATTGGAACCCGAAGAACTGGCACGCATCTTCGCATAGCGCGCAAAGATGCCTATGGGCTTCCGTAAAAGTCTCGATATCAATCTGCTGTCGATGTGGTTTCGAACACTCCGGACCCGAGCAGTCGCCCGCCTTCGTAAAACGCGCAGATCTGGCCGGGCGAGATCGCGCGCTGCGGGCGCTGGAAGCTCACCCGGGCTTTACCGTTGTCCAGGTATGCCACCTCGCAGGGTTCGGCTTTGGCGCGATAGCGCGGCTGCGCCTCGAGTCCGCGTGTACCTTCGAGCTTTTCATTGATCCAGTTCAATGTTCCTACTATGCACGTAGTAGCATACAATCCCGGTGAGTCACCGCTGTCCCAGCCGACGATCAGCCGGTTCGATGCGATGTCCTTGCCGACCACCACGTAAGCCATTCCCTCGCGCGGCGAGGCGATGCCATGGCCCTTGCGCTGGCCGAGGGTGTAGAGATGCAGTCCCTGGTG
Source organism: Akkermansia muciniphila (assembly GCA_945860285.1). Classification (GTDB taxonomy): domain Bacteria; phylum Verrucomicrobiota; class Verrucomicrobiia; order Verrucomicrobiales; family Akkermansiaceae; genus UBA956. Next base: position 7,713 of record CAMAQB010000035.1, on the reverse strand, counting down.
TTGCCCCATGATCCGGCCCGAGGTGTCGACAATCTCGCCGGGAGCATCGGCGAGGTGATGGCGGAGGAAGTCGCTCATTTTGATGTCGCCGATGAAGCAGATTCCCTGGCTGTCTTTTTTTCCCGCAACCGGCAGCGCCAAGCGGTCCGCAATGTTACGCACTTCCGGTTTCAGCATTTCGCCGACGGGAAAAAGCGCGTGCGCCGCCTGGAACTGCGTCATCATCGCCAGAAAGTAGCTTTGATCCTTGTTGGGATCCGCGCCGCGAAGGATCGCCGCACTGCCATCCGCCAGCACCCGCCGTCGCGCATAATGCCCGGTGCCGACAAATTCGAAACCCTGCGCGAGGGCATAGTCGAGAAAGACGCCGAATTTCATTTCGCGATTGCACCAGACATCGGGATTGGGAGTGATGCCCTGCCGGTAGCCTTCGATCAGGTAATCAACGATGCGGCTGCGGTAGGCATCGATCAGGTCGATCACCCGGAATTCGATCCCCAGTTTTTTCGCAACGGCCCGCGCGTCGTTCATGTCCTGTTCCCACGGACAATCGCCGGGGATTCCCTCGGCATTGATCCAGTTTTTCATAAACGCGGCAGTGACCTCATGGCCTTGCTCGATCAGCAGTGCCGCAGCGACCGCGCTGTCCACTCCTCCGGACAATCCTACCAGTACCCGCGCCATAGTAAAAAATTCAGGCCGCCGGTGGTGCGACCATTGATTGCAATGCCTTGATGATCCTGACCACCGAATCGGACGCGAGAGGTTGCTCGACCAGCAGGCCGAGCACCATGCGGCCGAATACGGTGTCGATCGGGATGACTTCGAGCATTGTGGTGGATCCAACCTTGACGTGCACATTGCCCGGGCCATCGGATGATTTCTTCGCGGCCATCGCCAGGCTGCGGGCCATGAAATGCAGGCGGCTGTGGTCGCCTTCGTCGAAAATGACCGAGCCGTCCTTGTCGAGAATGAACACGCCTTTTGCAGCGAACTGTCCGTGCAGGCCATCGCGGAATCGGGCCATGCGTTCGAGAAACGGACCGCGCACTTTCAGCGGAGCTGACTGGGCGGACGGCGCAGGCCGGGCCGGATCCTGCATCGACGGGGTTGCGACCGGCAGAGGCTTTGGGGCAATACTTTGAGCTGCTGCCATGGCGGGTACGTCAACAACAACGCGATCAGGCTGAACCTGAGGGCGTTGCGATGATTCGGCGATCTGCTCGAGCATCGATTTTTCCCTGATGCTGAATGCGCCGTTCAGCAGATGCGTTTCGACTGAAGGTGCAGCGGGGACAATTCCTTTGGCTGCCTCGGAAGTACTTGCCGGGTTTTGATGAACGGGTGCCTGGGGCCTGAGAGGGGCAGATGCGATGATCAGAGGCCGGGGCACGGATATTGGCAAACGCACGACTTCCTCCGCAGCAGATGCCGGACGCACAAGCGGCGTGGTTGCAGCAGGCGCGGCGACCGCGGCGACCGGGGCGACCGGGGCAACCGGGGCAACCGGGGCAACCGGGGCAACCGGGGCAACCGGGGCAACCGGGGCAACCGGGGCAACCGGGGCAACCGGGGCAACCGGGGCAACCGGGGCAACCGGGGTTGCGGAGGTTCTTGTCGAGGATCCTTCGAAGCCGATGAAGTCGCCTCCGAACCCTGCATCTTCCGACGCGCGCGGTTCATGGACGGCCACGCTCAGCAATGCTTCGGCTAGCCTTCTCATTTCTCCGGGGTCAACCCATGGAAGCACAGGGTCCATTATGCTCGAACGTTACTATTCTCCATTTTGGCCTCGATTTCCGCACGCAGTGAGTCAAATACCGATTGCGCCCCCATGCCGTCCTCGAGCACACCTACGGGCAGACCTTTGGCGCTCGCTCTAACAAAAATTCCATCGCGTGGCACCACTGTTTTCAGAACCATTTCCGCAGGAAGAAGCTGGCGCAATGCCTGGGCGGCCTCGCGGCTCTCGGCAAGCTCGTTTTGCACCATGGTCAGGACCACTCCCAACACGAGCAGTTTCGGATTCAGCATGCGAATGCGGCCCAGGCCTTCGAGCATTTTGGGAACCGAGCGAACGCCCAGGGGCTCGGCCTGCTGGGGAATGAGCACGGCATCCGAGCAGGCAATCACGTCGGCACAGACACCGAACAGACCGGCGGCGGTGTCGAGCAGGCAAATTTCGTAGCCCCGCGCCGCAACGGCGCGCATGAACGCACGGCTGCGCGCGAGATGTGCTCCGGCAATGCCCCCACCGGACTCGTAATTGCTTGCTTGACCGGCGGCGACCAGGGAAAAGGTCGAAAGCCTCGTCGGCACCAGCAGTTTTTCCAGCGGCAGGCCGGGATCTTCAAGGAAATCGTAAAATCCCGGCAACATCCGCGATTGCCGGGTCAACGAAAGCCCCACCGAACCCTGGGGATCGGCATCGACCAGCAGGGTCCTCACCCCCGCTCGCGCGAAGGCGTGTGCCAAGTTGATTGCAATAGTGGTTTTTCCCACCCCTCCTTTTTGACTTGTTACGGCAATGCTGATCACAATTTGATAGGAAAAATCTGTGGATATGATAGCCAGCGCCCGCCATAGCGAAAGTCTTTTCTTTAAAATGCTTGTCGCCCGTCCAAAAAACCACCATTTTTCATCGCATGAATTTCCCCACCAAGCGATTTCGACAGCTCGGCGTATCGGTCGCTGCTTTGCTTCCGATTTTTTCAATTCTGATCCTGCTGACTTTATCTGCATGCCGCCGGAACAGCGGCCCGGGCGGCAATTCCGCGCCCGTTCCCAAGCCCGCCAATCAGGAGATTCGCGACAATCCCTCGCCGCTGATGCAGATCCTCTCCAAGTCGCCGATCGAGTGGCAGCAATTCACCCCCGCCGTGGTTCAGTATGCCAGGGATTCGAACAAACTTCTGCTCGTCTATGCGGCTTCCAACCTGGATGGTAACGTTGTCAGCGTGTTTGACGACATCGTAACCGATCCGCAGCTGATCAGTGAAATCAACAGCCAGTTCGTGCCCGTGCTCATCGATGTCGATTCCTCCAGGGAAATCGGCATCCTCGCCGCAATGCTTTGTGCCGAGATCAAGCGGCCGATTTCCTTTCCGTTCATGCTCTGGCTGAGCCCCAGTGGCAATCCGGTCAGCTGGCTTCCCATCAGCCCGCAAGATTCCCGCGAATCAAATCTCGACCGCATCCATCAAGCGCAAACCGTGATGCTGCGGATGTGGAATGAAGACCGCGAATACATGAATGTCAACAGCGCAAACGACGGCAAGACCCGCAAGCTGCGCACACAACCGGCAGCAGTGAAAATCACGAGTCCTTCCGAACAACAGGCGTTCTATTTGAGCACTTTGCGCAATATGAACGCCCTTTACGATGACTTGAGCGGAAACATCGAGAACATGGGCGCGCTGTTTCCGACATCGATGCAGGAATACTACGCGCAGTCCGCGATGAATCCCGTGCTGTCGTCGAGCGCCCGCAAGCGCTGTTTGTCCTGCATCAAGGGCAACGCCGGAATGCTGATCCACTCCGCCGCCATCGACCTGATCGACGGAGGTAGTTATTCATCGCGCACCGACACCTCATGGCAGGTCACACGACCGGATCGCAACGCTCTGATGCAGGCCAGGGTGGCCTTTAGTCTGGCGCAAATCGCCCAGGCTGCGAATGACAAAACGATTCTCCAAGCGGCGGAACGGGTAATGTTGTTTCAGGAGAAGAATTTCGCGCTCGGCGAATCCCTCTTTTCCATGACCGGTCCGGTAACCAACATGCCCGATGAGGTCCGTTACTGGGTCACCGAGGAACTCGAAAAAAATCTCTCTGCAGAAGAGTACGCCTTTCTCAAAAACTACTGCGATCTTTCCAGGATCGGCAACTTGGCTCCGGAAAGCGACCCGGAACGGAAGTTCTTCCGCCGCAACAGCCTGGTCCCGCGCCACTCGCTTGAGGAAACGGCCAAGAAGCTCGCAATCACTCCCGGGCAAGGAAGCGCGATCATCGATTCGATCCGCGAAAAACTGCTGCCCATCCGCGTCAAGAAAATGTCCGCTGTCAATCCGCCGCCTTTGATTGCCAATGCTAACACCACCGCGCAAACGGTGTCGGCCTACGCCGCGCTGTTTACCGCATCCGCGCAAAAAAATTTCCAGGACAAGGCGATTGCCGCGATGAAGGCATTCCGGACGCAATTCCACTCCAGTGCGGTCATTCAAAACTACGCGGGATCAGCATCTTCCGCCACCACCGATGCCCGCACCGCATTGGTCGCCATCGCCATGCAATCGGCGCTCGATCTCTACGACGTGACTTTGCAGCGCGAATGGATCGATTACGCGATGTCGCTGGGCGATATCCTGGTGAAGGATCACCTTGTCGAGGGTCGGCTCGAGGAATCACCGCCGTCTAGCAGGTTGATCAACTTGCCCATCATCGATGTTGCGATGATCTTTGACAAATCAACCACCGGTCTGATGAAACAGAACACCGCACGGCTGTTGAACCTCGGCTGCGCGGTTCCTGAAACTCTTGTCAGCGCCTGCCAGCTCGACCACGAAGGCATGCAGGATGCCGCAGTGCTGCACACCGATTATTTGTTAGGCTTGCTCTACCGGCAGTTTCCCGTTGTTGTCACGGTGCCTGACGATGCCTCCGCGGAATTCAAAATGGCGGTCACCCGGCTTCCGTTGCGGGTGATTTGCCGCAAGTCCGTCCCCGCAAATGGCGGCAAGGTTAGCGTCACGTTGGCGGACCAGCCCGCTCATGCGGTTGCCGATCCCGCCGCACTGTCCAAACTTCTCAATCCCGAATAACCAGCCACTGATGACCCGCCTGTCCTCACAATCACGCAAAACCGCCGAGACCGACATCACCTTGTCCTTGGACCTCGACGGCTCGGGCAATTCCACCATCGACACCGGAATTGGATTTTTCGATCACATGCTCACGTTGTTTTCGCGGCACAGTCTGATCGACCTCCAACTGAAGGCGATCGGCGATCTGCACATCGACGGACACCACACAGTCGAGGACACCGCCATCGTTCTCGGCACCGCCCTCCGCGAGGCGCTGGGCGACAAGTCCGGCATCACCCGCTACGGGCATGCCTACCTGCCGATGGATGAAACGCTGGCCCGGGTGGTGATCGATTTGTCCAACCGACCGTTCCTGGAATTCCGCACGCCGCCGGGCACGGCTTCGGCACCGAATTTTCCGCTCACCCTCACCGAGGAATTCTGTCGGGCGCTGGCCGCCAACCTGCGTGCCAACATCCACGTGGAAGTCCTCTACGGTCGCGATGGACACCATGTGGCCGAAGCCATTTTCAAAGGCATGGCCCGCGCCCTGCGGACTGCCGTGACCGTGGATCCGCGCGTCGTCGGGGTGCCCTCAACCAAGGAATCGCTCTAACAAAAGATGGCCGGCACTGTTTTGATCGATTATGGCGCGGGCAATCTGCGCAGCGTGGCGAACGCCCTGCACAGCCTCGGCGCGGAACTGCAGGTGGTTTCTTCGGGCGGGAATTTTCCGTCGTCACCCGCGCGGATCATCCTGCCCGGCGTCGGCTCATTCGGCGATTCCATGCAGGAACTGACAGCGCGCGGACTCGTCGAACCGGTGCGTCGTGCGATCGCCGCGGGCATTCCTTTTCTGGGCATTTGCATCGGTTACCAGATGTTGTTTGAAAACAGCGAGGAAAGCCCCGGCGTGGAAGGGTTGGGGATTTTCAAGGGCAGCGTGAAGAAATTTCAGCCGGGAAAAAAAATCCCGCACATGGGATGGAATTCCGTGCGACTCCGCAACCACGAACATCGCTGCTGGAATGGCATGGACGCCGAACCGTACTTTTATTTCGTTCATTCGTACTTTCCGGTGCCCGAGGATCCATCGATCATCGCCGCGAGCACCGACTACCAGGAGGAGTTCGCATCCGCAGTGATTTCCGGCGATCTTTGGGCGGTGCAGTTTCACCCGGAAAAAAGCCAGGACAGCGGCTTGCAACTGATCCGGAATTTCCTCGCTCTCTAACGAAAGGGATGCCGACATCGCATGCAACAACTGATCCGCATCTCCGAGGTCTTCGCTCCTCATCATCCTGAAATTCTGAAGCGCCTCGGCATCGACGGAGCTAAAAAACTCGGCGCGGAGTATTTTCTCTTCCAGCATGACACTTCCGTTCCCGCTGCCGATGAACCATACGCGATTTTCGTCGGCTGGCGCATGCCGGTTCATCACGCCTGGCCCTGCAACCCGGAAAAGACCGTCGATTTCGTTGAAAAATCCTGTCTTGCTCTGGAGCGGAAATTTTCCGCCGCTTCTCCGCAGAGCATTCTTGTCGGACCCTTGATTGCCGGATCGCCGAACCCGCATTACAGAAAACTGGCCGCACAATTGCGCGCGCGCGCCTTGCAGTTGTTTGCGCCGTTGCCGGCATCGCGCGACCCCGAATCGCAGGATCCCGCGCGGCCGACCTTGTTCGCGCTGCTGGGTCGGGAGGGTTTGTTTTGCGGGCTCGCCAGCCCGCGCGAGTGCCGGGGATTCCATCCGGGCGGCAGCAAATTCATCAGCCGTTCCGCCGCGCACAGCATCAGCCGCGCGGGGGCGAAAATCGCCGAGGCACTGCATTTCATTCGCCTCGATCATCCCCCACTGCCGGAACAGGCGCGATGGCTGGAACTCGGAGCCAGTCCCGGCGGCATGACGGCGGAGTTGCTGCATCGCGGTTGCCATGTCACCGCCGTGGACCGCGCGCCGATGGATCCACGCATCGCCGACCATGAGCGCCTGGAGTTTTTTCCTGAAAACGCCGCCACCTTTGTGCCTCCCCGCGATGCATCCTATGATGCCCTGCTCTGCGATCTCAATGGCGATGCCCATGATTCACTCGCGGCCGTGCTGCAATTGCTTCGCTGCCTTCGCGACGGAGCCCTGATTGTCTTCACCTTGAAAACCCACAAGCTCGGCACGCTGGATGAAATCGTCGGACTCCACCAATCGATTTCCCACCGCGCGACCACAGCGGGCCTGAAACCCGTTGCACAAACCCACCTGACCTACAACCGCAACGAGTTCACGCTGTTCTGGAAAAAATAACGCAGTCAATGAAGTTTGTTGCCTTGTTATTTTACCGCGGATTTCAAGGATTTTCACGGATGAAGACCGACGATACCGGCAGTTTTCAGGCTTGTTCTTATGCCGCATGCAGGAGTATCCCGAAAAGGATCGGGATGATGACAATCCCACTACCGAGGAAGGGCAGATGGTTACCAGCGAGGTGAAGGTGCTCTTGCGTCATGGGGTATAAACCTACATTGTCCGGGCACTCGGGCATCCTGCCGCACCGGTCTTTTTATGCGTTATCATGCGAAGTAGCGCCGTAGGTGCGGCATCTTTGTAGAACATGAACATCAAATGACCGAGTCCCGTCAGGGGCGACATATCTGCTGGATTCCGCAGCTACGGCGTAGGGAATTTATTGCGGAATGAAACCCCTTTCGGGGCCGTACGTTTGAGCGCATCCGCGGCGGGATGGAAGCTTGAATTTATTTTGCCTCTTCCCAGAACTGTTCGGCATGCTCTTTGCTGACCGATTTAGTGCTCCAATGTGACAAAATTGTCACTTGTACTATTGGGTCGTTTCTGATTTCCTGTGGGTGTGGGCCGCGCCAAGGAAAAGATCGATGAGAAGAAGCTCCGCAGTTGGAA
>CAMAQB010000034.1 GCA_945860285.1 Akkermansia muciniphila | reverse complement strand
CAGCCCGAACAATAACAATCGTTCCGAACTCTGCGCGCGGGGCGATCAGGGTGTCAGCCACACCTTCAGCCGGAAGATTTTTTTCCCGGGGGTGATCGGGGCGGTGTAGCTGACGTTTTGGCCGGTTGCGACGATGTCCTCATATCCTGCGACCAGCGGCCACACGGCTTGCGAGGGATCAGTGGCACTCTCGATGGCATAATGGCGGGTCTTGCCGGCATATCCCGTACCGGTGGCGCTGCGCGCGGTGAACCCGAGCGTGAATTGGATTGCTGTTTTCGTTAGAACCGGGTTGAACGCTGTTTCGGAAACAGTCGGAACAGTGCCAAAAACATATTCGTTGTCATTCGAGGCACCATCGCCATCGGGATCCGCAGTGGGACCCGAGAACAAAGGATTGGCCAACTGCGCGGGTGTGAAGTAGAAGGTTTTCCAGGCATCGTAGGGAGCCATGATCGAGACCACAGCCGTGTTGGAATTGACGTTGCCAAAAGTGTTGGTAACCTTGACCCAATAGCTGGTCGCGGTGCTCAATGCGGGTGTCGTGAAGCTGCTCGAGTTCGTGCCCACCGGTGTTGTGGTGCTCGGTGAAGTTCCCTGATACCATTGATAGGACGGTGCCGGGGTGCCGGTGGCGGTGACATTCAACACGGTGCTCTGCCCGCTGCCGATAGCAACCGAAGCCGGGTGGCTGCTGATCGCAGGGGCTTGATTGATCGAAACCACAGCAGTGTTGGAATTCGCGCCGGCACTATTCGCGACATTGGTGACCTTGACCCAATAGCTTGTCGCGGTTCTCAGTGCGGGTGTCGTGAAGCTGCTCGAGTTTGTGCCCACCTTCGTGGTGGTGCTGGGTGAAGTTCCACGATACCATTGGTAGGTGAGCGGGCCGGTGCCGGTGGCGGTGACACTCAACACGGTGGTTTGTCCGCTGTTGATGCCCACCGAAGCCGGATGGCTGCTGATCGCGGCGGGTTGATTGACCGAGACAGCGGCAGTGTTGGAATTCGCGCCGGCACTGTTTGCGACATTGGTGACCTTGACCCAATAGCTGGTTGCGGTGCTCAATGCGGGTGTCGTGAAGCTGCTCGCGTTCGTCCCCACTGGCGTGGTGGTGCTCGGTGAAGCTCCCTGATACCATTGGTAGGTGAGCGGGCCGGTGCCGGTCGCGGTGACATTCAGCACGGTGGTTTGGCCGCTGTTGATGGTGACCGATGCCGGATGGCTGCTGATCGCGGCGGGCTGGTTGATCGAGACCACGGCGGTGTTGGAAATGGCGCCCGAAAGGTTTGCCGCATTGGTGACCTTGACCCAATAACTTGTGTTCAAGGTCAACGCCGGTGTCGTGAAGCTGCTCGAATTCGTCCCCACCGGCGTGGTGGTGCTCGGCGAAGTTCCCTGGTACCATTGATAGGTGAAAGGTCCGGTGCCGGTGGCGGTGACATTCAGCACGGTGGTTTGTCCGCTGTTGATGCCGACCGAAGCCGGATGACTGCTGATCGCGGCGGGCTGGTTCATCGAGACCACGGCGGTGTTGGAATTGGCGTTCCCCTCGGTGTTGGTCACTTTCACCCAATAGCTGGTCGCGATGCTCAGTGCTGGTGTCGTGAAGCTGCTCGAATTCGTGCCCACCGGCGTGGTGGTGCTCGGTGAAGTTCCCTGATACCATTGATAGGCCGGTGCCGGGGTGCCGGTGGCTACGACCGATAGCGTAGTGGTGGTGCCGGTGTTGATCGATGTCGATGCCGGATGCGTCGTGATGACCGGAAAAACGGGGCTGACAAACAACGGATTCCGCACGTTGAGTTCAACGTTCTGGCTATCCAGCACCACGTTGCCCGCGCTGTAATTGCTGCCGTTGGCTTTCACAAAACGGATTTCATAGGTGCCTGGCGCGAGGCGCAGCGAGTATCCACCGGTGTCGAAGGCGGCGACGGAACTGATGACGCTGCCCGCCTGGAGCGCCTGCACCGTTAGTCCGGCGATCGTCTCTGTATTGAAGGGTGTGAAGAATTGGTTGTTGTCGACATCGGTGTAGGCCATGCCGGTGAGAAACGGATTGTTGCTGGTCGAGGAACGGCCGAAGTCCTGGACCAGATAAAAGGAATCCATCACCACGCCCGGAGACTCCAGGTCCGTTGCCAGATTGGAGCCGAAGCCGACTTCATTATACCATTCATACATCATGATGCAGCGGTGTCCCCGCCCAGGGACGCTGAAGCCTGGGCCGAAGTCTTGGAAAAGGCCCTGGTGCGCGGTGTTGTAACCTTTCAAGCTCTCTGCATTGGTCCAACCGTTGCTGGGCGACTCTTGAAACACGCCGACGTTCTCTGGCCCGGGAACGGAGCCACCTGTAGTGCGTCTAGCACCAAAGTAAGTGTTCACAAATCCTGCGGCGGCGATCCGCCCGGCCGCTGTTGTCGCCCCTCCCGGAAACGAGGGGTTGGAAATACTGTGTGGGTTGGCACCATAGGTCGACTGATTGTAATACCAGTCGACCGATTGCAGATTGTTGCAGTGCGATTGTGCGGCACTGGCCAGTGCCGTATTCCATGCCACCGGCGGTATGGGAATTTGGATTGTCCAGGATTCGCCCCCGACTGTGGGAGGGCCTTCATTGACATTGGCCGCGCTGCCCGTATTACCCAGTAGCACCATCTCCGTAGTGCCGTTCGCACGAGCCCGGTTGAGGACCTGCAACAGGTATTGCTCCGCTTCAGTCGGTTGCGATGTGCCCGTTGCAGCAGAGGCGGTTATCGGGATACCCGTCCCCAATGCAATCACGAGCAAGCAAAACGTTTTTAGACGTGTCATGACGCCAAACAATACAAAAACTTCCACCGAGCACAAGCTCCTATTTCATGTTAAACACAAATTTTTAAAATTTTCCCATCCCTCATTTTTTTGTCACAAATGCAATCTTTCAGGTCAATCAAGAGGAAAAAGTATGCTCAACCTGGCCCATCGTTCCATCGACCCGCAGATCATGCCACGTGAGAATTTTTTCGGAGTTGATCCGCTGAAACACCAGAAGCCCGCCAAAAGGGAGGAGCATGGGGTCGACGATGCCGTCGCCGACAAATGGTTGACGCTGAAGCTGCGCTCCATGCAGGAAGTCCGCAACACCACCTGGTCACAGGTCGCGGACTTCGCCCGTCCCGGCCTGAAAAATGATGTGATGGAATCGCGCGCCGCGTTTCTGGAAATGCTGAAGTGGCCCGAACATCGGCAGCAGGCGAGAGCGGACTTCGCTTTTCGACAAAAACATGCCTGCGGACAAGTGTTTTTTTGCTGCCCGGGTTCGCGATAATTTTTCACCGCAGGCGTTGCAATGCCCTGTGATCTTTGCTAGATTCCGACATGGCAGAAAAGATGGAACAGCGCGATTGGACCGATAACACGGCGATGGTGGCTCCCGCATTGATGGGAACCGCCGCCGGATTGTTGCTGGGGGAGATGATGCATCGCGGTGCCCGTCGCGGACTGGCATTCGGGCTGCTGGTGCTGGGGATTGCGGCGCTTGCGCCCTTCACGGTGGGGGAAATAAAGCAGCGCATCAATGCGCCGGGAACCAAGCGCGGTGCGATGCGCCGGCTGCGTTCGATCCGTGAAGCCGGTGCCGTCGGCATGCACGATGTCGATGCGGAATTGCGCGAGCAGGGTCTGCTGTGAAAATCGCGATCACCGGCACGGGAGGTCGTGTGGGAGCCGCTCTGGCGGCCTATTTCAGCCGTCGCGGCGATGTAGTGATTGAATTGAACCGACAGGCCATGGACCTGCGCGATTTGTCATCGCTGCCGCCGATCCTCGGGGCTTGTGATTTCGATGTCCTAATCAATCCCGCAGCGCTGTCCTCGCCGGACGATTGCGAGAAAAACCCCGGGCTTGCCTATTTGGTCAACACCCAGGCACCTGCGGCGATGGCCGAATGTTGCGCGCGGCGCGGTAAACAATTCATTCATTTCAGCACCGATTACGTGTTTGGCGGTGAAATGCCGATTCGGCCTAACGAGTCCGACGAAACATTGCCTGTGAACGTGTATGGTCGCAGCAAACGCGACGGCGAGATCGCTGCGCTGCAAGCATGTCCCGAGGCGTTGGTGATGCGGGTGTCCTGGGTTTTCGGTGCGGAAAAGCCGGCGTTTGTGGAACAGATTGCGCAAAAAATCATCGCGGGCCATGAACTGGAAGCCGTGGCGGACAAATGGTCGATCCCCACCTGGATGACCGATCTTTGTGAATGGACCGGTTTACTGTCCGATGAAAAAATTTCAGGCATCGTTCACGCCTGTCACGGCGGTGAGCCGGTTTCGTGGCACGGTCTGGCGGTGGCGGTGCAGGAATTGTTAGAAAATCGCGGTTTGATACCGGAGCGGCGGGCGATTGCAGCGAAGCTACTGCGGGACATCGATGCCTTCATCGCCCGTCGGCCCGTGCACACGGCGATGGACAATGCGCGCTTGTGTTCGCTGTTGCCGACTCCCGCAGCAAGCTGGTGCGAGGCGCTCGGGCAATGGTTTGCAGGCAGCCATTTCAGCCTGCGGGGTTGACATTGATCGATGTCATGTCACTGTGCGCGTGGAATGGAAGAACAACTGCTGCGCACACCGCTGGAATCCGCGCACCTCGAACTCGGTGCAAAAATGGTGCCCTTCGGCGGCTGGTATCTGCCGGTGCAATATACCTCGATCCTCGATGAACACGCGGCGGTGCGGCAGCACTGCGGGGTGTTCGACATCTCCCACATGGGGCAGTTGGTGATCGCCGGTGCCGATGCGGAAAGCTGGTTGAACAAGATGCTGACGAACAACGTTGCGGTGCTGGCTCCCGGCGGCGGGCAGTATTCCTTATTGCTGAATGACAATGGCGGGGTGATCGACGACCTGATCATCTATCGGGAATCGGCGGAACAGTTTTTCGCGGTGGTCAATGCCGCGCGGATCGATCAGGATGTCTCCTGGTTGAACGAGCACCTCGCCGGGAACGTCGTGCTGGTCAATCAAAGTCCGCACTGGGCCGGCATGGCGGTGCAGGGGCCTGATGCTCCGGCATTGTTTGCGAAAATTTTTCCGTCGGTCAACCTGCCTGCGCGCAACGGCATTCTGCGTTTTTCCTGGCAGGGCGTGGAACTGGTCGTCTGTCGCACCGGCTACACCGGCGAGGACGGCTTTGAATTTTTCAGCCCCGCGGCCGACGGCGGCATGTGGTTCAAGGCCTTCATCGAGGGCGGTGCGAAGCCCTGTGGGCTCGGTGCGCGCGACAGCCTGCGCCTGGAAATGGGCTACCCGCTGAACGGCAACGACCTTAGCGAGGAGCGGACGCCGATCGAAGCCGGACTCGGGTTTTTCGTCGACCTGCAAAAAGGCGATTTCATCGGGCGGGATGCGCTGCTTCGTCAGAAAGAGCAGGGTTTGTCGCACAAGCTGGTGGCCCTGCAAGCCACCGAAAAAGGCGCGCCGCCGCGGGTGCATTATGCCGTGGAAACGCCCGCTGGAGAAGTGATTGGGGAATTGTGTAGCGGCGTGCTTTCGCCGAGTCTGATGCTCGGCATCGGCATGGCCTATCTGCCCGTGGCCCATGCGAAGCCAGGCACGGAATTGCACATCGACGTGCGCGGTCGCAAGTTTCCGATAACCGTCGTGAAAAAACCATTTTACAAACATCCCGCCAAACAGGCATAACTTTTGCACACCGATGAACATTCCCGCCGATCTGCACTACAACAATTCCCATGAATGGCTGCGCCTCGAGGGCGACATCGCGACCGTGGGCATCACCGACCATGCACAAGCCGAACTGACCGATGTGGTTTTCGTCGAGCTTCCCATTGTAGGAAAAACCGTCGATGCCGGCGATCCTACAGCGGTGGTGGAGTCGGTCAAGGCGGCCAGCGACATCTACGCGCCGCTCTCCGGTGAAGTCGTTGCCGGCAATGCCGAAGTCGAGGCCGACCCCGCATTGGTGAATACCGACCCGTATGGCCGGGGCTGGATTTTCAAAATCCGCCTCACCGATCCTGCGGCGGTTTCCCGCTTGATGGATGCCGCTGCCTATCAGGCGATGATTTCCTGATCGACAGACCGAGTAGCGGCGCGCGCGGGGATTTTGATTTCCCTGGTTGCCAGCACCGGCAAAATAAACGATATATCGTGCATGAAAGTCGGAATCATGGTCAACGAGCGCAAACCCGACGCGCGAGCCGCGGTTGGAGCACTTGTCGACGTGTTGCGTACCCGCGACATCGAGGTTCTGTTGCACCGGGATGCAGCGGTGTTGATGCAGCTCGATGGCTTTTTTGATGCCGAAGAACTGGGCAGGCAGGCTGATGTCATTGCGGTGCTGGGTGGCGACGGCACCATGCTCGCGGCGATGGAAAAACTCGGCACCTGCGACAAACCGGTGGCGGGCATCAACATCGGCACGCTTGGATTTCTAACAAGTTGCACCGATGGCGAGTTGGAATTGTTCGCCGACGCGCTGGTCAGGGGCGACTTCGGCACCAGCGAGAGGGTATTGCTGCATGCGGAAATCACCCATCCTGACGGCTGCACGGCGGAGTACTCCGCGCTGAATGAAATCGTGCTTGCCCGCGGCCAGACCGGCAAACTGGTCAACCTGATGGCGCGCATCAACGGCGAACTGCTCAACCACTACCGTGCCGATGGCCTGATCGTGGCCACGCCCACCGGTTCGACCGCCTATTCACTCTCCGCCGGTGGTCCGCTGATCAGCCCCGACTGCGCGGTATTCGTGGTCACGCCGATCTGCCCCCATTCCTTGAGCTACCGCTCGCTGGTCGTCAATGACTCCTCGGTGGTCGAAATCGTGCCCGAAGGCAACAGCGATGAAGCGATGTTTTTCACCGTTGATGGCCGCGATATCGTGCCGATATTCGCCGGTAGCAGGGTGATGGTGAAGAAATCGCATCGCACCTTCCATTTGTTGATTCTGAAAAATCGTTCATTCTACAAGGCATTGCGGCAGAAGCTTGGTTGGCGCGGATGATTTATCCCGTTGCTGACCATATTTTTTGTTGGAGTTTGAGACGTGCTTTGATTTAGTTTTTCGCATGCGTTACGATGCCATCGATCCACAATTGTTTGTCCGCAACCGTCAAAAACTCGTCGACCTTCTGCCTCCGGACAGCATTGTGATTGTCGTTGCCAACGACATCATGCCCACCAACGCGGATGGCACGATGCCCTTCAAGCAGAATTCCGACCTGTTTTATCTCTGTGGAGTTGACCAGGAGGAAACGGCGCTGGTGCTGATGCCGGGTGCCAAGGATCCGAAGCAGCGGGAAATCCTGTTTACCAAGGAAACCAGCGAGATGATCGCGATCTGGGACGGCGAAAAACTCACCAAGGAGCAGGCCCGCGCCGCCACGGGTATCGAGCGGATCGAATGGTTTTCGGCGTTTGAAGCGATGCTTCATCAGTTGATTCCCCAGGCCAGCAATATTTTTCTCACCACCAACGAGCACATGCGCGCGGTGGTCGCTGTGGAGACCGCCAATGACCGCTTCATCCGCAAATGCCAGCACCGCTATCCGCTGCATCGTTACGAACGGCTGGCACCGCTGGTCCACCGGCTGCGGATGATCAAGGAACCTCAGGAGATCGCGATCATGCAGCGCGCCTGCGACATCACCGAAGCGGGTTTCCGCCGCCTGCTGGGCTTCGTCAAACCCGGCGTCGGCGAATGGGAGATCGAGGCGGAATTGATCCACGAATTCGTGCGTCGCGGCTCGCGCGGTTTCGCCTATCAACCGATCATCGGTTCCGGCAAAAACGCCTGTGTGCTGCACTACAACACCAACACCCGCATTTGCCAGGATGGCGACATGCTGTTGCTCGATGTCGCCGCCGAATACGTCGGCTGGGCTTCGGACCTGACGCGGACGATCCCGGTCAACGGCCGCTTCACCCCGCGTCAGCGCGATGTCTACAATGCCGTGCTGCGGGTGGTCCGCGCCGCCAATGAGATCCTCCGTCCCGGCAATACGCTGATGAATTATCAAAAGCAGGTGGTCGAGATCATGGAGGAGGAATTGATCGGTCTGAACCTGATCGATGCCAAGGAAGCCAAGAAACAAGGTCCCGAAAAACTGCTGGTGAAAAAGTATTTCATGCACGGAACATCGCATCACCTCGGGATCGATGTTCACGATGTCGCACCGCCGCACGAACCATTTGTCGAAGGCATGGTCTTCACGATCGAGCCGGGGATTTACATCCGCGAGGAAAATCTCGGCGTGCGCTTGGAAAACGATTTCATCATCGGCAAGGATGGCAACTTCGACATGATGGGCAACATCCCGATCGAGGCCGATGAAATCGAGGAGTTGATGGCCCGCTAGAGCCTGATTGGTTTCTTTTTCTGTTATTGCGCAACGATCCGGTTGCCGGAGATATACTGATCGTCATCATAATTTGGGAAGATAGGCGTCCTCGCCTGTCTCGGCAAACAGGCTTCCAGCCTGTTTCTTTGCTTCCCATCCATTTTGAAAAGCCAAACATTGGGAAGATAGGCGTCCTCGCCTGTCTCGGCAAACAGGCTTCCAGCCTGTTTCTTTGCTTGTCATCCGTTTTGACATACCAAACAACAGAATCATAAATGATGGTGACGGCGGGTATAGCGAAGTGAAATCCCTATAGGGATAACCCTGGTATCATGCCGTAAAAAATCAAGCGCGCCCCAACGGCGGCGCACGGAACGATGATCCGATGACCCGCGTGGTTTCGAATGGAATTCTCCGGGGTGCCTCGCGGCACCCTTCGCTATCACCGTTGGCCCTGTTAGGGCCAGTTGCGGAGGAATCATGGCTTGGATTCCCTTCAGGGTGGAAGGATTTTTTGGATCATTTTTCCCAGAGTGATTTTCATGAAAAAAATCACCCTAGGCTATGAGCCATTGCCACGTTGTGGCAGGGAGAATGATTCGTTTCAAATTACGCTACCGCAATGCCACCAGCGCGTTGTGTCCACCGAGTGAAGCCGCGATTTTGAAGATCGGTCCGGCTGCGGCTAGTGCCTGTTCCGGTAATGCAAATCCATCGGGACCGAAGAGTCCCGCGAGATTGGCGGGCAAATATCGCTGACGCAGGAATTCGACGAGAACCACGGTTTCCAGCAGTGATCCCGCGCCGATGCCGTGGCCGAGAAAGGGTTTGAGCAGGTGCAGGCTCGGTTTTTCGTTAGGAAAGGCGCTCGTGAGGCAGGCCGCTTCGGCAGCGGCGTGTGAGGCGGTTCCGGTCGCGTGCGGACAGAGCGCCTGCGGCGCCCCGAACATGTCGGTAGCGCGGGTCAGCAGATTCACGAGCTGCCCGCATTCGGCGGAGAGCGCGAGCGGGTCGCGGGCATCCGAATTGGCCAGATAGCCGAACATGCATGGCGCGTCTTTTGCATCGCCGACTTCCAAAGTCAGCGCCGCAGCGGCTTCCGCGGGGAAAATGCCCGATGTTTGCGGATGATAGGGATCGTTTCTGCCGTCCTTGCTGAGAATTCCGGTCGACGCATAACTGTCCATCAAGACTTTCACCAATGGCAGATCCACAGCGACGACCAGAGCCCGCTCGGCCATGCCGCATTGCAGGTGCATCGCCGCCATGCCCATCGCATCGATTCCCGCCGAACATCCGGTGGAGATCACTTGATAGGCACCGCGGATGCCGAGTTCGATCGAGATCGCCGCGGCCGCTTCGCCGTGCATGGCATTGCTCGCCGCCATCAGCGGCAGGGCCCTGCGCTCCGACCAGGGATGCAGCCAGTCCGCCACGCCGCCGCGCGAGGTGCCCATCACCAGCACGGCATCGCCGAGTTCCGCCGCCGACCATCCGGCCTGGGCGACGGCCTGTCGGGCGACGTGCAATCCCGCCATCGCTGCGGGGGACCATTTCCGGTGTTTCAACAACCGGCGATTGGCAATCCACGCGGCGGGAAGTTCAGGATAGTCGCACTCCATGAATTCCCCCAGGGGTCGGAAAGGCAGGGACTGCCGGGAAATTGACTGGTAGTGGGAGGCGGCGTCCTCTCCCATTGACGAGAGCGCGCCTAGTCCGCGGATGGAATAGTTCATGGGGAAATGGCCGGAAGCATGGCCGCGCACCTTAGCACAAGGCCGGGACAGGGGAAATCAAAAGTCCAATACCTCTGTGGGCAGTGCTTTCGGGGTCGCTTGCAAAATTTCAGGTTACAATTGTGTCACAATCGGAGCGTTCTGATTCCGCGGCTCATCACCTATCAACTTCTTCGGCTTTCCTGTTCCGGCTCTGAAAAAAGTGCGGGTGCTGGCCGTATGCACCAATGAAATCATTATTCTCCAGCCTTGAAATTTCCGCGCTGCGCCTTGTAATGACGGGGTTTTTCTTGCTTGTGCTGCCATCCGCTCACGCTTCCATCTATGGCGAAATGCTGGCCGAAGACTGGGGCTGGATTCCCGAGCGAGCGGGCCTGGTTGCGGCGGAATCCCAGGGCATGGTTCCCAAAGTGGAGGGAAAAAACGCCGCGGACTTTTACCAGCAGCAACAATCCAGCAAGTATTTCTCCGCCCAGGCTCCTGTTCAAAAAGAGCTGTCCGATGTCGGTGAAATTCCACTCACGCCACCCGGGGAAGCCCCGCCCAACGATGCCCTGCCAATGCCCCAGGGCTTTTGCGAGGTCGCTGGCGAAGTCTCCGACGACCGCCTCGACCCCTTGGCCGGAGTGGTCATCGAGGTCAAGGGAACGGTGAAAACCACCGAGACCGACAAATCGGGCAAGTTCAACCTCGGCACCCTGCCCTCGGGCAATGTCATCATCGAGGCATCAAAACTTGGCTACGTGACTAATACCCAATCTGCCACCGCCCTTCCCGGTCAGAAACTCAACATCCGCATTTCCCTCAAACTCAAACCCAGCGACGGCGCCGCCGATGAAACGACGCTGGAAGAGGAAACGGTCGTGGGCGAGTTCCAGGAGAAATCCAACGCCGGTGATTTTACCCTGGCCATCAGCCTGGATGCCCCCAAGCTTTCCTCCGGAGTCAACCGCGATGACTTTGCCAAAACCGCCGTCAGCGACGCAGGTGAGGCGATTGCAAAGGTTTCAGGCGCGAACATCGTCGACGGCAAATACGCTGTCGTCCGCGGTCTTGCCGATCGCTACGTCTCTACTACTTTCAATGGTGCCCAGATTGCTTCGGCCGATCCCTCCCGCAAGGCGGTGCAGTTGGACCTTTTCCCAACCAGTGCTATTGAAAGCATTCAGGTCAACAAAACGTACAGCTCTGAGTTGCCAGGTGATTTCGGCGGGGGCGCGATTGATATCATTACCCGTACATTTCCAGAGCAGCGTATTTTCAGTGTGCAGTCCAAGATTACCTACAATGACGCGCTCGACGGAAAGATGTATGTGCAGCCGAATCGGGACATCGGCCTGCTTGGAGAAGACGTAGATCCCATGCCCGGAGTTCTCGAGGAAAAAAATCCCGACGGCAGTGTGAATTTCATCGACTCTAACAATACCACGACTGCGGATCTAACAGATCGTTGGCGCATCATGCACGAGTCCCAGAGCTTGTTGCCAAAGCAGGCCGATGCGCAATTCGGCTACTCGCAGGGGATGACATACGGGGAAACCTTTCAACTGGAAAACGGCATGAAGCTCGGCGTTATGACCGCATTGAGCCGCTCGAGCGGAGACTCCAATAACTCATCAGAAATTAACAACCAGAAGCGTTTTTATCTAAAAGACGAATACAGCCGCAGCGTCGAGTGGGCGGCCTATGGCTCCGTTGCTTTGGAAATTGATGAGAGAAACAGAGTTCAGGCGACTTTTTTCAAAAAGCATATCGCCCAGGACGACATAAGCAACGCAACAAACATCATCGACGACGAGGAAAATTTGAATTATGGCAATCATTTGCAGAATTCCACTGCAAATCCTGCCAACGATTATGGCCCCGATGCCATTTACTATGGTGCGGCTTGGGACATTACCCCTCTTACCCGGGATTTGGACATTTACCAGTTCAAGGGTGAGCACCAATGGTCTGAACGCGGACCGAAGGTGTCGTGGTCGAACACAATCAGCAAAGCTGTCGAAAGCCGCCCGCACAGCACGCACTTCGAATATGGGATTCTTGATTTTTCGAGCACGGCTCTGGCCGGAGAAATCGAGCGTGTGAAGGGTGAATTGGACAATCAGGCTGTAGAGTACGCGACCCTTCTGGGCCTTCCAGATCCGCAGTCATACAACTGGGAAACAATCAAGCCGGTCATGTACGCTGATCCGAGCCTCATGCAAATTTATGATAACTATGAGGCGGAACGCGCACTTCAGATTGACGATACGAAAGCCCCTGTCAATACGGTCGTCCATGGCACCTACAGTGGTTCTGTGCCGGGCAAACAAATCAGCACCCGCCGCACGGAAAAAACCATTGAAGACTCGGCACACCGCCAACTTTCGGGCTCGATTCCATTTTATTTCTCGGACGCGGATGATGATCATTACTTTGAATTTGGCATTGGTGCGTCCTCGCTCACGAAAACAAGAACCACTACGGCAAGATCATACGACCTTGTTCTTAGTGCTAACTCGGCGAACTTCGGTGGCTTTCCTCCTGGAGCACTGGAGGGTCCTGGCGGTCGCGGAGAACAGTTTGCCGCCAATCCGGATCTCATCGCAGATTCATTCAACGGCACTTACAATCAAGGGCCTTACTATAATAACGCGCTGACTCGTAATGGCTTGGAAAACATCAGTACCAGTCTTGACCAGCTGGCCTATTATTACAGCGGCCATCTTCAAATGGGTAAAACATTTGTCTCGGGCGGAGTTCGCTTTGAAAAAGAAACCTACGACATTGACATCGCTGGTTCTCCATTGTCTGCCTTTACGGATGACCAGATTTCCGGGAACGGCTGGGAAAACCGTGACCCCAGTGAATCCGTCCTGCCCTCTGTCACCGCAGGAACCTCGTTGTTTGATGACAAGCTCAGCTTTCTGATCGCTTGGTCGAAAACCGTTGCCCGGCCTACTTTTTGGGAGTTCATACCCTCGCAGTCGGTGGATCAAGCCTCAGGAATTGGCCGCCGGGGCAATAACGAACTGGGGCAAACGCAAATCGATAACTTTGACCTGTCAACCATCTTTGCACCCAATGAGGATACCATCTTGCGCATGAGTCTGTTTCATAAAAATCTGCTCAATCCACTGGTGCAATATTATAGCAATGGTGTTATCGGCTATAGCGACTCCTACAAAAATCCCGTTACTGGGTTACAAAGCGACTATACCGCCACGCTCAACGGGATCGAATTGGAGGCTGAAATTCAGGACATAGGCCCCTTTTCCCTGAAGGGTAATTTCACCTACATTGATGCTGTGCTCAGTTACTTCAATGTTGTCGGAACCGAAGCCTCACCGGTCACCAGCCAATTGCCCTTCCAGCCCAAGTACCTGGCCAATTTGAATCTGGGATACGAATATGAACCATGGCAGTTCAATGCCAACCTCGTTTACAATTTCAATGGTGACTACCCCACGATTCTTAAACTTTCGCCGCAGGATGCGGAAGTTACACGCAAGTCCATCCACACCTTCGACCTGGTTCTGTCCAAAGCATTCCAGAGTTTCGGGGCTGATTGCACCATCAAAGCAGGAGTGAAAAACATTTTTCATGCGGAAGATACCTATCTGCTGCGCGGAAAAACCTACAGCAACGACAACATTGGCCGCAGCTACTGGACCGAGCTTCAAATTTCCTTCTAGTGGTCTATTTTCCCAATGTGTCAATAATGTAACAAGTATATGAGAGACATGTTTCCACCGCATCCATAATTTCCTCTCGTCTGCACGCTGCTGCTGGCAGGTAACAATAATTGCAACCTTAAACTACAAACTACACGAATCATGAAAACTACCAAAAACACAATCGCATTGCTGCTGGGCCTCTTTGCCCCGGTTGCATTGAATGCCGCGATCATCGACGTCTTCACTGACGGCTCGTTGACATCGAATTCCACTGCCGGACTTCTCGGCACGAACATTCGCATTATCACGGCAAACCAAACGTGGACGAGTGGAAACACTTACTTCATTACCGACCGAATTTACATTCCTGCCGGAGTGACTCTTACCATTGAGCCGGGTACAAAAATCTATTCTTCCACCAATGACAACGGCACCCCTGCAAACAAAGCGGACGACAAAGTTGGTGCGTTGGTTGCCACCCGCAATGGCAAATTGGTTGCAGAAGGCACTGCTGCCAATCCCATTGTTTTTTCCTCGGTTCGTGAATGGGAAGGCATCAACGGCGTTGATTCCCCCTATGATGCCGATGCTGCCGTTGGTCCTGCCCCCACATCTGCCGACGCTGGACAATGGGGCGGCATCGTGCTTTGCGGCAGAGCCCCGATCGGCACTCTTGATGCAGGCGGACTTCCCGTGCAAACTTTGCAAGTTGAAGGTTTTGCGCCCTCTGGTTCGGCTTCCAATGATGGTGACCTCATCTCCGACGCATCGCAATACGGTGGGAGCACGGGATTCCCTCAGGAAGCCTCTGACAGCAGCGGCGTTCTTCGCTACATTTCGATCCGCCACGGCGGCTATGAGTATGACACGGCAAAGGAAATCAACGGTCTGACCCTGGCTGGTGTCGGCTCAGGAACGGTCATCGACCACATTGAAGTCTATGCCAACTCCGATGACGGCATTGAGTTTTTCGGCGGCACGGTCAATACCAGCTATATGGTAATGGCATTCAACCAGGATGACTCATTTGACATCGACGAGGGTTACAAAGGCACCAACCAATTCTGGTTTTGCATTCAAAACCCCGGTATTTCCGACGCAGGTGGCGAGTGGGACGGAGTGAGCGGCACGATCACTGGATCACCAGGAGCGACCAACGCTGCAAACTCCACGATTCAATCCAAGCCGATCATTTACAACGCGACTTTTGTTGGACCGGGCCGCGACCGCACGCTCACCAGGTTGCCAAACACCAGTGGACAGGTAAACTGGGAGAAAGGCAACTTTGCTCTTCACATCGAAGACTATTTCAACGGTGAAATTTACAATTCCGTTTTTGATGACTTCGCCGATAAATTTATCAAATACAATGATAACGCACTGAGTGCTGGTACGACAGCCAAGTTTTCCCACAATACAGTTGGTCGTTTCGGCAGCGCACCTCGCACTCAAATCGAGACCTCCACGATAACTGGTACTGCAAGCGGTACTGGAAACATCAGCGTTGTTGTTGCTGGAACAGGAGTTACCGGTTCGCCATTTTCCGTGGCGATTACGAGTGGAGATTCCAGAGAAACAGTAACCACGAAGGTTGCTGCAGTTCTGGCAGCCGTGCCGAGCATCACGGCCAACTTCTTTGTTGAAGTTTCACCCATTACTCCACACACCATCGTGTTTACGAACAAAGTAGCAGGAAACAACGACGCAGCTTTGCAAGTGTCGATCGCTACCGCACTTGGTATAACTTCCGCCAACAGCGCCAACACTGTAGTCGGCAGTGCGACAGGTCCAGTCACTGTTCCAGTAGTACAAGCAGATAATCTTACCTACGTGCAAGGCACCGCGCCTACTGGTTTTGTCGTCTATAATGCTCTTGGTGCTCCAGTAAACAACAACTCGAGTCCCAACACCGACCCGATGTTCACGGCCTACACCCGTGATGGCAGCAGCTTCCTCACCACGATCAACCCGATCCCGCAAGCGGGTTCTCCGTTGCTCACTAGCCCAGTGGCACCTGGTGCTCCTGTGGTTGCCAACTATCGCGGCGCATTCGGACCAAGCGGCAACTGGGCTGCCGGTTGGACAAAGTTCAGCACATCGGGAGTACTCGCCGGTGCGGCACCTGTTGTCATTGTTGACGCCGATGGCGACGGAATCGATGACACCCTCGAAGCCACCAGCGCTCTCACCAGCCTGGGCTTCAGTGCTGGCGTGAACAACGTCACCCCGACCAACCTGTTCAGCAGCCTCTACACCTCGACCTCCATCCAGGACCTTCGCGGCAATGGCTTGATGATCGGCCCGGTTACTGGCGCGAACGCCACGGTTACCCTGCCCCTCTTCAAGTCCACCGGCTTGAACACATGGACGGCTGCCGGCAACGTGACGGGAACGGTTGACACCACCCCAGGCAAGAGCTTCTTCCGCGTCGAGACCGCGGCTCCGAATCAATAATCCTTCCCCAAGAGAAACCAAACAAGCAAAGGGTCGCCTGCCCACGCGGGCGGCCCTTCAACATTCTGAAAAGCAAATGACACAAATGACACGTGCAAAAATAAGTAATGTTACAATTCTGCTACTATCTCTTCTGGTCCTGCCCGCAAGTGCGCAGCAACCCTCGCCACTAGAACAAACACGTGAACAATTGAGGTCATGGCTTGAAACCAAGCAAAAGGAGCAATCCGAGATCAATGAATGGAAGAACGATCAGGAAGTTCTTACCAATTACAAGGAGGGGTTGGTCAAGGAGATCGCCACCTACAAAAAACAGATTGACGACGCCAAGGTTCTTGCCGGAGCCGCCGACCAGGAGTCGGCCAACAAAATCACCGCACGCGATCAATTCATCGCCGCGGAGAAACTTCTCGCCACCGACCTGCGCAAAATGGAAGAGGAATTCGCCACATTGATTCCCCTGCTGCCACCACCACTCGTGCGCTTGCCAAAAATCTCGACCGGCATTGAAACACTCAAGAAAAACCTCTCCCTGCCCGCGGATGGCCAGACCGAGGACGTGGCCAAGCGCCTCGCCAACATCACCGAGCTGATGGCGGAAGCGGAAAAATTCCAACAAGGAGTCAACGTTTTTCCCGAATTGCACAAGAAGTCGGACGGCAGTGAGTTCAACATGCAGGTCGTCTATTTCGGCCTTGCGATTGCCTATGCTGTGAATGAGGACAGCACATTCGCATTAATTGGAGTTCCCAGCGATACTGGTTGGAAGTTTTCCGAGTCCAACGAGTTAGCGCTAGATATCCAAAAGCTCATCGTCACCGCCACCACGGAAAAAGACGTTTCCTTCACCAATCTTCCCATTTCCAAATAAATGTACCGCATGAAAAAATTCGCACTAGTTCTCCTCGCCCTTGCCTCGACAAGCAGCGTTTCCTATTCACAGAGTGATCCCGTTGCCGAGGCAAAAGCGAAAGTTGATGAGGCGGCACAGTCGCTGACCAAGTATCAAAGCGAACACTCCGATCTAAGACGGCAGCTTTACAAAGAAATCAACCAACTCGATGATGAAGCCATTGACTTGTCGAAACAATTGCGGAAGCTTGAGAGTGATGAGGCGTTGCGCACCACCAACAGTAAAAAATTGGATAAGGAAGTGGAGACCAGAAAAAATCAATTCAACTATACCTCGGGACTGCTCAATCAGTATTCGAAGGCTTTTGTCACCCGCATTCACCCGTCGGAGTACCAGCTTTACCGCGAACCGGTCGGGATCATCGACCAGACCGCACTCAACGCGGCAGACCAACCGGTGAGGGAAATTGAGGAGCGCGCGAAAGTCCTTGCATTGGGAATCAAACGACTAAAAGAAATATCGGGAGGATCCACGTATGAGGGGAAAGCGCTGGGCTTTGCTGGAAAGTCGATCTCCGGAAAATTCATGATCATGGGACCCTCGGTGTTTTTTGCCAATAGCGATGGCCTATCTGAAGGGATATGCCCTGCGCGGGACACCGGATCAAACTTTCCCGCATTTGTTTCCATCAACAAATCGAATGGAGCTATCCTGAAAACCATTCAATCCGGTGTGGGCATGCTTCCTTTTGACGGCACCCTCGGTAAGGCGATCATCGCGGAAATGAAACACCCCGGCGGACAAAACAAAGCATTGGAACACATCATGCTGTTTAATGACATTGCAAAAAACATGATGTTTGACGGCTGGATCGCCATCGGAATTTGTGTGCTCATGATTGCCATCGGTTGGACAGTGGCGGCTCGCAAGATTGTCTTCCTAAACAGCATCGAGAAAGGAAACCGCGAATTTCTTAAACAGTGGAGCAAGGTGTCGAACGATCTTACCACCCTGGAGCGCAACAGCAACGCTGTGGAATCCACCAAATTGAATGAAACTCCGGCGATGAAACGTTCGCCGTTTTACGAAATCTATCACATTGGCTCGGATGAGATCACCAATCGGATTGCAGCCACCAATTCCGGCCACAAGGGCCTGTCCGGCCGCTCGATCCAGGCGGTGCGCGCCGCGCTGGATTCCGGTCTGGTGCAGTTGCAACACAAGCTTACCGACGGACTAGTTTATCTGACGATCAGCATTGCCGGCGGCCCTTACGTGGGTCTTTTGGGTACCGTAGTGGGGGTGATGATCACCTTTGCGATCATTTCGAAGGAAGGGGAAGTGAACGTAAACGCCATCGCTCCGGGTATCGCCTCGGCCCTGCTCGCCACGGTGGCAGGATTGATCGTTGCCATCCCGGCGCTGTTCGTTTATTCCTACCTCAACAACCGCATCAAGAACATAACCTCGGAAGTGAAAGTGTTTATCGATGAGTTTGTCGCAAAAATGGCAGAGTTTTACCCGCAAGTCAATGAAGCTACCGCTCCTAAGTTTAGCGATCAAGATGATTCATGAGATTCAGCCAACACTAAAACAACATGGCCTCTGCAGACGATAAAAGCTACGACGACATCAACGTCACCCCGATGGTGGACCTATATCTGGTGCTTCTCCTGATCTTCATCGTGATGACCGCCGCCGGTGTCAAGGGAGTGAAGGTGGAACTGCCCAAAGCGGGCGGCAAAGCGGCCGCCGACATCAGCGCGCCGAAAATCCAGGCCATCACCATCGATCCCGAGGGGAAAATCACGTTGAATCTCACTCCGGTTTCGCTTGAGGAATTGGAATCGAAAATCGAGGGAATGGTGGCCACCACTCCTGATCTGCCCGTGGTGGTGAGGGGTGACAGTTCCACGCAGTATCAGAAAGTCATGGCCGTTGTCACCCTGCTCGGTAAAAACGGCATCACCAAAATCGGTCTGGCCACCCAACCTAACAAGTAACACCTCGTAGATGCGACGCTTGAATCAGCCTGTCAGTGAGAAATCCCGCAAAACCAAGTTCATCGCGGTTTTGCTGGGGCTTGTCGTGATCGGCGGTGTCGTTTCGTACATGATGACGTCCCAAGGCGGCAAGGAAGAGGAGAAGAAGGAGGAGTTTCAATTTGTGGAGTTCACACCGCCCCCGCCGCCGCCCCCGCCGCCCGTGCCTGATGAACCGGACACCCCCCCGGAGATTGATGAAATCGTCGAGCCGATGGAGGTCCTGGAAGAAGTCGCGCCCACCGATGCCCCCACCAACGATCTCGGCATCGACATCGGAGATTTGGCCGCCGGCGATGGCCCGGGCGGATTCATCATGGACATCCCCAAATTTGGCAGGAGGGGGAAATCCTCCGGCGATGATGAGGATTCGATGGAAGGTGCCGAGGGCTCGGAAGCACC
Source organism: Akkermansia muciniphila (assembly GCA_945860285.1). Classification (GTDB taxonomy): domain Bacteria; phylum Verrucomicrobiota; class Verrucomicrobiia; order Verrucomicrobiales; family Akkermansiaceae; genus UBA956. Next base: position 15,084 of record CAMAQB010000034.1, on the reverse strand, counting down.
CTCTCCCACGCTGAAAACGCAACCGATCTATCCCAGCACACTGCTCAAGAAGGGCATCGGCGGAAAAGTTCTGATCACGGCTGTCATCAGCACGTCGGGGCAGGTTGTCAAAGCCAATATCAAAGGCAGCTCGGGCTACAGTGAGCTTGACAATTCCGCCCTGCAGGCCGTGCTCAAATGGAAATTCAAACCCGGCAAACGAAACGGCAAGGAGGTTCAGGCCACCTGCATCATTCCCTACACATTTGAAGTGAAAAAAAATTAACATGTCTCGCCACACCATGCACCTCAGTACGTTCCTGCTCGCTCTTGCCGTTTCGTTCTCGGCACTGGCGCAGGATTTTTCCAGTGTCATCAAGGCACAATTGCAAACGCCCCAGTTTGCCAAGGAATTTGTCGGCAGCTACGGCATTCTCTCGGATATCGAACCACAGGTTTCCGATCCCGAGCAAAAACTGCTCACCCGCTTGCAAGTTCTTTTTAACGAATCAAAGTTCAAGGATGCCGAAAACCTGCTCATCGCCTACATCAAGGAAACAGAGAGTCCGACCGATCCCGCGAAGACCCCCGGCGTGATCAGCCCGGCCATGGTATTCGTTCTCGGCAACCTCTACTTCCAGGCGGAGCGCTACGATGAAGCCAAGCGGGCCTTCGATGAAGCGATCAAACGTTTCCCCCGGTTCCGAAGGGCCTACACCAATCTGGGATACCTCTACATCGCCCAAAGCAAAGTTGACGACGCACTGAAGGCGTTTCAAAAATCGGTCACTCTCGGGGAGAATTCCCCCCGCGTCATGGGCATGCTTGGCTATTGTTATCTTTCCAAACAAAACCCTCTGGCAGCGGAGAACGCTTATCGCCAGGCCTACCTGGTCGATCCGGAGTCGCGCGATTGGAAACTCGGCATGGCACAGGCACTGCTCCAACAGGACAAGAACGCGGAAGCCGCAAGCATCTTTGGCGTTCTGATCAAGGAAAACCAACAGGACAAGCAACTATGGATGCGCCAGACCGCCGCTTACCTCGCCATGGAGCGCAAGGACGATGCGATTCTCAATCTGGAAACGCTGCGTTTGATGAAACTGGCTGATGAAGGCAATCTGAACCTGTTGGGAAATCTTTATCTGGATCAAGGTCAGGGGAAATCGGCTCTCGCCGCCTACAGCGAGGCGATCGCGCTTTCCCCGACACTGAATCTGACACAGGCACTCAAATCGGCGAAAATTCTCAACGATTATGGATTCCCCGAAGATTCCGCCGCTCTCATCAGCAAAATCCGCAGCAGCGGCGACAAACTCTCGCCGGAGGAGCTCATCCAGCTCCAATTGACCGATTTGAAAGTGGCAAGATCGCTCAATCAAACCGCGCGCGTGGGTGATATCCTCGCGAGTCTCATCAAGGACTCGCCGACCAACGCGGATGTCCTGTTGGAAATGGCAAAACACTACGATCTAACATCCCGGGATGAGCCGGACGAGGAAAAGCGCAAACAGCTCAGCGGCGAAGCGAAAACCCACTACAGCCTGGCGATGAAATCGGAGTCCACCGCCTACCAGGCCAATCTTTCCCTGGGTCAGATGCTGGTCAGGGAAAGCAGAACCATGGATGCGGTTCCCTATCTGGAAAAAGCACTGGCTTTGAAAAAATCGGAGTCATTGGAGCAATACGTGAGCCGGGTACAACGCGCTGCGGCACGGGAAAAATTGCGCAAGGATCGCGAGGAAGCGGATCGCGCTGATGCGGAAAAGGAAGCAAAGAAGAAATAATATCAAATCGATCAACCATGAAAAAATACTACTTTCTATCACTCGTTGGATTGCTCGCAAGCGTCCAGGCCAATGAAGCTTTGGATGTATTGGAGGGCAAAAAAGACGCCACCCCGGGTGCGGCGGTAACCCTGCCCGCGGAGGATGCGGCATTGATCCAGGGTGCGACAACACCCGCCGCAACGGACGGAAAAGTAATCAAACCCTATGTGGCACCGGTGCCTTCGGAGTACTCCCGCCAGTCAAAGCAGTTCTTTGATCCGATCTGGGCGCGCACCACGATCATCAAAAACGAGCAGAACAAATACGTGCAGGAACTCAGCCTGATCGGATTGTTCGAAGCCAGCGCGGCCTGGGGCGATGTCGAAACCACGCTCAACGGCAGCACCAGCACCTATCGTCCCAACGATGTCGAATTGCGCCGTGCGCAACTCGGTGCGCGGATGAAGGCGTTCTATCGAACCGAAATCACCGGCGTCGCTGAAATGGCCGGTCCGTCGCGCATGAACGGCATCAAAACCCTAAAGGCACGCACCGGATTCGACGACGGCAGCGGGTTCACCATTGGCAAATTCCGCCCGCTGTCGACTCTCGAAAACGGCATCGACGATTCGCAATTGCTCACCACCGAACGCGCGTTGCTCTCCAATCTGATCGCCCCGGCCGACAGTCTGGGCATCATGTTTGATGTGAAAAAGGGCGACTGGCTTTTCAACTTCGGTTGGTTCTCGAACGACTTCAATGAGATGATCCCCGGTGTTGACAACGAGGGATTCATCAATGTGGGCGTCGCCTATGAAAAAACCAGCAAAACGGATTCGGGCGTGCCGTTGCATACACGCTGGTATCTGAACTACATCCACAACATGGACCGCAATTTCAGCGAGGTCATTCCCCGTCACGAACTCACCATGAACAATACCTATGGCGAGATTGTCAGCACGGGATTCACCATTCAACAGGATCGACTGGGCTTCCAGGGTGAATTTACGATTGCCCAGGGCGACAAGTCGGTGTGGGGCATGACCCTGACACCGAGTTACTGGATCATGCCCAACACCATTCAACTGGTGGGGCGTTATCACTTTGCCGACAGCGATGAAAAAGACGCCCTGCTCACCGGCTATGGGCCCGGTGCGGATCCCTTCTTCGAGAGTGGACCGATCTACAGCGGTGATGAATTCCATTCGTTCTACCTCGGTGCCAATGTGCATTTGTATGAGAACCGCATGGTCATCTACAACGGGCTGGAATACACCCTGTTCAAGGATGAACTTGACAGCGGTGCCGAAACCAAAAGCCTGCTCTGGCAGAGCGGCGCGAGACTTTCGTTCTAATCTTCGCGGCGGGTCGCGATCAAGCCTGGCAATCAAAAGGCAGGGAAGTCTCTCCGAGCGTTCCGGTGGGGGGCGGCCACACAACGCCTTAACGCATCCAACCTTCAGCCCGCGTCAACGTTCGCAAACAACGTCGGTGAGTCAGGAAGAACCATCGAGAGTTATGAATCCTTCGCCCACCGGAACTTTCGGAGAAAGTTCCCTGCCCTGACCTTCGGGCATCCTACCTTCACCTCACGCTATCGTTCGCCAACAACGCTGGTGAGTCAGGAAAGATCATCGAGAGTTATGAATCCTTCCCCCACCGGAACTTTCGGAGAAACTTCCATGCCTTTGAGATGCTCTGCATGTTGATCGACTCTTGCGCACGCGATTTGATCCTTGTCAGCTGATGCTGTCGGGATTAGATGTCTTGTTGTCATGAAAAACTTCCCTGCGCGCGCGTCGATCCTCGTTTTTGCCATCAGTTCGTGTTTCCTGCCCGCGCGGGCGGAACAACCGGTCCATCACATCACCGCCCGGGTTGCCGTGGAAAGCTCGAATGATTATCAAAAAATCAAGGGTTCGAGCGACCGCAGCAAAAAGCAGGAGCGTCAGTTGGTCATCGCCCTCGACAGCCGCGACAAGGACTCCACCGGCGTCACGGTGAAATGGACCATATTCGGTCACGCGATGAAGGACAACAAGTTGCTGACATTGGGTGACGGCAGCGCGAAGGTGACTCTGGAGGGCATGAAAACCGCCACGGTGAAGAGCGACGTCATTCGCATCAGCGGCACGCCCAAACACGCGGTGACCACGGTTGTCAACGGCAGGGGCAAAAACCCCGACAAGACCCACACCGAGAAGAAACCGGCCTCGGGGGAGGAATACTATGGCTACAACGTCCAGGTTTTTGCAGGGGCACAGTTGTTGGAGGAAATCGCCAGCCAGCCGAGTTTGAAATCGAAAGCGGTGAAATGATTGCGGCAGTCGTGCGGGCGTGACAATATTGTGACCTCGCGTTCGTTGACAGGTGGCGGACTTGTCGGAATGGTCTCCCCCCACGTCAATATATGCATCTTTTTCTGATCGATGCCATTGGGCCGTTTTTCCGGGGTTATGAAAAAAAGCGGATCAACTGGTCGAAAATTCCCTTCTCGCACTTGGGCGACAGCGAGGAGCAATGGCGGCAAATCCACGACGACATGACGGTGTTTTGTCGGGAAGTCGCGGCTCTCGGGTACAATGCCGTGACTCTCGACGACCTCGCCCATCTCGCCCCGCATCCCTTGCACGAGGAAGCCCTGGCTGAAAAGATCGCCGCATGGCGTTTGCGATTCGCCTCTTTGATCGCACTGATCCGCAGCCATGATCTCGCGGTCTATCTGACGCTGGACGCCGTGCCGATGACCGAGGCGCAGGCGCTTTATTTTTGCGATGATGCCGATGCGATCGGTGCGTATTTTCGACGGATGATCGCAGGGGTGCTGCGCGATTTCCCGGCCGTGGCCGGCGTGGTGCTGCGCATTGGTGAAAGCGATGCCCGTGATGTGAAGGATCCGATCCGTTCGCAGTTGTTCCTGCGCAATGCGGCCCAGGCCAACGAATTTCTGCACTCGCTGATTCCGATTTTCGCCGCCGCCGACAGGATGCTGATTTTCAGGACCTGGACCGTCGGTGCCCATGGGGTTGGCGATCTGATCTGGCACCGCGAGACACTGGAGCGCACGTTGCAGGGCATCGACAGTCCGCATTTCATCGTCAGCATGAAACACGGGGAGAGCGATTTTTTCCGCTATCTTCCGCTCAACAAGGCGTTTTTCCGGGTCAAGCAGAACAAGATGCTCGAGTTGCAGGCGCGGCGGGAATACGAGGGGGCGGGGGAGTATCCTTCGTTGATCGCCGCCGATTGTGAACGCTTCAGGGATTTGTTAGAGGGTGTGGAAAACATGGTCGGACTTTCCGTCTGGTGTCAAACCGGCGGCTGGCATCGATTCCGGCTCCTGGCGTTTCTTGAAAAAAACGGTAGTGACGTGTGGATTCGCTGGAACGCCCTGTTTGCGATCCGGATGTTCCGCGATCGCGCGACAGTGGATGAATGCCTCGGCGAACTCTGCGGTTTGGAGCGATTGGCTGCCGCGCGCGAGTTTTTGTTGCGCAGCGACGAGGTGATTCTGAACGTCTTGTACATCGAGGATTTCGCGCGGAAAAAACGGTTTTTCCGACGCGTGAGGATCCCGCCGTTGATCCACGCCTACTGGGATTCGCTGTATGTGCATTCCCTGATGCGCAACCTGTTGCGGCAATGGGTTGACGACCCCGGTCTGGCGCTCGAACATGCCTCGCGGGCGATGGATCATTTCCCGCGCATGATCGAACTCGCCACGCGGCTCGACCTGCCGGTGGACGACATCCGTCATATGCGCGACCTGTTCGCATTGATGCGGATGGCGCAGGAATACTACTTCGCCGAGGACCCGCTGCCCTGGCAGCAGAAAATCGAGGACGCCAAACAGCAATACAAACTCGCCTGGCCTGCCGAGTCGCGCTCCCGCTACCGGATCAAGACGAAATTCGATGTCATGAAACCCGCGCCGCGTCGTTTCGCCCTGCTCAGCGGATTCCTGTTGCGCCAACAACGCGGCTACCGGGTGCTGGATCACATCTTCACCCTGCACGCGCTGTCGGCCCTCTACCGCGCCCTGCGCCAGCACAATCCGCGCTTGATTCCCAAAACCCTGAGGAAACTGGCGATGGGCATCGATACGATCTTTCATTGATCGGTGTGTCGCGGGTAGAAACGCCGTCATCAGGCACGTGCCGAGCTTTCATGAAAAAAACCCCGCTTTGCAACGTAGCAGTTGCTGGCCATGAAGGCGTGTTTTCCCATCATTCTTTCGTTTTGTCTCGCTGGATCCTTGTCAGCGGAGCCGGGTGCATCGACGGGTGAGGCGGTCTACCATCAGCACTGTGCGTCTTGTCACGGCAAAAATGGCGAGGGTGTCGAGGAGGAGTATGACGAGCCGCTGCGCGGCGAGCGCTCGCTGGCATCATTGGCCCGCTACATCGATCGCAACATGCCCGACGACGAGCCGCATCTGGTCAACGGCGAGGAAGCCCGCCAGGTGGCGGAATACATCATGGGAGCGTTTTACTCCACCGCCGCGCAAGCCGCCCGGCCACTGCCGAAAAAGGCTTTCACCCGCCTGACCAACCGGCAGTTCCGCGAGTCGGTCGCCGATCTGTTCGGCTCTTTCCAGAACCCCTTGCCTCCGGGCGAGTCCACCGGACTGCGCGCGCAGTATTATCAATCCAAGGGCATGAACAAAAAGGAGCGGCTGGTGCTGGATCGACAGGATGAGGCATTGTCCTTTGATTTCGCCGATCGTGCCCCGGTCGACGGCATTAATGCGGACCAATTCTGCATCGCCTGGAGCGGTTCGTTGCTCGCCCCCGCCACCGGATGGTATGAGTTCAAAATCAGCACGCCCAACGGCGCGCGGCTGTACTTGAATGGTGAAGCGCAGCAGGACGAGGGCAACAAGCGCGACGACAACGACAGCAAACGCCAACCGGCGCTGATCGATGCATGGGTCAGCACCGGCGAGACCGTCAGGGAGTCAACAGCGCGGGTTTTTTTGTTAGGTGGTCGCGCCTATCCGCTGCGATTTGATTATTTCAAGTACCAGGAAAAAACCGGCATGGTGCGGCTGGAGTGGAAAGCGCCGCAGGGGTCGTGGGAGGTTTTGGCCGCGCCTTATCTGTCGCCCGTGACGGCGGGTCATGTGGCTTGCGTCAGCGCGGATTTTCCCGCCGATGATGCCAGCGAGGGTTTTGAGCGCGGCACCGGAGTTTCCAAAGCCTGGCACGAGGCTGTCAGTGCCGCCGCCGTCGATGTCGCCAATCAGGTGCTGGTCCGATTGCCACTGTTGAGCGGGCTGAACGCCAACGATCCGGATCGCGTGCCCCGTCTGAAGTCGTTTCTGCAAACACTGGCCGAACGGGCCTTCCGTCGTCCGTTGGATGACCCGATGAAACAAATGTACATTGATCGACACTTTGCCGGCGACGCAACTCCCGAGCAGGCGGTGAAACGTGCGGTGATCCTGATGCTGGAGTCGCCGCGATTTCTGTACCCCGAGATCGGAAAAGCAAAAGATGACTTCACTGCGGCCACGCGCCTGGCGCTGGGGATGTGGGACTCGCTGCCCGATGCGATATTGCTGGACGCTGCAAAAACCGGGAAGCTTCGCGACAGCGGGCAGATTCGCGAGCAGGCGCAGCGCATGGCGGCGGACCCGCGCGCAAAAGCCAAGCTGAACAGTTTCTTCCAGCACTGGTTGAAACTCGACGGCGATGCCGACCTGCAAAAGGATCCCACAGAGTTTCCCGGTTTTGATGCGGCTGTGGTCGCCGACCTGAGGCGCTCGCTGGAACTTTTTGTCGAACAGGTGGTGTGTAGTGAGAAGTCCGACTACCGCGAATTGATCCAGGCGGATTACCTGTTGTTCAATGAGCGCCTGGCCAACTATTACAAAATTCCATGGCCCGGCGGCGAGGGATTTCAACCGGTGAAATCTGATTCCGCTCCGCGCTCGGGCGTGCTCACCCATCCCTTCCTGCTCGCCCGCCTGGCTCACGCGGACAGCACATCACCGATTCATCGCGGTGTTTTCATCACGCGGAATTTGCTGGGCGGAATTCTCAAAGCCCCGCCCGAGGCGATCGCTTTTGACAAGCACCGCTTTGATCCCCAAATGACCATGCGCGAAAAAGTTGTCGAACTGACACGCAATAATAATTGCATGTCCTGCCACGATACCATCAACCCACTCGGATTTTCGTTGGAAAATTTCGATGCCATCGGCCGCTACCGCACTGCGGAGGCGGACAAGCCGATCAATGCCGAGTCGGAATATTTCACGATCGAGGGCGATCTGCTGCAGCTGCGCGGTCCCCGTGACGTGGCTCGTCACGCGGTGGAATCGGTCAGTGCCCGCAAGGGATTCATTCGTCAAATGTTTCAGTCGCTGATCAAGCAGAGCCCCGCAGTGTATGGCCTCGACACGCTCGACAATCTGGATCAGACTTTCACGTCGTCGGGATTCAACGTCCACCGGTTATTCATCGAAATCAACACCCTCGCGGCCGCGCAGGGAAATCACGTCAGCACGCCATGAACATCCACACACGCCGCCACTTTCTCCGCCAGCTCGGCTTGTCCGCCGCCGCTTTGCCATTCCTGCCGGCGCTGCCCTCCCTCGCCTGTCCATCGCCGGGGGCGAAAATGCAGCGCATCATTTTTCTGTTCACCCCCAATGGCACGGTCGGCCCGGAGTTCTGGCCCGAACAAGTTGGATTCGACTTCCAATGCAAACGCATCCTCGCACCGCTGGCGGATTTCAAAAACCGGATGATGACCTTGCAAGGGGTGCACAATAAAATCAACGGCGATGGCGACAGGCACATGCGCGGCATGAGTTGTCTGCTTACCGCGAACGAACTGCTGCCGGGGAACATCCAAGGCGGTGGCGAAACTCCGGCGGGCTGGGCGCGCAGCATTTCCATCGATCAGGAATTGCGGCAATTTCTCCAGTCGCGACCCGAAACCGCCACCCGCTTCGGCTCGCTCGAACTGGGAATCGCGGTGCCGAATCGCGCTGATCCCTGGACGCGCACTTCCTATGCCGGAGCGAACCAACCGCTGACTCCGAATGCCGATCCCTACGCGCTGTTTGCCAAACTCTACGGTCAGGGCAGGGACCGCGAAACGCTCGGCAGCGTGCTCGATGATGTCTGCGACGACCTGCGTCGGATCGGTGCCCAGGTGGACCCGGAAGAGAAGTATTTGCTGGATCAACACGCCACCTTCGTGCGGGAAATGGAAAAAGACCTGCAAAACTCCGGCACCGTGCAGTTGTTGTTTCCACCTCCCTCTTTGGAACAGGGAGTGTCGCTCGACAACGACGGCATCCCCAAGATCAGCCGCATGCAATCGGACCTGCTGGTCAGCGCGCTGGCCAATGACATGACCCGCGTGGCCACCATGCAATACACCAACAGCGTCGGCCAGGCCCGCATGCGCTGGCTGGATATCCATGACGACCATCATCACCTTTCCCACCAGCCGGATGAAAATCTCGATGCCCAGGAGAAGCTGGTGAAAATCAACATCTGGCTGGCGGAACAGGTCGCCTACCTGGCGCGCAAGCTCGACGCTACTCCCGAACCGGGTGGTCAGGGCAGCATGTTGGATCACACCACCATCGTGTGGACCAACGAACTCGGCAAGGGCAACAGCCATACACTCGACAACATTCCCTTCGTGCTCATCGGTGGTGGACTCGGTTTCAAATCCGGTCAGGCGATGCGTTTCGACGGCGTCACCCACAACCGGTTGTGGCTTTCCATCGCCCATGCTTTCGGCCATCACATCCCGCTTTTCGGAAAGAAGGAACTTTGCGAGGGCGGCGCGCTGGTCCTCGGCTGATCCCGTTTATTGCAGAGGAAAGCGTTTCGCCAGATTCTCCAGCGCCTGGCAGTCGCTTTGATCAAACGCTGCTGGCAGGGTCGAATCGACATCGAGAACGGCGACGATCTTTCCGCATGCATCAAACCACGGCACCACGATCTCGCTCGCGGATCGGGAATCGCAGGCGATGTGTCCGGGAAACGCATGCACGTCGGCCACAACGATGGCACGTTGTTCGCTCCACGCGCTGCCGCAGACTCCGCGGCCCTTGCCGATGCGCAGACAGGCGGGAGTTCCTTGATAGGGACCGACGAGCAGTTCTTCTCCGCAAACCCGATAAAATCCTGTCCAAAAATAATGCGGCATGCTCTGGTGAAGCACAGCGACCATCGTGCTCATCACCAGCGTGGCATCACTTTCCCCTGCGAGCATCGAGTCCAGGTTCGATGCAACTTTTTCATACAGCAACTGCTTTTCCCGCGCCGGAGGAATCCGGTTTTTCGCGACCTCATATGTTTCCCCTTGCGACACCGCAGCATGATAAATGAATCGCGGGCCGGGTCAAAACATTATGTTCACCGCTCGGTGCGGAACTTACTCCGCGAGTTCCAAAAGCAAACGCAACGGTGTGAGAGAGGCCTCCGACAAAAGTTTTAGGCTCATCCGCAGAATCTGTGGGTGGCTTGCGGCTCGGGGAGGTCGCCCGGTTGATGGTAAAGGGCAATGCTCAAATGCTCGAAGTTCCTATATCCAAAGGCTCTTCTCATCGCGTTGCCTACTTTCAAATTCAACTCCAGAGGGGAATGTAGTCGAATGAGCGAACTGAGGGGGAGGTGTCGTAGGTGGGACCGGATTTGCCGCAGCAAGAGCATTTGGCACGGTTGTTTTTGCGTGGCTCGATGGTGACTTTGATGAGCTTCTTGGGGCTCTCAGTCATCTCGACGGTGCGAAAAAGAAAGCCCTTGATCGGGCACGAATTACGGAGTAGGTTTTTACTGTGATGGCGAACGAAATGGTTGTTTTTTTTGACCACTTGACTTACCAATTACGCTCGTCATCACAAATGTTTATTTTCCCACAATGGTGCTTTTTACCCACAGATTTTGCGGAAGAGGCAAAAAAGATCGACAACATTATGATCGGTCATTGCATTGCAAATTAAGAATGCAAAGCCGTTCACTCATTTTTACGCCCTTGCTGCTCCCTTCCGTGGGCGCAGGCCAAAGCAGCTATCTGCCCGATGCCCAGCGCTACGATGCCAGCTACCAGGTCTATCAGGAAGAGGACGACAGAATTCGTGTCGAATCGTACTATCTGCGCGGGGACATCACCTTGAATGCGGAAACTTCCTTCCGTTTTCAATATCTCCGCGACGCGATCAGCGGATCTTCTCCCACGGGGAACATGCCCAGCGACGAGCTGCCCTTTCTCGCCAATCTGAAGGACGTGCGCCGCGGCATCATGGGCGCTTTGTCCCGCCAACTCGGCGATCATCGTGTGGAACTCGAACTTTCGCGAAGTAAGGAAAACGACTACCTGTCCTACGGACTTGCATTGAGCGACAAGTGGAGTCTTAACCAAAAAAATACAACGATCACCTACGGTCTGAACTATCTGGATGACGACGTCAGCGTGCAGGGCATCGACAAGCAGGACAAGAAAAACTACGACCTGTTCGCCGGTGTCACCCAGTTGATCGACAAAAACACCTACGTGTCGGCGAACCTCACGTTGGGATACAGCGAGGGATATTTGAACGATCCCTACAAGAGCATCCAGCGCACCGAAACCTTGTATCTGCCCGATGGCATGGGTGGATTCAACCGCTTTGATGTGCTCAATTCCTATCCGGAAAACCGCCCCGACAGCAGGATGCGCGCGGTCCTTCAATTGCAGGGAACGCATCTCTTCGAAAACGTCGGCGCGGCGCTCGATGCGGTGATGAGATTTTCGAATGATGATTACGGTGTCGTCTCCGGAACCATACAACTCGAATGGCGTCAGGCGATTGGCGAAGCATTCGAGGTCACTCCCTTTTTCCGCTACTACCATCAAAGTGCTGCGGATTTTTTCACCAACACGCTCGACGACGTACCGATCGACTCTCCTCCGGATTATCCCGATGGGTCGGGTCCGAACTATTCCGCCGACTATCGACTTGCGTCCTTCGATGCCGTGAGCCTCGGGATGCGTACCCGGCTGCAAATCAATGAAACCCTCGCGGCTTCGTTGTCGTATGAGCACTATCAGATGACTGGTTCCGGTTCCGACACGGCACCTTCGCAGGCTTACATTTCCGCCGACATCTGGACCTTCGGACTCAACCTCACCTTTTGATTCTCCCATGAACCCAGGCGCGATGCCATCTCCCGCAAAACCCGATGCACGTGGCGTGCGGCGTGTGGAGTTTCGCGCGCTCGGCACCACCTGTGTGATTCAGTTCCGCATGGACGACGAAAAAACCGCGCTGTGTTTTCTCGCCGACGCGCTGGGCTGGGTTGAGAGGTTTGAAGAAAAATTCTCGCGTTTTCGTGCCTCCTCGTTGGTGACGAAAATCAATGATGCCGCAGGCAAAGGCCCCGTCGCCGTCGATGCGGAAATGAATGAAATGCTGGATCTCGCCGACAAGCTGTATCGGCTGACCGATGGCATACTCGATCCGACCATGCTGCCCTTGTTGAAACTGTGGGACTGGAAAACCGTGCACACCTCTCTTCCTGAGCAACCGCTCATCGACAAAACCCGTACGCTGACCGGGTGGGACAAGGTGGAGCGCCGAAACGGTGCTGTTTATCTGCCGATCGAGGGCATGGGCCTGGACTTTGGTGGATTTGGCAAGGAATATGCGGTCGATCAGGTCGTGGCCATCGCGCGGGGTTACGGGATCGTCGACGCGCTGGTGGATTTCGGCCGCGATATCTACGGCATGGGCGGCAACGGCATGCATCCCTTCTGGCACGTTGGACTGGAGGATGGCATGAATCCCGGGACCTGTTGGGGTGGAGTTGCGATCGTGGACTTCGCGCTCTGCACTTCGGGCGATTATGCGCGCCGCTTCGAACATCGCGGCATCCGTTACGGGCACATCCTCGATCCGCGCACCGGCTGGCCGGTGGCGAACGGGATGCGGGCCGCCAGCGTCTGCGCGCCGTCGTGTTTGCAGGCGGGGATCTACAGCACCACCGTATTTGTGCTCGGCCGCAGCGCCGGACTGGCGTTCGCCAACTGCGCGCCAGGGGTCGATGCCAGTGCCCAGGACGAGAAAGGCATCGAACAAACGCCGGGGTTTGTCCGCCGCCAGGTTCGCGCTGCATGACAGTTTTTTCCAACAAATTCACATCAACATCATCAACCAATGAAAACACTGACAACCGCATTCGTTACCGTTCTCGCCACTATCAGCATGGCATCCGCCAAACCGGAAGTGGGACAAACCATGCCCAAGCTCGCCACCCTGTTGCCGGGAGCCGCGCTGCCCGCCACTACCGGCAAGGTGGTGCTGGTCGATTTCTGGGCTTCTTGGTGCGCGCCGTGCAAGGCGTCGTTTCCGTGTTTCTCCCGTCTCCACCAAAAATATTCCGGCAAAGGACTGGTGATCATCGGCATTGGCGTGGATGACGCTCCCGCGAAACACCAGGCATTTGCGGCGAAGGAAAAAGTCCCTTTCACACTGGTGCACGACGCCCAGCACAAGGCCGCGGCCTTTTTCAGTCCCAGCACCATGCCATCCAGTTACCTGGTTGATCGCAAGGGAGTCATCCGCTACATCCACACCGGCTTCAAGGGCGCGAAAACCGAAGAGCAGTACACCAAGGAGATCGAGGAACTTCTCGCCAAATAAAATCAACCGCAACATCGCCACTGACATGAGCCCCAGCCCATTTCTCGCTCTTGCCCTGTTGGGCGGACTCTTCAGCAGTTGTTCGCCGGCACTGGTCCGCGTGCAACCCTATGAACGCGGCAATCTCTCTGGTCCACTATCGAGCCAGGACCGCGATCCCTTGCAGAAGGCCATGACCGAGCACGCCTACTTCTCCCGCGAAGCCAGCTTCGGCGGCGGCGGCGTGGGCGGCGGCGGCTGTGGCTGCAACTAACGAATTTTTCCAACCCCACGCTTGTCATGAAAAACTCCAGGAAACAAATCACCATTGCCATTCGACGCTTTTTTTCCAAAGCCAGTTCCCTGCTGCTGTTGTTCCAGCGCAGTCCGCTGGTGCAGATGTTGTTCCCCGAGGCAGGCTATTTGACCGGCGCGACCGCCGCCAATACCAGTGCCCTGGCCATCGCCACATTCGCGGGACTCGGAGCCTACGATTCGGTTTCGGGTGCCACGGTCGTTACTCAAAACGCTCCCAATGTCAATTCAGCAACAGTCAACGCCACCACCGGAGTCAATCTGAACTTCCTGTTCACCGCGAGCGGCACGGGTGTGACAACCCCGAGAAGCTGGCAGGTTGTCGGCACCCTGCCGACCGGGCTGAGCCTTTTGAACAGCGGATCAACTGGCAACAAGTCCAATTCCATCAACGGCATCCCCACGCAGTCCGGCAGCTTCCCGATAACCATCAAGGCATGGCAAAATGCCGGGTTCAGCGGAGGTTTCGCCACGGGAACATTCACCATCGTCGTCGCAGTGGGAAACACGGCTCCGGCCATCACGACGCATCCGGCATCGACATCGATCAACACCGGCACCACCACTACGCTATCGGTCGTGGCCACGGGCACCCCGGCACCGACCTATCAATGGTATCAGGGAACCTCACCCAGCACCACCACGCTGGTGGGTACGAATTCGAGCAGCTTCACGACACCGGCATTGAGCATCGCGACCAGCTATTGGGTGAAAGTGACCAACACCGGGGGGAGCGCGAATTCCAACACCGCTGTGGTCTCGATCAACCAGCCCGCCGCGATCAGCAGCCATCCGGCTTCGGTCGGCATCAACAGCGGCCAAACCACCGTGCTGAATGTCACCGCGACCGGCACCGGCCCGCTCACCTACCAATGGTATCAGGGAACTTCGCCGAGCACCACCACGCCGGTGGGAACGAATTCGAGCAGCTTCACGACACCGGCGTTGACGTTGAACACAAGTTATTGGGTCAAGGTCACCAATGCGGCAAACCTTTCGGGCGCCATTTCCAACACCGCCGTGGCCTCGATCAACCAGCCCGCCGCGATCAGCAGCCATCCGGCTTCGGTGGGCATCAACAGCGGCCAAACCACCGTGTTGAGTGTGACCGCGACCGGCACCGGCCCGCTCACCTATCAATGGTATCGGGGAACCTCACCCAGCACCACCACACCGGTCGGCACGAATTCGAGCAGCTTCACGACACCCGCACTGAGCACCGCGACAAGCTATTGGGTCAAGGTCACCAATGTCGCGAATAGTGCCGGCGCGAATTCCAACACCGCCGTGGTCTCGATCAATCAAGCCGCCGCGATCAGCAGCCATCCGGCATCGGTCACCATCAACAGCGGCCAAACCACCGTGCTGAATGTCACCGCGACCGGCACCGGC
>CAMAQB010000033.1 GCA_945860285.1 Akkermansia muciniphila | reverse complement strand
GCGGCAAGGCCCCATACTAACCGTTAGATTTCCTGATATACATTAATTTCAGAAATTAGTGAAAATCAACTACCAAATCAAGTGTTAGCTCGACCTGAAAGTCCACATATTGATTTTGAGCGGAATTTTAAGTCAGACAGACTGCTAGGCGGACAACCTTCACTGCACGCTTACATTTGCCAACAAGGTCGGTGAGTCGGAAGCATGATCGCGACCAACCGACCCTGACCCGCCTGAAATTTCTCCGAATGATCCCTGCCTTGCGCATCGATCTTTTGCCGAGAAAAAAACTGGCAAAGCAAAGTCTTTGTGCCTAAGGTCTGCCGCGCCGCAAACCGCTCCTACTCTACCATGGCTGTAAATATTGAAATGCCGAAGCTCTCGGACACAATGACCGAGGGAACCTTGCTCCGATGGCACAAAAAAGTCGGTGACCGCGTGGAAATCGGCGACATTGTCGCCGAGGTCGAAACCGACAAAGCGACCATGGAGATGGAAGCATTCGATGAGGGTGTGCTGACTGCCATTCACGTACCCGCCGGTGGGAAAGCGTTGATTGGCACGGTTCTCGGAGTGCTGGATGGCTCGGATGCCGATCTCGCCCCGATTGCCGTCGCTGCGACGCCTGCTTCAGAGTCAACACCTCCGGTAATCACCCAAGTGGCCGCCGCAGCCGCTGCGCCCTTGGTTCATGCGGCTGGCGAGCGGATCAAATCCTCGCCTCTCGCCCGCAAGATCGCCGAGAGCCTGCACGTGGATTTATCCCAAATCGTGGGCAGCGGACCGGGTGGTCGCATCGTGCGGAAAGATGTCGAAAGCGCGTCAAAATCTCCCGCTGTGGTCTCCGCGCCAACTGCCCTTTCACAAAGCGCCGCGGCAAACGCATTGGCTGCGGCATCAAAGGCCCGCGTGAGCAGTGCCGCTGCCGCCGCACCGACACCAATCCTTCCGGTCAACAAGGAGGGCGATCAAATCATCGAGCTCTCCTCACTCCGCAAGATCATCGCCAGCAGGCTACTGACATCGAAGCAAACGATCCCGCATTTTTATTTGCATGTCGAGGCGGACGCGTCACAACTCATGAGTTTGCGCAAGCAAATCAATGACCAGGCAGCAGGCACAACAGGCAACAAATATTCCGTCAACGACTTCATCATGAAAGCGCTGATCAACGCGACCATGGCCGTTCCCGCCATCAACTCGAGTTTTGCCGGCGATCACATCGTGCGTTACGGCTCTGTCGGTCTTTCGGTGGCGATTGCCATCGACGACGGCTTGGTTACTCCGGTGGTGAAGAATGCCGAGACCAAATCGCTGTTACAAATTTCCCGCGAGGTGAAGGACTTTGCCGTGCGCGCCAAGGACCGCAAGTTGCGGCCGGACGAATTTGACGGCGG
The DNA here is from genome assembly GCA_945860285.1 of Akkermansia muciniphila. GTDB lineage: Bacteria > Verrucomicrobiota > Verrucomicrobiia > Verrucomicrobiales > Akkermansiaceae > UBA956. The sequence goes on along the minus strand of CAMAQB010000033.1, from coordinate 33,400 downwards.
CACAATCACCATTTCGAACCTCGGCGCCTGGGGTATCGAGTCGTTCGATGCGATTGTCAATCCTCCGCAAGCGGCGATTCTCTCGGTGGGTGCGGTGATCGAAAAACCGGTGGTGAAAAATGGTCAGATCGTGATCGGTCAGCAAATCAATCTTGGCCTTTCGTGCGACCATCGTGTCGTCGATGGAGCGATTGGAGCCGCGTTTCTCAGCGAGGTGAAGAAACTGATCGAAAGTCCTGCGTTGATGCTGGTTTGATGTCGTGACAAACGATCTCCGAGTCTTCTGGTTGTGGATGTGATCCTCTATCTCCGTGACGTGAGCGATCTTCATTCTGCGTCCGGGTCTCGGACGAAGAACATTGTCACCTTCTACGGAGCAATGCGCTCTCCCCGTGCAACAGATTGTTTGCTTGCTATTTGACCCAAGCATTTGTAGATTGACTCTGTCACCCCCATTCTTTTGTGAACGATACAGCCCAGGCCAATAATCAGCGGCTCGAGCAATTGCTCGGGATTGCCGCGCTGTTATTGCTGTTGATCGGTGGATTCTACATTCTCAAACCTTTTGTCACCGCGATCATGTGGTCGGTGATTCTTGCCTTTTCGCTCTGGCCCATCCAACAATTGCTGACGAAGTGGTTCCGCGGTCGGCGCACGCTTGCCTCAATCGTGCTGGCGCTGACAATGAGCCTGCTTTTCGTCGGTCCTATTGTGCTTCTCGGCGTCGGTCTTGCAGATGATGCGGCGTTGCTGGGCAGCACGACCAAGCGCTGGGTGGAATCGCTTTCCGACAAACCGCCAACCTGGGCATCGAACATCCCGGTGATTGGCGAACGCGTTGACGATTACTGGGAGCAATTCAGCGATGGCCGCAAGCGCTGGATGGAACAAATTGACAAAGGCATGAAAGAGCAGCCACCGAAAGCGACAGGCGTGGCTGCGAATGCTCTCAATGATTCCGCCATCGTGCCACCAGCTCCGGCATTGGTGGAAGAATTGAATCGACAGGTCACATCGGTTGATTCGGAAAACAAAGCGATCGATAACGCAAGGATTTTTGAAACCTTGGGAAAATTGCTAGGATGGGCTCGTACCTGGTTGGTGAGTGTCACTCTGGGAGTGGGCAAAGGCATGTTTCAGATCGGACTCAGCATCATTTTGACATTTTTCCTTCTGCGCAACGGCCAGATTCTGGGCGCACGGGTTGCGGTTGGCGCTTCCAGGATTGCCGGACATCATGGTCAGCGCCTGATCAAGGTTGCTGGTGGCACCGTGCGCGGTGTGGTCTACGGGATCATCGGCACCGCCGTGGCGCAGGGCGTTCTGGCCGGTCTCGGTTTCGGGCTGGCAGGTGTTCCCGCAGCGGCTTTGTTAGGGGTTTTGACATTTTTCCTTTCCGCTGTGCCCGTTGGACCTCCAGCTGTGTGGATTCCCGCGACCATTTGGTTGTTCAGTCAGGGTCGAACCGGATGGGGTATTTTCATGTTGATCTGGGGTATGTTCATCGTCAGTGGTGTCGACAACATTATCAAACCCTATCTGATCAGCCATGGGTCGAAAATCCCCTTTGTTCTGGTGTTCATGGGCGTGATTGGCGGTGCGCTCGCCTTTGGCCTGGTTGGTGTGTTCCTGGGCCCTACGCTGCTTGCTGTGGGCTATCGTATTATCGAAGAGTGGTCATCGGTGAATGCCTTGCTCAGCACGACCGCACCCAGGCAAAACGATCAAAACGAATTGGATGTCGAGGTTCATATCAAAATCGACAACGTCGCCATCGTCGAACCGCGCGAAGCATGATTGCTTCAACGTTGCAGCCAGTCTCCTGAAGCGATGATCTTTTTCCCTTCTGTGGGTCGGGCATACTTCCAAATCCAGGCGCCTACAATTTCATGTTTTGTCGTCAGGGTGTTCACTTTGACTCGTCTGTATTCGGATCCTTCGAAAACATCGAGTTCCGCAAGTAGAGTGTCCGACACCTGATACAATTCGCCATGAATTCTCGTGCGCTGTGATTCATCGATCACCGCGCCGGGATACCAATCGATTTGATAAAGTTGGCCCGAAACCGTTGCCTCAGCGAGAAAAACCGCATTTTTCATTCGCTCTTGTTGCGAACCGTTTTTTCTCAAGGTTCCGTATACAAAAAGAGTATGCATGATGAAAAAATCTGTTGGGAATGAGTTTCGTCATTGGGGAATTGTGAAAAAAACCTTCATGATTGGGAACAAGTTGTGAGTATTGATCTGATAAGTTCACACGTTTGCAATCCATTCTCCGCATCACCAAGTTTTCCTACACAAATTGACAAGTTGTTATTGCTGTGGAACTCTTGCTGCGATGGTATGGAACCCTAATTTTCCGCATTTGTTCACAAGGATAAGAAGAAGGATTTATATCGATATTTAAAAAAACATCATTCATGTATGTGAACAAAATCGTCCGTTTGCGTTTTTTGCATGTGTCGAAGCATCGAATGATCCCGAGAAAGAAAAACCGCCTGATCGTGAGAACAGGCGGGAGAGGTGGGAGAACGTTGTGGAGTCGATCAATTGGCTGCCACCACATTCACACGGGTGCCGTTCTTGTCAAACAGCACACGGCCGTCGCTGAGCGCGAACAGCGTATGGTCGCGGCCCATACCGACGTTGACACCGGCTGTCCATCTGGTTCCGCGTTGACGAATGATGATGTTGCCGGCGATGACGGCCTGGCTGCCGAACTTTTTCACGCCGAGACGTTTGCTGCGTGAGTCGCGTCCGTTTTTAACAGATCCTTGTCCTTTTTTGTGGGCCATGACGTATGAAGAGTTGTTTGTTTGATAGAATCGATCAAGCAGTGATCGCGGTGATTTCCAGTTTGGTAAGATGGCGGCGGAAGCCGATTTTCTTGTGGAATCCTTTGCGGCGTTTGAACTTGAACGCCACGCCTTTTTCCCCACGGTGTTGCTCAATCACCCGTGCGGTTACCTTGGCACCATCCACGACGGGCTTGCCTATGGTTAATGACGATCCTTCGCCAATGAGCAGAACATCAAATGACGTCTCGCTGCCGACATCGAGGGCGAGTTTCTCCACATCGATTTTGTCTCCTTGTTGCACGCGGTATTGTTTACCGCCTGTTTTGATAACTGCGTAGCCCATGATGATAAGATGGTTGTGCCCGAACGGGCGGGGCGCGAACTTCATCAGAAAAGGCGTGAGCTGACAAGTTTTTTTTGAAAAAAATATTTTCTTTGTCCGCGTGTTTTTTTTTGTTGTGATCAACTTCATGCATCGCCAGCAGGAAGGTCATGGATTGCGGATTATTGCCGACGTGGCAGAGATGGAGAAATGGGGCGAGGAGACCGGCAAATCTATTGATGATCCTGTTTTGATCGCTCTTATCGGCCCGATGGGTGCTGGCAAAACTCATTTTGCCAAGGGATTTGCCCGTGGGTTGGGATATCGGCACGAAGTCAGCAGTCCTACATTCGCCCTCGTTCATGAGTATCGCGGCGGACGCTTGCCAATTTTCCATTTCGACTTTCATCGCCTATCGTCTGCATCCGAAGTGTTATCAATCGGCTGGGACGATTATCTTGATCAACAAGGAATTCTGCTAGTCGAATGGGCTGATCTGTTTCCGGAATTGTGGCCGGAGAAGTCTCACAGCATCCTTATTGAAATTGACGGCAATTCCCGTAAAGTTTTGTATCAAAAATAATATCAGAATATCGTGCGACCCAGACTCTGCATTGTGCGTCCACCTGTTTGCCCCAAGCCTTGCAGAAGCGCACAGGAGGGGAGCAGGCAAAGGAGCAATAACAAGCAGGCATAGAGCGTGAATTTTTTCATCGGCACGCAGTATGCTTCAAACGATCCGGCTGTCGAGATTAATGATTTGTCCCGAGGTATGGGTCAGGTCATTATGAAGATGGTAGATGAATTGGGCGACTTGTTTTTCCGTATTGAAGTGCCCGAGTACGTGATCGGCGAGGATTTTTTCCCTGTGCGCAGCAGGCACATGAGAGCTCATGTTGTTATCCATGAATCCTGGCAGGATGGCATTCACGCGAATCTGGGCAAGACCCCATTCACGAGCCAGCGATTTTGTTAGACCGATTAATCCTGCTTTGGCGCTCGCATAGGCAATTTGTCCCAAGGGCGGATGTAGCGCCGAATAACTGGAAATAAAAATAATGTGACCCGTGCCGTTTTTTCGCATGGATTTTCCGGCTTCGCGAGCGCACCAGGCCGCACCGCGGAGATTGGTATCGAGCAGCCGATCCCAGTGGGCCGACGTTGTTTTCGCGAGCAAGTGGTCGTCGATCATCCCGGCGGCGCAAATCAACAAATCGCATGGATGGTCTTGCATGTAGTCGATGATGTTTGATTCGCAAGTCACGTCGAGTTCCTGACGCGACGGCATCCAGACCACGGCGCGCGGATCTTTGTCGAGAAAATATCGGGCGGTTGCCGTGGCGAGACAACCCTGACCGCCGGTGATGAGGATTGAATCGGCCACGCGGAATCCTTACGGTGTTTTCAGCGGCGTGATGACCACGGCGTGTTCATCATAGGTCGCTTTGCCATTCACGGTAGAAAGAATGTATTTCAATACCCCGGCTGCGGGAACGTTTTCCAGTTTGAGGGTGACTTTTTGATTTTGCCAGATGCGTTCAGGGTCCCTGATGATGAAATTGGGGGTGAACTTTTTGCCGGTTTGCTCTTCGATCAATAAAGTCAGTGCGGTCAGGCTTTCGTTCAGGCTAGCATCTGCAAAGTCAACCGTTTTGACGGTGATCTTGCCCATCATTTTTTCGCGGTAGCGGGCGGCGATTTGGTCGCGATGCAGGATCAGGTAGTTGAGCTGGTATTTTGCGTTCGGGTTGTCGGGCTGCAACTTCAGGACCGCGCGGAGATTGGCTTCACCTTCGACAACGTTGCCGTTGGCAATGGCATTGAGACCGTTGTTGTAGAGCGTGGTGGCATCGGCAGGCGCCGTTTTTTCCACGGTTTGACCATGCAGGCACAGTGCCGACAGGGGAATGAGCATCAGGTAGGTTTTCATCGTGTCATGCGAAAATGATGTTTTTCACTTTCGATCTTACATTCCCATAAATTTGTCTGTCAGGCAAGGCGGAATTTGCTTTTGGCCAAAAATGCTGGCGAATCAGGATGTTGGCTCGACGTTTTGTTCGCGTTCCCGTTTTTCCAGCCAGATCGAGAGCAGGGCGATGTCGGCCGGGGTGATGCCGCTGACCCGCGCCGCCTGGCCGAGGGTGAGCGGCCTGATTTGCTGCAATTTGATTTTTGCTTCGGTTTTCAAGCCGTGCATGGATGCGTAGTCCACCCAATTTGGAATGGTTTTTTGTTCCTGTCGCGCCATGCGGTTGATCTGAACCTGCTGTCGTTCGAGATGACCTTCATACTTGAACTCTGTTTCGATCAGCGGCCAGAGTTTGGCATTGAATTGGTCGAGAATTTCTGCGGGCAGCATCGGCCAGGTGTTTTCCATGCGGCGCAGCCAGAGGTCGAGCTTCACGCCCTCGTGGCTGGTTTTACGTATGAACTCCCCGGCGCGCTGCAGCTGGGCGATTTTTTCTTCGATGCGCCTCACGCGCTCGCCGGTAGCCAGTCCGATTTCCGCGGCTTTCGGAGTCAAACGCAGGTCGGCATTGTCCTGGCGCAGGAGCAAGCGGTATTCGGCGCGACTGGTGAACATGCGATATGGCTCCGTGCAGCCACGGGTGACCAGGTCATCGACCATCACCCCGAGATAGGCTTCGTTGCGACCGAGAACGAACGGAGGGCGACCGAGCGCCTTGAGAGCAGCATTGGTTCCCGCGAGCAGTCCCTGGCCAGCTGCTTCCTCATAGCCCGAAGTGCCGTTGATTTGACCGGCAAAATACAAACCGGATATCCGCTTGGTTTCCAGGGTCGGATAGAGCTGGGTCGGCGGACAATAATCATATTCTACGGCATAACCCGGCCGCAGCATTTCGCAGCGCTCAAGTCCGGGGATCGTGCGCAGGAAAGCCAACTGCACTGCGTAGGGCAGGGAGGTCGAGACGCCGTTGACGTAGAATTCGCCCGTATGTCGACCCTCCGGTTCGAGAAAAATCTGATGGCGTTCCTTTTCGGCAAAACGCACCACCTTGTCCTCGATTGACGGGCAATAGCGTGGTCCCACGCCTTCGATGATGCCGCAGTACATCGGCGATTGGTCGAGGTTCTGACGGATGATCTCGTGCGTCGCCGGGGTCGTGTACGTGATGTAACACGGCATTTGTTCCACGTGGAACGTTGGGTCAGCCCAATCATTCAGGGTGAAGATGTCGTTCTCGCCTTTTTGGATGGTATCGTAGAGGAAGCTGAAATGCGATACCGGGGAGTCCCCGTTCTGGATCTCGCAGGCATCGAGGTCCAGCGATCGACCATTCAACCGGCAAGGCGTGCCGGTTTTGAAGCGCGCGACTTCGAATCCGAGTGCTTTCAGGCTGTCGCTGACCGTCGATGAGGCATCGCCCATGCGACCGCCGGTTTCGTTGCGAAGTCCGACATGCATCAGGCCGCGCATGAAGGTGCCCGCACTGAGAATGACGGATCTGGCACGAAACTGCAGTCCAAGGCTGGTGGTGATGCCGGTGATTCGATCGTTTTGCACCAGCAACGAGCCAACATTGCCCTGGTGCAGGTCGAGGCGCGCGGTGTTTTCGAGCAGCCATTTCATCCGGAACTGATAGGCTTTTTTGTCGCACTGGGCTCGCGGTGCGCGGGCACTGGGTCCTTTGCTGGAGTTGAGCATGCGCCACTGGATGGCAGTGGCATCGGTATTGAGTGCCATGGCGCCGCCCAGGGCATCGATCTCACGAACCATGTGGCCCTTGGCCAGACCGCCGATGGCGGGGTTGCAGCTCATCTGCCCGATTGTATCGAGGTTCTGAGTCAGCATCGCGACCGAACAACCAAGTCGCGCTGCAGCCAATGCCGCTTCGATCCCGGCATGGCCGGCACCTATGACCAAAACATCGTATTCTTTCGGATGCACAAACATAAGCGGCGGGGGAAATAGCATATCAGCATATTCTTGTCGAGCCCATGATTTTTTCAACAAGTTTTGTTCCACATGGAACATTGGCTTAGCGGTCGAGAATGCCGGCACTGCTGCGCGGCAGGAGTTCATCGAGCCGGAAAAGGATTTGTTCGCTGCGATTGCACAGCAGGATTTCCTGCACGCCGAATTCGGCCATGACCTGTCGGCACGCCCCACAGGGCGACACCGGCGTGCGGGTATCGGCGACCACGACAACCCGTCGCATGGATTTGCCGCCCGCCGCGATTGCTGATGCGATGGCGACCCGCTCGGCGCACATGGTCAGACCGAAGCTGAGGTTTTCGACATTGCAGCCCCCGAAAATTCCGCCGTCGGAGCTTTCCACTGCTGCTCCCACAGCGAATGAGGAATACGGCGCGTAGGCATGCTCACGGGATTCCCATGCGCGTTCGATCATGATGTTCCAATCCATGGCGCGATGATAGTGCCGATTTTTTCAAAGGAAATGATGAAATTTCACTGGCAATCGGCTGAGATTCATGGCAATCCTATGCCCATGAACCGCATGGTTTTGATTCTCCCACCGCTGGCCTTGCTGCTGCTTTTCCGATGCCTGGGCACTTGGCAGGGCTGGGCGAATTTTTCTCCCTTGCCAGCGGTGATGCTTTTGTCGTTTGCCTGCTTGCAGGGATGGCAACGCTGGCTGGTGCCTTTGCTTGCCTGGGTGATGTCCGACCCCTTGCTCAATCTCTGGTATGGTCAAAATTTGCTGGTCTGGGATCAGTGGGGCATAATTTTGGGTCTGGGCTTGATGTTGCCGCTGGCGTTTTGGCTGCGACGGGATTTTTCCTTGCCAAAAGCGCTGGCGGGATTGCTGCTTGGCAGCCTCTCATTCTATTTGATCACCAACACGGTTTCGTTCTTCGCCCTTGCGGATCTGTATCCGCGCAGTTGGCAGGGATTTGTCCAAGCGCAGTGGTCGGGCCCGGTGGGTTTCGGCCCGACCTGGGTTTTTCTGAGAAATTCCTGTGCCGCCAATATTCTTTTTGGCGCAATCTTTCTGCTTGCGATCCGACCTCTTTCCTCGTATTTCCCCGCGCGCCGCACTTCCTTCATCGAAGGTTGATTTTTTCCTTTTACCGACCTAACCATGTCCTTTGCCGACTCTCAATTCTCCCGTTTGGATTTTGCCTCTTCGCCGATCAATCAAGCGCTGACAGCCGAGAAAAAAATCGAGATGTTCACGCATATGATCCGCATCCGTCGTTTTGAGCAGGCGGCGTTGAAATATTACAATGCCGGGCGCATTGGTGGTTTTTTGCATCTTTACATCGGCCAGGAGTCGGTGGCGGTGGGCACGATCTCCCTGTGCACTCTTTATGATCACAACATCACCGCCTACCGCTGTCATGGTCACGCGCTGGCAAGCGGAATGAACATGAATGAATGCATGGCGGAATTGTTTGGCAAAGCGACCGGTTGCGCGAAGGGCAAGGGTGGCTCGATGCATTTTTTCGCGCCCGACAAGAATTTCTGGGGTGGCCACGGGATCGTCGCCGGACAAACGCCGCTGGGACTGGGGCTCGCCTACGGCTTGAAATACAAGGGAATTCCCGGTGCCGCCCTTTGTTACATGGGTGATGGCGCCGTGAATCAGGGCGCCTACCACGAGTCGCTCAACCTCGCTTCGTTGTTCGAGCTGCCGGTGGTTTACATCATCGAAAACAACGGCTACTCGATGGGCACGTCGCAAAAGCGATCCTCGGCCTACCGCGGTTGTCTCGCCCAGCGCGCCGAGGCGTACGACATGGAATGGGACATGATCGATGGATCGGACATCTACGAAGTCCGCGCGAAAACGCAAATCGCGCTCGAACGGGCGCGCAGCGAGAGTCGTCCGACGATTCTGGAAATTTCCACCTATCGATACTACGGTCACAGCGTTGCCGATGCCAATGCCAAGAAATACCGTTCTCCCGAGGAAATTGAAAATTACAAGAACAACCACGATCCGATCAACACTTTCCGCAACCGGCTGATCCACGAGGGCGTGATCAATCAGGAGCAGGCCGATGCGATCAACAAAGCGGCGGCCGACGAAGCGGCGGCGGCGGTGGTTTTTGCCGAGCAGTCGCCCGCTCCGACCGTGGAATCGATCATGGACGATGTCTACTGGGAGGTTGACAACAAGACCGCCGCCGGCGCGACCGGCCGGCATTTTTTCAATGACTGATTCTGATTACTATAAGTATAGTAATTCATCCGCCACGCCTTTTCCGACAATTTCATTCCATCATTCAGCATGCGCACATTGACATACAGAGAAGCACTCCGCGAGGGACTCGACGAGGAACTTGCCCGCGATGAAAACGTCGTGATCATGGGCGAGGAAGTGGCCCAGTACAACGGAGCCTACAAGGTGACCGAAGGGCTATGGAAAAAATGGGGCGACAAGCGGGTTGTCGACACACCGATCTCGGAGGCGGGATTCATCGGCATGGGCATTGGTGCATCGATGCTCGGTGTGCGTCCGGTCATGGAATTGATGTTCTGGTCGTTTCACTCGGTGGCTTTCGATCAAATGGTCAATAATGCCGGCTGCGTGCGCTACATGTCGGGCGGCTTGATCCATTGTCCGATCGTGGTTCGCGGTCCCGCCAATGGTGGTACGGGTGTGGGTGCGACGCATTCGCACATTCCCGAAGGACTGTTCGCGGCTTTCCCTGGTCTCAAGGTGGTGGCTCCGGCGACACCTGCGGACGTGAAAGGCCTGATCAAGGCATCGATCCGCGACAACGACCCGGTGTTTTTCATGGAGAACACGCTTCTTTACGGAACCACCGGCGAGGTGCCGGATCCGGCGGAAGGGGATTTTGTGATTCCTCTTGGCGTGGCGGATTTGAAGCGTCAGGGTTCAGATTTATCCTTGATCGCTCACGGACGATCGGTGCTGCACGCTTTGGAAGCGGCGGAAACACTGCAAAAAGAGCACGGGATTTCTTGCGACGTGCTCGACCTGCGCACCATTCGTCCGCTCGACCAGGAAGCCATCCTGACCAGCGTCCGCAAAACCCACCGGGCTGTGCTTGTCGATGAATCCAAGGCTTTCGGTGGTGTATCGGCGATGGTTGCCACCTTGATTCAGGATCATTGTTTTGATGACCTCGACGCCCCGGTCAAGCGCGTATGTTCGATCGATGCCCCGGCGATTTATTCGCCCTTTGTGGAAAACGAGCAGCTTCCCAACGCCCGCCGGATTGTCAGCCAAGTGTTGTCGATCGCCTGAGTTTAGATGAATCTTTTGGAAAAATCATTTTTATCGTTGACCTGACCCGTCCTTTATTGATTAGTATCGGGCCGACATGAAAAACCATTTTCTCTGCTCGCTCCTTGCCGTCACCACTCTGGGTCTCTCATCGTGCTGCTGTCTTTTCAGCGGCAGCAACAACAAATACACCACGACGGAAACCCGCATTTGCGGATACAAGACCGTGACGAAGGAAGTTCCTGTTTCCGGCAATGGATCCAAAGGTGGCATGCTCACTGAGACCGTGACAGTGAAAGAGCCGATTTACAAAGAGGTGAAGAAGAAGCAGACCATCAAGTGCGTTCGCAGCTATTGCCCCAAAAGCGGTCCCTGTGGTTCCACCAGCGACGAATTGATCCGCATGTCCTCTGATCAAGGCAGCACGGGAAGTCCTCATATCGGCTTGATTCCCTCCATGAAGGTCCTGGCACCGTAAGTTTTTTTTGGCAACGTCTCCTTGTCACACGCACGGTGCATGCCGTGCGTTTTTTTGTGGAGTGATCCATGGGAAGGGAATATTTTTCGAAAGTTCCAGTGGTGGCAGCCCGCTTAGGATCACGAGGTCCCTAACGGATGCAACCTAAAGTTCGCAGTTGGAATTGCAGAATTTCTCTTAAAGCCTTTTAGAACATGGGCTAGAGAGGAAATACGATTCGTTTTTCGTTTCACCTAATGGGTGAAAACATGGCAAAAATGTAATTTGCATGTTGGTAACGCTGCATCAATGGTTTGAAGACGAAATGAATCGCATTTGAGCGTATTTCAGCGTTTTAACTGCGGTTTCTAGGATCATTGGGAACTCGTCCATAGGGGCGAGATGCAGCCATAGACTTGATGATGCAATGATTCCGATGCCTAACCGCGCATCTTGATCTGCCGGGTCAATTTTCAAGCTCCCGGCATGTGCGCAGGATCGCATTACCTGAGCCCTGTTCCCGCTCAGTTCTTGGCGCGTTTTTTCTTGCCGCCTTGCAGATGTTCCTCGGCCGAGTTGCGGGCCTGGGTGATTTCGGCGGGGGTGAGCAGATAGCCTTGTTTGCCACCGCCCATCAGTCGACCTTTGGGTTCGTCTTGTTTCGACGGGTGTTGCAGGGTGAGACTGTGACCCAGTTCATGGGCCATCGTTCGAGCTAGCGAACCGATGACCATCGGTTCGGGTTCGGTGAGCAGCGTTTTCTGCGGGGGTTTGCGTCCGCCGCTGGATTTGTCCGACCAGACTCCGACCATCAAGCGGTTGCCACCGAGCGATGAAACACCTTGCAGGGTTTCGCCGACATAAGGAAAAAAATAGACGTTGATGGCGGACGGCAGAAACTTGCTGTCATCCACAGCCTTCATCGCCAGGGGAAAAGGCGAGCCGGCGCCCTTTTCCTCATTGTTGCGTTTGAACGCGGCGACATCGGCGAGAAACTTGTCGAGCGCGGGAGATGCGGGCACTGTTTCCTCGATCACGCTTTCGATGGAAAAACGTATGTCCGCCTGTTTCCAGATCCGGTTGACCTCGGGCAGAAGCACATTTTTGACATCCTCCGGTTTCACCCACACTTCCATCTTCGTGTCCTTGACGGTCAGCGAAAGTCCGCGGGTCAGATGCAAGCGCAAGGGCAACACCAACTCCTCGGCCGCGAAAACGGGTGGGGAGAAAATCACGCAACCCAACAGCAACGTGAGGCAGGCAAGCGTGGTCGAGCCCGAAAACCGGCCAGGATGTTCCGCATGATTGAGCCCTCGATTTGCAAAAAATTGGCGCATGTCCGAGATTATGAAACGAGCTGTTGTTGTCAAGGATCGCGCGGGGAACCTGTAGATCGCTTTATGACTTATTGATGCCTGTCGTCGTTGTAAAGTCTGTCTTTGTTGTTCACCTGATTTCAAGTCGCTACAATTCGCATCCATTTTTGCGTTGCGAGCGGACAGCCGTGGTTGACCTCCTGATTTCAAGTCGCTACAATATAAAGGGGACAGATATGACAAGCACGCCGGCCGTGGTTGACCTCCTGATTTCAAGTCGCTACAATCGAAGTCGTGGGGGTGGGTGTAGTGCCTAGGCCGTGGTTGACCTCCTGATTTCAAGTCGCTACAATCCGCTGCCGCCAATGCCAGAAACGCTGGATGCCGTGGTTGACCTCCTGATTTCAAGTCGCTACAATAAAATCTGTTAGACTAACGATATGAGCTTGGCCGTGGTTGACCTCCTGATTTCAAGTCGCTACAATATTTGCATTTCATAGCTCCCGCTTGTGTAAGCCGTGGTTGACCTCCTGATTTCAAGTCGCTACAATTCATCATTGAAACTCTCACGCTGCTAGGTTGCCGTGGTTGACCTCCTGATTTCAAGTCGCTACAATCTACATCATGATCACGTCAGCACAAATAAAGCCGTGGTTGACCTCCTGATTTCAAGTCGCTACAATTCACACCATGATAACGCCAGCAGAAATCGAGCCGTGGTTGACCTCCTGATTTCAAGTCGCTACAATAATTTGTCCATGTCGCCGCGAGTGACACTGCCGTGGTTGACCTCCTGATTTCAAGTCGCTACAATCAATAAGGTCTTGGTAGTATTCTGCTGGTGGCCGTGGTTGACCTCCTGATTTCAAGTCGCTACAATTCATCGGCTGTATGAGTATTCCAAGACGTTGCCGTGGTTGACCTCCTGATTTCAAGTCGCTACAATTTTACGCTGAAATCATGGCCGACGGCTTGGGCCGTGGTTGACCTCCTGATTTCAAGTCGCTACAATGATAAGCGCATCGAGGAATTGCACGAGCGCGCCGTGGTTGACCTCCTGATTTCAAGTCGCTACAATTTAGCTTGCCGATGCGGTTGTGATAATAGCGCCGTGGTTGACCTCCTGATTTCAAGTCGCTACAATCGCCAAGCCCTAATCCAAGCTCGTTAAAGAGCCGTGGTTGACCTCCTGATTTCAAGTCGCTACAATAAATCAGCAACATCATGCCCGACTTTTACGGCCGTGGTTGACCTCCTGATTTCAAGTCGCTACAATCAGTTCAGTTTGTAGCCGTGGCTTGGAGATGCCGTGGTTGACCTCCTGATTTCAAGTCGCTACAATGCAAACTGGCAACAGCACCGGACCGAGAAAGCCGTGGTTGACCTCCTGATTTCAAGTCGCTACAATGTGGTCATTTTTCTGTGCTGCATTAAATGTGCCGTGGTTGACCTCCTGATTTCAAGTCGCTACAATGACAACGCAGTCAAGAACGGTATCGGTATCGCCGTGGTTGACCTCCTGATTTCAAGTCGCTACAATGAGATCGGATGACGGTATGCACTCATTTGTGCCGTGGTTGACCTCCTGATTTCAAGTCGCTACAATAAACGTCAAAAAGATAGCTAACGGGGGTTGGCCGTGGTTGACCTCCTGATTTCAAGTCGCTACAATAACATGGTCATTGAGGGCGCATTGCTTGGCGCCGTGGTTGACCTCCTGATTTCAAGTCGCTACAATCAAACTATCCACGGCTCGTCTTGCTTGGTTGCCGTGGTTGACCTCCTGATTTCAAGTCGCTACAATAGGCACCCACTCGCGGAAAGGCTTATTATGGCCGTGGTTGACCTCCTGATTTCAAGTCGCTACAATTTTCGCCATTGCTTGACGGTGTAGCTTCCGGCCGTGGTTGACCTCCTGATTTCAAGTCGCTACAATTTTACGCTGAAATCATGGCCGACGGCTTGGGCCGTGGTTGACCTCCTGATTTCAAGTCGCTACAATGGGCTAACAGCACTCGCCACGACCACGCCGGCCGTGGTTGACCTCCTGATTTCAAGTCGCTACAATGGGACGGACAAGGGTCCGGTATATGTAACAGCCGTGGTTGACCTCCTGATTTCAAGTCGCTACAATACTAACTAACCATCATGGCCACAGTATTCAGCCGTGGTTGACCTCCTGATTTCAAGTCGCTACAATCGCCGGGTTCGACTCCCGGCAAACCAAACCGCCGTGGTTGACCTCCTGATTTCAAGTCGCTACAATAAAAATTTGTCGGCATGCTGTCCGATTCCAGCCGTGGTTGACCTCCTGATTTCAAGTCGCTACAATTTATTTTACGAGATTCTCGTTTTTCTTCCGGCCGTGGTTGACCTCCTGATTTCAAGTCGCTACAATCAATCGACAAACTACTACAATGAGCAATCAGCCGTGGTTGACCTCCTGATTTCAAGTCGCTACAATTTGCATGTAAACGATGCCAGGAGCTGGATGCCGTGGTTGACCTCCTGATTTCAAGTCGCTACAATCGAAACATCATCCGAACGCTGGCAAGGTTGGCCGTGGTTGACCTCCTGATTTCAAGTCGCTACAATAACAGCGCTCCTTTTGCCAGTAGGAAAACAGCCGTGGTTGACCTCCTGATTTCAAGTCGCTACAATTGCAGAATCGCAATCACAAGTTGTCGCGCAGCCGTGGTTGACCTCCTGATTTCAAGTCGCTACAATTAGACCGGCAGAAAATAGACAATGCCATGAGCCGTGGTTGACCTCCTGATTTCAAGTCGCTACAATGAATAAACAATAAACGATATGCACAATCCAGCCGTGGTTGACCTCCTGATTTCAAGTCGCTACAATAACCCCGGATCGGCAACGGCTGGGCATTTCGCCGTGGTTGACCTCCTGATTTCAAGTCGCTACAATCGCCATCCGAAAAAGCATTGCTCGATCTGAGCCGTGGTTGACCTCCTGATTTCAAGTCGCTACAATTGCAAGCGTTGCGCCAGGTAGATAATCGACGCCGTGGTTGACCTCCTGATTTCAAGTCGCTACAATTGTGGATAAGACAAGGATAGTTTTTTCACAGCCGTGGTTGACCTCCTGATTTCAAGTCGCTACAATCAAGAACGGATTTGACCAACTATTTAAAGAGCCGTGGTTGACCTCCTGATTTCAAGTCGCTACAATGTCAAGTCCCCGGTGTCGGCAGGGTCGATCGCCGTGGTTGACCTCCTGATTTCAAGTCGCTACAATTAACAGCGTGACAGCACGGAGAGACGGCAAGCCGTGGTTGACCTCCTGATTTCAAGTCGCTACAATACAGACCGCCGCCGCACCAGCACCCGCCCAGCCGTGGTTGACCTCCTGATTTCAAGTCGCTACAATTTTTGCTAAACTGGCGACAACTACTTGCCGGCCGTGGTTGACCTCCTGATTTCAAGTCGCTACAATAAAGCAATCGTAACAGGAACAGTAAGCCGCGCCGTGGTTGACCTCCTGATTTCAAGTCGCTACAATTCGCCGTAGCGTTACAGGAGGAGCGTTCTTGCCGTGGTTGACCTCCTGATTTCAAGTCGCTACAATGCAATGCCAAAATGGATGCCAAAATCGAAGAGCCGTGGTTGACCTCCTGATTTCAAGTCGCTACAATTTACCAATCGACGAAGAGGCAGAACTCTTTGCCGTGGTTGACCTCCTGATTTCAAGTCGCTACAATGGGACGGACAAGGGTCCGGTATATGTAACGGCCGTGGTTGACCTCCTGATTTCAAGTCGCTACAATTGTCACGAAACAGCGGAGCATTGACGGAGTGCCGTGGTTGACCTCCTGATTTCAAGTCGCTACAATTAGCGCATACAAAACCGTCAACACTCACGTGCCGTGGTTGACCTCCTGATTTCAAGTCGCTACAATCCAATGTCAGCAATGCCATATGAAATATGGCATTGCTGGCATTGGATTTAAAAAAAAAGTAATTGTTGATCGCCTTGACACTCTTCCAAAACGCGTTTTCCTAGTAGGATTGACATGCGGTTGTATTGCTTATCCGTAACTTGCAAGGCACGGATTGATCCGGTATCGGGCAAAAACCCTTGAATTCGCTTGATATGCTTGTCTACTGCCTCCTGGGCGCGGCACATTCTCGCATAGACTGAAAACTGGATCATCATATAGCCATCATTGAGAAGATCGTTTCTGAAGCGCGCAGCCGAAGTACGTTGCGGTTTTGTGCCGACTGGTAAGTCAAAAAAAACGATCACCCACATACGCCTGAGGTCTCCTTGCATGGTTTTAAATCTGGAAAGATTAGCATTTCGGGATCGCGAGACTTAATGGCGTGTTTCAGGGATTGAACAACGAGTTTGATCGAGGCAAAAAGTGTCATTTCCTCTTCACCCAGCAGGACGGTGGCTTCAAGTATCTGTGTCAAGGCGCGCCTGTCATCGAGGTTCAGCTTCTCAGAAGAATGCCTGTCGCCTAGTATGCGAAGGACAAAATAATCTACCAAGGGTCGATAAGGTTCAATAAGGTCGTCAGCCAGGTTGAAAGCATTGCTCATGGAGCAATGATGGACACCAAGGACTGGAATAAAACCCGCAGCGCAGAGATGCCGAGCTAAACCGGCACGGATGAGGGAATAACCATAATTCAATAAAGCATTCGGAAGATCGTCATCATGGCGGCGGAAAAGGCGGGGAGCAAAAATTTCTTCCCAGTACAAGATTGCCGCGCGGGCTTCTACATTGTTGGTATCGCCTGATTTTACTGCGTTAGCCCAGCATCGCACTGTGTCGGCACCTTTAGCGCCGCAGGAGTGTAGGGCCCATGCTTGGGAGCGAATTTTTTCTTTGACGATGTGTTGCCATATTCGCTTTTTCACTGGAGTGGAGCAATTCAATTGCAGAGCTGTGACTTCTCCTTGCCGATGGTGAAGCCCCCAGGGAAAAGATGTCCATGCAGGCAGGTGGCGATCATTTACGCCAAGAACCATGATTTCATGTTCGCTCATGGCAGCAAGAGCGGCTCCGGTAATACTCACTTCCTGGGAATCGAGAATAAGGTAGGCAATGTCCTCCAATGGCAAACGCGCACAGCCTTTTTCTTCGCCCCGAAAGTCGATCACAAGGTTGCGGTGATCAATGCGCAAATAAGCAGCTTTACTCAAATGCAGACCTCGCCATGCCATATGCGTTTTTCATGTTTGACGGGAAAGATGCGGCCTAAGCGGTCCGCCGTTACCTTTTGGAAAACGGATAGCCCAGTTTTCGTTGAAATTCTGTTCAATTGCTTATAGCCAAAATCGTCAGGTAAATTGTAAGTGATACTGCCTGTGCTGCGATCCAATCCACAGTAACATCCTTCAATTCGTTTCTGCGTTTTTTTATCGACGCAAACAAACCGAGAATTTTTCCATAAACTGAACTCAAATTTAAAGGTTCCATCCATTAAGGTCCAATTTTCTTCTTCCCTAGCCGCAGCTATCGCTCTCATGGGCGGCGTTTTACTTGCAAGCTGGTAGTTGTATACGGGCACGAGATAAAATTTACCCTTTTTGGAAAAAACATCGCAGCGCACCATTGTGCCACTCACGACATGTCCCTGATTTTGCTTGCGTAGGTTCTTGATCTTATCCTGTCTCACCGACACTTTGTAAATAAGGCAACCTTGGGGATCTCTCGGCAGATGAACGTGATCGATTTTGCTTCCGGTTTTGATCCAGTTCGTCAATGAATCTTTGAGCCACTGGTTTCTTTCATGATGGATTCCACGAATCGCCTCCAGATCCCCCAGAGTAGTAAAATTGGCAACAGGTTTGTTTGAAGCATTTTTACCCACCAAACTCTCGCGTTTGTACGCCACCTCCTTGCCGTCCGGATCAATTTCAAGGCTGTAATTTGTTTCTTTGTGAAGAGGTCCTCCTGCACCACACTGTTCCCGTCGGGAAACCGTAATTTGATTTAGGGCATCGACTACGTCATTGCGGAAATTAGACCAGGGTTCTTGTAAATTGCGAAGTGTCAGTAGATGATTGGAGCTTGCATATGCTTGCGAAATCTTTGTGATCCATTGAGCATTACCTTCAGAAAGACAGGCGCACACCAGTGCATCTACGGCATGATGCTTGTCACCAACTCGGTTGCCCAGAACGTTTTTTTTCAAATTCTCAAGGCCCCACGCCCTTCGTACGAGTGATGTCATTTGTCCCGGCCTCGAGAAGACCCTTCGGGTAGCACCTTTGTCCAGAGGCTCTTCTCCAGCGATGCGGTAAAAATCCTGAACATAGGCAAGTAGAACCCTGCTGATATAGCGCGTGTCATTAAGGTTTCGTTCTAAAAAATCCTGCTCATTTTCTGCAAATGTTTCGTTAAGTAGCCGGTTTCTTTTTCCTCGCCTAAGTCCCCGCATGGCGGCAATGCGTGTTTGGAACTCCTGCCAAGACGAATCAGAACCAGACAGCCATTCATACGGGGTACGATTACCTTTATTCTGATTTTGAGACGCATAGACCAGGCACCTGTTGTCATAGCTGTTGTCATGGCTACGGCTCCGGGGTTGTATGTGGTCCACTTGCAAATCCGCGCCATAAATATTTTCGTTGTTGGGTAGTGATAATCCCGAGTAAGGGCATAAGCCACCCTGTTCCAGATAAAGTTCATAGCGCAATAACTCATCTTCTGTAACTGCCGTAACATCGATATTGCGCAACTCGGCAACTTTTTGACGGTTCGCATTTTTTGCATCGGTGCGCGTTTTCAGTCCTCTTTCCAATTCATTTCGTTCTTCCATCGATTTACCCACATCCCGCGCTACCTCGATGTGGATTCTGCCGGGCAGTGAACCAATCTCGTGAAAGACATGGGCGATTTGCTTGATTGCCTCTCTCAGTACAGCTTTGACTATAGGATTTGTGATTTTTTCGAGGGAAAAGTCGGTTTTAACATGATTGAAGCCCGCTTTTTCCATAGCCAGTGAATAGACGTCTCCAAGCATAAGAAAGGGTATAATTTGGCGCAACGCTTTTGAAGAAGTGGAGCACGATCCAGAAAATACATGCAAACTCGGCTTTTGCGATCGCAAATCATTTGCAATGGCATCATAAAACTGAGGCGCTAAGTTTTTTTGAGCAAGCGCACCTAGCATCGTGGTCGCACTTCCTTCTTCTTCGATAACCTCATAAAATGTTAGACAAAAAGCGATATCATCCAGAGCCTCGTAGCCATCGCGCAATACGAGGCTCCATAAAGTTTCACCAAGTACAGTTCTCAACAAACATGTGCCCTGAGCGCAGCCCTTGGTATTAGATCGATTAGAGAAATCGTACTTTTCTTTATCCGCTTGTGAAAGTTCATTCGCGAGAGAACCGTCTTTCTTTTTCTTTGACAAAGGAGCTTTCAAATCGTCAAACGTTATTTCTATTGGGATAGACCACATTTTTCGCAAATCAGCCCAAGTAATTCTGGATTTTTTACCGAACTGGGAGACGAAAGCATGATAGCCTCCATGTTGTAAAATCCATGAAGACAGAAAAGCTTTGGTTTTATCGGGTTGAGAGAGTTTAATTGTATTCAGTTTTTGCAAAGCACGGGCAAGTTCAAAAGAGGGTGACATCAAACTACCTCTCTTTTCAGTGGGCACAAAGGGGCAGTCTTCCAGCAGCTTGATAGGATCCTGAAGAGGTCTCTGCGCGTTTAAGACTGCCAGAAACTCATTCTCAAAATCAATGGACGCATGTGAATTTCCAAGCTGGCGCTGCATGGCAAAGACTTGGGCAATTTCATGAATTACATCAGCCCTAGTTACCATCGCAATGTATTGTCCATCACGGTTGCGCTTTTTGGTTTCAACTGACGGTGCTGAGTTATCGATAGCAAAGCGACGGTCCCGAGTAAGCATGTCTGCGACGGTGAGGTAATTGGCGAGCGCTGCATGGTTTGCTCTCGAACTTTGTAGTGTGCCGCCCTCCGAACCTTTGCTTTCGAGATCGTTTTTTTTTGCACTTTTAAATCCACGCCTTTTCGCATAGTGCATTAAAATCACGGCAAATTCCCAATCTGATAATTTGCGATTTAACGCTTCCACACGCCACTTCCACGGTGTTGCTGCTTCATGCCTGCCACGCCAGGCATCCTGCATAGGGGAATAATCTGCAGGCAGAATTTTTGCTTCAATGAGTAGTGCCTTAACTGCTTTCATGCGTGAAGCGCGCCGAGCCAAGACACGACGCATTAACCTTTTCTGTCTCCGTTCGGGATTTTTTAAAACAATACCCGATTTTTCTTTAATTTCGGGAACATCAAAGGCTCTAACTCCCATGAAGCTGATGGCACCGGGCAATTTTTCAAAGCCTTTGATTGTTGGTTTTGCCTTGGAATGTGAAATCAAGGCTATGCCACATGAGCCTATGCCTATGTCGATCCCGCAGAATAGATTCTCGTCGATCTGGGTAGGAAATGTTTTAGGCAATTTCGTGAGAGGTGCTGCATTCCCGACAATGTAATGTGGTGTCATATATATTTACTGTAAATTTTTTTATATACTTGTTGACAGAGACCCATAGCGCAAGCATATTTCTCGCGAAATCAGGAGGTCAGCCACGGTAAAGATTTTTACCATTGGTTTGAATCTGTAAAGTCACCCCTTCGGCCTTCGGGCCGTTGGGGAATCTTTTTTTTCAGAGGAAATCTCGCCCGCCTTACAATCCCGGCTGCGGGGGTTTGATGGGTTTCTCCCAGGAGAGTACGCCGGTCATGTTGGTTTTGCGGCGATAGACGGAGTCGCCGCAGGTGGCGATCAGGGTTTTGCGGTCATCGCCGGCGAAGCAGAGGTTGGAGGGGAAACGCGCGCCGGGAGGCATTGGCACGATCAGGTTGACGCGGCCTGGCTGGTCGCAGATCTGCACGCCCATGACGGTGGCGACCAGCAACCAGCCGTCGCGGGTAACGGCCATGCCATCGGCTCCGCTGCGCGGATCGACACCGGCACTGGGAAGATGCAGATGATGGTACGGCTGGATGTTGCTCAGCGTTCCATCACTTTTCCGCGTGGCCGAATACACAAATCGACCATTCGGGTCGGCGACTTCGAGCCGCGTTTGATCGGGGGTGAGCTTCAACCCATTGACACCGTGGAACTGGTCGGAGCCTAACAATTTTTCGCCGTTCGCACGGATGATCCACACGGATTTTTTCGCCGGTTCGGTGGCATAGATCGTGCCATCAAACGAGACCACCAGGTCGTTGGCATCGATGCCTGTGGCGTGGACTTTTTCCATCTTGCTGGCGGGGTCCCACGAAACGATTTCCTTGCTGCCCGCGCGGCATCCATACAGCCGGCCATCGGGACCAAAAGCAAGGCCGTTGGTGTTGTTGGTGTTCTCGAGAAACACCGAGACCACGCCGTCCTTGTCGATCTGATGGATTTTGCTGTTGGGGATGTCGGTGAAAAAGACCCTGCCGTCGGGTCCGATTGCCGGGCCCTCGGTGAAGCCGTGGCCTTTGCTGACCAGCTCCCAGTTTTCGCCATCGATCAGCAGATCCCGGGCTTTGCCCTTGCAGTTGTCGTAGTGGGTGGTCACGGGTTTTTTGGAATCCTTCCACAACCAGCGCATCGCCTCGGGCAGGATCGATCCACCGTGCTTATGCGAATGCGGGCCTTCGCCCCAGACATGGTTGACCTCGTAACCCGAGAAGGACAATGAGCGCTCCATCATTTGATTCGCCAGCCACCAGTCGCCACAGTAGATGTTGTTGTCGTTGCTGCCGTCCTGCAAAAACACCCGCAGCGGTTTTGGCTCGGTCTTGCGGATCAGCGTGGAAATTTCATCTCCACCACGGAGTCCGACGAATGTTCCGATCATCGAATAGACCCGTCGAAACGCATCGGACCGGTGCCAGGCCGCAGTGAACGCCGCAATGCCGCCGGAGGATGCGCCGCAGATGCCGCGGTCATCAGGTCGGTCGGAAATGTTGTAGCTTTTGCGAACTTCGGGTAGCAATTCATCGATCAGAAATGTCGCGTATTTCGCCGAGAAATCATCGTATTCAAAACTGCGGTTGAAGCGCGGTTGGGCATCGGCCCCGGGTGCGGGCACCACGCCGGGGTTGATAAACAATCCGATGGTCACCGGCATTTCCTTGGTGTGAATCAGGTTGTCAAAAACGATCGTCGCCTTGTCCGGACCGTTTTCACTGAGGTAGCCTTCGCCATCCTGGAAGACCATCAGCGCTGCCGCCTTGTCGGCCTGGTATTGCGCCGGCACATAGATCCAGCAATCGCGTTCGGTGCCGGGGTAGATTTTGCTCGAGGAAAAATGGAACTTGTTCACCTTGCCCTGCGGCACCCCCGGTTGTCGCTGCGAGGCGGGATCGACGGGATACGGGCGATCGGCTGCCAGGGCTGCCATCGCGGTGGACAAGAGGAGAAGCAATCGTGCCGTCATGACCAGCATACCGGAGCTGCGTGCAAAGTCTTACATTGACCCCTCCGACACGATACGCTAGACTTTGTTCATGAAAATCCTCGATCCGAACGTGATGGTGCTGGCATCGGCGGGGTCGGGAAAAACCTATCAACTGGGCAACCGCATCATTGGATTTGTGGCGATGGGGATCGACCCCGAGAGCATTGTTGCGTTGACATTCACGCGCAAGGCGGCAGGGGAGTTCACCGACTCGGTGCTGACGAAAATCGCCGGTGCCTGTTTGGATGAAAATGCGGCGGCAACAATTCGCAGGGATCTGAACGAGAGCGGCCGGGAACCCGGGGTGGTGGATTTCGTGTCCATTCTGGAAAAGCTGATCGTGGCATTGCCGCAGATGACTCTCGGGACCATGGATGGATTTTTCACGCGGGTGGTGAAGTCCTTTCCGCACGAGCTGGGGGTTTCATCGGGCACCTTTCAACTGCTCGAAGGCGCGGAACTGCGAATCATGATCGAGGGCATACTCGATGGCATCCTGCGCCAGGAACTGGGCGATGCGAAGTCGGCGGAATTTTTCCAGGCATTCCGCAAGACCCTGATGGGGCGTGAAAGTTTTCAGGTTCGCTCGCGACTTGATGAGTATGTCGGTGTGTGGCACCGGGCCTGGCGGGATGGTGCCGATCACCTGGAGTGGGGGCCGGATCGTTTGGCGGAGGGCGGCAGTGTCGACGAGTGGAATCGGCAGCGGGAGGAGTATGCAGGACGATTGCAGGCGGCGGCGGAGAAGATTGCATTCAACCATGCCAACCAACCGAAGGCATGGGAAAAAATGTGCGAATGTCTGGCGCTGCACTCCGCTGGCAGCGGTGTCATCGGGGATGGAGGTTCTTTGCTGGATCGGGTGATCGATGCCATCGGCGCGGGAGTTAATGGCGAACTCGTGATCAAGATGAGCAAGGAATTCATCATCCCCGAAGACACTGCGGCGTTGTTGAGAGAGGCATTGCAGAGTGCGGCCCGCGCGGAGATGGCCAGCGCCTGCCAGAGCACCCGGGCGTTGCGCGAGGTGATTGCGATGTTCGACGGTGTGTGCGAACAGCGGATGCGGCGCAAGGGGTTTTTTAATTTCGACGACATCAAGGTGCTGATGGGTGCGTGGTCGAAAGGCGAGGACAGCCGCTTGCTGCGCGAGTCTCTCGACTATCGATTGCACGCCCGCTTCGGTCATTGGTTGCTCGATGAATTCCAGGACACCAGTCGCGCCGATTGGGCAGGTTTGTTTCCTCTCATCGATGAAGCCGCCACTGACGACGAAGGCAGTCTTTTCATCGTCGGCGACAAGAAACAGGCGATTTACGGCTGGCGGGGCGGCGACGTGCGTTTGTTCGACGAAGTTTCCGATCGCTACGGCAACGACCTGGTCATCGAAACCATGCGCGAATCCTATCGGTCGGCCACCGAAGTCCTCGATCTGGTCAATCGCGTTTGCGGAAATCTCCCGGTCATCGGGCGGTTTTATGGCAAAGCAGCGGATCGTTGGCAATGGGAGGATCACGTTTCCGCCAAATCCGGACTGCGCGGCCATGCACGGGTTGAATGCGTTGAGGAAACCGAGGAGGCTGGCCGCCTGAGCCGGATGACCGCGATCTTGCGGGAAATTGGGGTTGGTCAAAAACCGCTGAGCTGCGGGGTGCTGGTGCGCACCAACAAGGAGCAGAATGACGTGGCCGATCATCTGCGTGCGGCGGGATTCCGGGTGATCGAAGACGGTGTGCGCAAGCCGTGCGAAGACAATCCGATGGGCGTGGCGGTCTTGCAACTGATGCGCTGGCTCGCCGACCCCGCGGATCGTTTTTCCGAGGAACTGCTGCGGATGTCGCCACTCTGGCCGCAACTGAGTGAAGCGTGTGAGAGCATGACCTGGAGTGCCGCGAACCGCGCGGCATTGGCGCAGGGCTTCAGCGTGTTTGTCGGAAATTTGTTAGAACCATCATGGCAGGGCATGTCGGCCTTTGGCAAAAACCGCTGCCACGATATCCTCGCTGCCCTGCGGATCGTCGATCTGAGCGGCGCGGCATCCGCGATGGCGGCGGTGAATGCCCTGGAAAAACTTGAGGTCGGTCAGAGCCCCGGTGCCGCGCATGTCCAGGTGATGACCATTCACAAGGCCAAGGGCCTGGGTTTCGATGTCGTGGTGCTGCCGCTGATCTCCAAAGACAAAATTCCCAATGCCCGCAATTTCAACATCGCCCGTGGCGAAGATTGGATCTGTTCGCCGCCGCCGTTGTGGGCGCGCTCGTTGTTGCCGCTGCTGAAAAATGCCGAGCGGGAGTGGGGCGAACAGCAACAATACGAGGCGATGTGTCTGCTGTATGTGGCTCTGACCCGGGCCAAACGGGGGCTTTACGTTCTGCTCGATGCGAAGGAAGCAAAGGAGGAGAACAATTCTCTCGCCGATTGGATCAAGGCGGCTTGCCATGGTGGAACTTCGGTGTTGTTCGAATCGGGGAGTCTGAGTTGTTACGACAGCGTGGTTGCGCTGCCGCCTGAAAACACATCGATCGACAAGGTGGCTCTCGGGGCCGCAGTCACGAGACCGATGCGAAAAACGGCTAGTCACAGCGGTGAGATCGATGCGGGGGCGGTGGAGTTCGGCTCGAAAATCCACGGGCTGATGGAAGGCGTGCACTGGCTCGATGAACAGGAGCCAGTGATCGCAGGAGAGCACGCCGACTATGTCATCAAAGCATTGCGGAGCGCGGCAGTCAGAAAATTGTTAGAAAAACGGGGCCGTCATGTCGAGCTGCGTCACGAATTTCCGGTCGAGGGCATCGTTGAGGGCACATGGTATCGCACAGTCATCGACCGGTTGCACATCGTGCGCGACGAACAGCAACGGGTGCTCGGAGTTGAGATCCTCGACTACAAAACCGACAACACCGACGACCCGCAGGTCCTGCTCGAAGCGCACCGCAGGCAGCTTTCGGTGTATCGTTCGCTGATCGCCAAAGGCCTGAGCGCCGACGAGTCACTGATCCGCTGTTATCTCATCGGCCTCAAGGCGGCGATCGTGGTCGATTTCTGAGAGCGCTTGTTAGTGGTATGTTGCAAACGTGTCACCCAGCAGCCAGCGCCGCAATACGTCATCGCTGCCGGTGATGTTGCCTATCACGCGGTAATTCGATCTTTCGATCACCTCTGCGCTTTCCGCTGATTCTTCAACGACGCACCAGGGCTTGGATCCGGAGGAATGGAGGAAGGTCAATGATTGGTTTTTCACGATCATGAAGCCGACATGAGTGTCGAGGCCGATGATGTAGATCCCCGGTTCGCAGCGTATCGTTTCCTGGCAGAAGGTTTTGTAGGGCACTCCGACCCGCACGCGCAAATCGTTCTGGTTCAGGAAAGTGCGCAGGATGTTTTGTGATGCCTGCTGGGCGAGTTGCGTGCGCGACACCTGGAAGTCCGCTCCTTCCATCACCGAGCTGACAAAATATCCGCAGGCGATCTTGCCGCCACCCGGTTCGGTGGCAGTGCCGTTGAAATCCCATGGCGTGCCCAGCCAGCAGCGCATCATTTCCGGCATGGTGTTTTCCAACAAGGACCGCGTGTCCTCAAGCACCCGGTGCTTTTCCTCCGCCGTTGCCGCCGAGCGATACGCGGCCGCGTAATGAGTCCGCCATCTTTGCAGATCCAGCCGCAGCAGGCTCCAGCGTGCAGGGTCGGGCACGGGGTCCTTTTCGACTGTCGATAGGGAAAGGCCTTGAAACATCCTGTGCCAGCGGATCGCCAGTTCGGTTCTTTTCACGTAGGCGATGCCCGACGCGGCCAGCAAAAGCAAGGCAAGCAGGCAACCGATGATTTTTTGTGTCTTTCGTTTGTCGGCAATCTTGACTGATGATTTTCTGGTCAAAATGATCCGGAAGGTGGGGCGTTAGATCAATTGGTACTCGCCGTCCTCATCGATGCCAACCCAGCCGATGTGTCCAAAGGCGCGATAGATCGCCGGCAGAATGTCCTCGGAGTCGTCATCGCTGTGTTCGATCGTCGCGGAACTTGTTAGACCGTGGGTCACCTCGATGCTGATGACTGTTTCGCATCCGCCGATGCGGATCCAGTCGCCCCAGTTTTTGTGGTCGTGCATGATGTCGAGCTTTTGAGCGCGCAATGCCGCGATCACTTCGCGCAGGGTAACCGGGGCGGAGGGTTCGGGAATCAGCACATTATGATCCATCGCCGAGATGTTACGGGACATGCTGGATTTCGCCAAGCATTCTGTGTGGGAAATTTTTCATGTGTTGGAAAAATTCTTCGTGACATTTTGCATTGAGGCCATTGCATCGGAAGCAAAATTAAAAAAACCGCTGCATTGCTGCAGCGGTTTTTTCAAACGTATGAAACAAACAATAACCCAGAAATCAGTTGACCGCGACGGCGGACGAGCCGGTCTCGCCCGTGCGGATGCGGATGGCTTCCTCGATGTTGGAAATGAAAACCTTGCCGTCGCCGATCTTGCCGGTGTTGGCGCTCTTGACGATGGCCTCGGCCACCGCTGCTGCCTGTCCATCGTCGACGATGATGTCTATTTTGACCTTGGGGAGGAAATCCACGGTGTATTCGGACCCACGGTAGATCTCGGTATGGCCTTTTTGACGTCCAAATCCTTTTACTTCAGTGACGGTCATGCCTTGTATTCCCACTTCCGCGAGGGCTTCTTTCACTTCTTCCAGTTTGAACGGCTTGATAATAGCTTCGATTTTTTTCATGATGGTTCAGGTTGTATGGATTGCATTAGCACAGGTCATGCCAATTGACGGGACGCTGCAAAAAAAATTTGCGAATATGCGGGAATGTAACTCTGCCAACGCCCCGCATTCTCTGTCAAAGCATGCATGTGCGTTAATTCACCAAGCCCATTTCCGACTCCGCCGCAATCCAATCAGCAAACGCATCGTCTGGCAAGTTTTGTTTCCTACGATCGCACCAATTCAGGTAGGCGGCGATTGCGACTTCGGCATATCCAGGGCGGGCGGGAGACGTTGCTACGACTGATACACGGCGCCTCCGGCTCGTCGGACCGCTTTTTTTCATCTGCACTGCCTCGCCGCCCGCAGCAGCCTTCGGAGGGGTCGAACTGGATTTTTCCTTCATTTTCGCCGCTGCTTTTGCCTTCGTTGTGGTCGCTGCGGAGGATTTGTCTGCTTTTTCAGGTTTTGCGGGGGCCTCTTTCTTTTTCCTGCCTGTTTCTGACTTTTCTTTCATAACGGGAGCCGGGGACATCCCGGACAACTTTGCCAAGCAGTATCCATACCAAGAATATTTCCCCATCCGGTGGTTGATAAAACGGTGGGAACGCGTATGATTTCGCCATGGAAGGACAGTTCGACTGGCAGCGGCCCGCCTATGTGCAGGATCGCAGTCCGATCCTGCCGCCTCCCGACAGGGTAGGCTGGTGGATGGTCGTTTCGCTGCTTGCCGCCATCATGCTTCACGTCGTGCTTTTCGTCGCGCTCGGCCATATCAAAATGGGCTTCGGCTGGTCGAGCACCGAGGAAAATGATTCCACCGGGCCGGTTGTCGTCCGCCCGGTCGAGGAAGACGCGAGGATTGAAGAAGCACCGCTGGCCGAAGAACCAAAACCCTCGGAGATTGATCGCAGCAAGGTCTTCGATGAAGTGGAGATTCTCGAACAAATCAAGGATCCGGAGTTGACCATGAAACCGGATGTCGTGGAGGCAAGTTACAATGTCGACCTCAAGATCGAGGCCCCGGCACTCGCGGGCAAGCCGGATGGTGATGCCGTGGACGTTGTTTCCAATATCGACATCACCGCCGAGGAAATGGATTCGTTGGGCAAGTCCGACAGCCCGATGCCCAAGGCCGCCGAAGGGCAGATGGTGGTTGATCCCGGCAGCGACCTGACCAAGCCGGACAATCTCGACGGCTTCATGAGTGATCTGATCAAGAAAGGCAGCAACGGCAAGCGCCCGGTGGGTCTGCCCGAGGGCACATCGACTCTGGATGAAATCGCCGGCCTGCCGGAAAACGTGCTGGTAAGCCGCACCACCATGCTTCCCGGCGACTTGTTGTTTGAATTCAACAGCGCGACTTTGCGCGACAGTTCCAAAGTAGGCGTTCAGAAAATTGCCCTGGTGATGGATCTCAATCCGGGCCTGTTTTGTTGGATCGATGGCCACTCGGACTTGGTCGGTGGCGATCAGTTCAATTACGACCTGTCGCGTCGTCGGGCCGAGGCGGTCAAATCCTATCTGGTGGGCATCGGAATGAAAGCCGACAAAATCATCACCACCGGACTGGGCAAGAAGTTTCCAATCGTAATGAGCGGCACCGAGCAGGAGCAATCGATCAATCGTCGCGTCGAAATCAAGATGAGAAAAACCCCGCCGTCCGATCGCGGGGCATTTGTGGCACCTCCCTTGAAAGCCCAACCCGTGGTCGAACCTCTCGCGCCGAGCAAGCCTGCCGCGCCACCGAAAGCGATTTTGGTAAAACCCAAGCGTGCGATTCCTGTGAAGGAGGATTCGCCACCCCCGCAGGCGAAGCCGGTAGTCGAGGAGGAGATTCCTCCGACAGCAAAAGTCATCGAAGAGGAACAGGAGCCACCCGCGCCGCCGGAGCGCGAAGCAAGCCCGCCGCGCGCGGAGCCGGTGGAAGAGTAGCCGGCTTCAAGGTGTTCCGAGCCCGCTGATGATCAGAATCCGGTTGACCAGCCGATGCGCCGGGGATTTCCAGGGCCGCGGCAGCCGGAGCTGCTCCCAACCGTGCGCGAGCCCCAGCGCGGCGAGTTTCACGTCAGGATTCACAAGCGTGACCGACTCGCAAAGAGCCAGCATGGGCAGATCGGCGGAGCTGTCGCTGTAACCGTGCGATTCCCGGAGTTCACCGTCTTCATTGAAATACGATGAAGGTAGTAATTCGCGCAGCCGGAGCACCTTGTTGCCGCCTTTGTTGTTGACCAGGTCGGGAAACAGTGGCAGCCCGCCGGCGGGGAAGCCGATCACTGTGCCCAGTGCGTGGTCGAATCCGAGAATGCGGCCGATCTCGCGCACGTAGGGTTCCGGGCTGGCGGAAATCAGGACGGTTATATCGCCGCGCTGCTTGTGCCAGGCGATTTTTTCGAGCATCTCCGGCCAGGCGCGCGACGGCAGCCACAGCCGGGCGAAGTCGCGGGCGAGTTGATCGACCTCGGATTCCTTCATTCTCCAAAGGAAACTCAGAAAGACGCGCTTCAGTCCTTCGGCTCCGAGGATCGGTGCGAGAGCGAGCATGGGAAGGAAGAGCAGTAAAAACAAACGCCGCCAAGGGTTTGATCGCAGGACGTGATGGCAGAACAACTTTTGCGTGTCCCAGGGCAGAATGGTGCCGTCGAGGTCGAAGAGCGCGGTCATCGGGAAATGCTTGCAGCGTGTCAGGTGCGGTTGCCGGTCCTCATCATTGTCCTTCGAGAACCAGCAACTGGTGGGGTTCATCGACGATGTGCGTGGGATCCGCGGCGCTGAGGGAGCTGCGCGAATTGAATCCCCAGGTGACGGCGGCACAGGGAATTCCGGCTTTTTGCGAGGCTTTCACGTCGCGGATTTCATCGCCGACATAGAGCATTTCGTGCGGCTGCAACGAGAAGGTTTTGCGGATCGCGCGCAGATGTTTTGCCTTTCCTGTTAGCTTGGAGGTGGAGGAAACGAAGGTGAAGTAATCGAGCAAGCCATGCGCCTCGAGAAACAGGTTGACGTTATCGGTGGCGTTCGAAGTCAGGATGCCAAAGGTTTCGGTGCGGCTGCGCAGTTCGGGAATCATCGCGGCGATGCCGGGAATGATGGCGATTTCGGAAATCTGTTCGCGCAACATCGAAGTGCCCCGCGCCAGCAGCGAGGGGACCCGGAATTTGGAAATGTCGAGATGAAGCAGCAGGTCTTTGAGGGAAAAATCCCGCAGCGTGGGCACTTCGTGCGCCTCGACATTGCGAAGCCCGTAGGCCGGAGCCAGTTTGTTGTATATGCTACGGGTTAGCTCCAGGGTGTCGGCGAGGGTGCCGTCGAAGTCGAAAATGATGGCGCGGTAGTGCATGGAAATGATTGTTAGATGGCCTGGGCCGTTGTCGTGAATGCGGAGTCGAGCATGGCAGGTGTGAGGACTTCATCGACGGGTCCGAAACCAAGAACGGTTTTGTCGAGCAACAGGGCATCGTTGAAAAGCAGCGAGGCCGTGCCGAGGTCGTGATGGGAAGCGATGATCAACCGGCCCTCGTGGGCGAGCTGGTCGAGAAGTTTTCCGAGTCGCAGCGAGGCGGTGCGGTCGAGGCCGTTGAATGGCTCATCGAGCAACAACACATGCGCCTCCTGGGCCACGGCGCGGGCGAGGAAGGCGCGTTGTTGTTGTCCTCCCGAGAGTTCGCGGATCTGACGGCTCTGCAAATCCGTTAGATCGAGAGCCTGCAATGCTTGATCGACGGCGTCGTCGTCTTCGTGCCGGTAGCGACGCCACCAGTTGGTTTGCGGGTAGCGGCCCATCTCCACCAGACCGCGCACGGTGATCGGAAATGACCAGTCAACCTCCTCGCGCTGGGGCAGGTAGGCGAATTCGCGCGACCAGCGTTTCACCGGCGCACCGCGCCAACGGATGCTGCCGGTGCGACGCGGCACCAGTCCAGCGATGGCCTTGAGCAGGGTCGACTTGCCCGCGCCGTTGCGGCCGACAAGGGCGACGCGGGTGCCGCATGAGGTGGCGAAGGAGACCGATTCGAGGGCGATGATTTTCCGATAGGCGACGCTCAGGTTTTCCACCACCAGCTCGTGGTGTTGATGATGATGGGCGCAGCAGTCGTGATGAACGTGGTCGCTCATGGCAGTTCCCAAATGTCGTCGATGTGCGTGGTGGAGTCAAACACATGCGTCAGTGAATCGCGGCCCGGCGGATCGAGTTGCAGTTTGGCGAAATAACGGGGTGAGCTGGCGGGTTGCTGCCAATGAACCGCGAGAAGAATAGCCGATGGCCGGGTGCCGATGTGGCCGTGGACCTCCGCAACAGGGTTGGCGTAGTCTTTTTCAAAAAGCAGCGCCCCGGTCGGATCTTTCATGCTGACCTGGCGGGCAGGCGCGGAGAGATACAAGGCGAAGGAAATCTGCTCGGGCGGCTGCGCGTTTTGCCCGGGAACTGATCCCGCAGCAGGCTTCGCGACATCGATGCGTGGTTGGGTAAGTTGACGCAGCAGCAGCGCGGTGATAGCCAGGCCCACAACGACCAGCAATACGCGCATGACGGGAGAACCTCTCACGCGTCCATCCATGCCCGAGATTGCCACGCAGTGCAAGGAGGATGAGAGATTTTTCATCGGGTCTCGTGCGTCCATGTGAAGAACCCGGGCCATGTGCCTTCACACCATGGCAAGCCGGCGTTCTTCCTCGGCGACGGCAGGAGCTCGGTTCTCGAATCTTGCTTATTCCACCTTCCACAATTCCAAAAAACCGCACTCGGAAGCAATCATGACGGGGCTGCGGAGAGGGTGGTTTCGTTTTTTTAGTGCCTTACAGTGCAAAAGCCCGCCAGGCATGCACACCATGGGCGGCCAAAAGACCGGCTACCAGATGTCCAACAGTGCGATGTCAGGTCACTGAGCCTGAATTAGCTCAAGAGCTCTGCAAGGCGCTGAATGGGATCAGCGCGCACACCAATCGAGCCGACCATTGGTGCGATCAAGCCAGGAAAAGGATTGACAAGAAATGTCGCAATCAAAAGGCAGGGAACGATCTCCGAGCGTTCCGGTGGGGGGCGGATGCGGATCACCCTAACGTGATCTACCTTCACCCCACGCTTTCGTTCGCCAACAAAGCCGGTGAGTCCGGAAGGATGCCCAAGACCTAACAATCCTGCCCCCGCCGGAACTTTCGGAGAAAATTCCCTGCTGCGCGACTACGCCAAAAGCATTGGCAGATTAGCCAAGAACGACATAATCGACGCACGGTCCATCACCGAATACGCCCAACACGTCAAGCCCGCCGCGCTAGTGCCACCCAGTGCCGAGCAAAGCCAACTCAAAGCTCTCTGCTCCGTCCGCCAGCAACTCGTCGATCATTGCTCCAACCTCACCAAACAACTCCAACAGACCTATCATGCCGTTGCTGTCAAACACCTCGAAAAAACCATCAAAGACCTGGCAAATCAGATTGGAAAAATCGAAAAAGAAATCAAAGACCTGTTAGAAAACGAAGAGTTTGAAGCCAAAGCCCGGAGACTCATGCAAATCAAAGGAGTCGGACTGGTAGGAGCCAGTGGAGCACTCGGCTACATGCCGGAAATGGGCACGATCAGCGAAACACAAGCAGCGGCTCTTGTGGGCGTAGCCCCCATGCAAAATCAGAGCGGAACCAAAGAAAAACAACGGAGAATCAAGGGCGGGCGGGCAAAACTGCGCAGAATCATCTACATGAATGCGATTTGCTGCATCCGCCACAACAGCCAGCTCAAGGCCGTATACAAGCGCCTTCGCCAAGCTGGCAAACCAGTTAAAGTAGCAGTCGTAGCCGTAATGAGAAAACTAGTGATACTGATGAATCGTTTGCTCAGCGACCCTGATTTCAAGCTTGCGGAGGAAAAATAAAGCAACGACAAAACAACCATCACATTGACGGGGATAAGGCACTGCTGGGAAGCAACCTGAGCACGAAAATGTGACGCATACGGCGGTACCAGGTCGGAGAGCATCAAAAGCACCCCGGCCTGGTGCACCATGCCGCCGTTGCTGTAAAAAAGCGAAAAATCCTGGGGGTTTGGGGGCTAGCCCCCAAGGAAGCCAGGCAAAGCCACCGACTCGAGCAAAAGAGACACCGCAAAAAAACGAAAAAATCCGTTGCTTTTGGAATACAGTTACTGCCCTGACCTTCGGGCA
>CAMAQB010000032.1 GCA_945860285.1 Akkermansia muciniphila | reverse complement strand
GTGTTTGCGCGCGCGTTCGATGCGCGGATCGTCAAGCTCCTGTAAGATGAGGATGATACATGGAGACGGAGCAGTGCTGTTTTCGTTAGGTTCGTGCGGTGAGGACATCCGCTAATTATTAAGATGTATTTACAAAGTACAAGTCTTTTGTTGATTTTTCAACAAATTAAATGCGTTTGCCCTGGCGTTTACGATTGACGAATGCTCTCGCGGCGATATTTCAGTCGCTGAGCGTAGGTTATCTTATCTTGCAGATATTCCTGAACTCTCGGTTCCAGAGGATATGCATCTACTTGAGGGAGACATAATCAAGCTTTTTCAGCTTCCTAAGAAAGCATTTATAGACGCATCCCATTTGGCTCTCGCAATCCTCCATAGGATGGATTATCTTCTCACTTGGAACTGCACTCATTTGGCCAACGCTGTGCTTCAAAAAGAGTTGGTAGATTATTGCAGCTACCACAGCCTTCATATCCCTATCGTTTGCACACCTGAAACCTTAATACCACGCCATGAACAATCCGATAATTGATGAGATTCGAGAAGCTAGGGCGGCGTTGGCCGCCGAGCACGGATACGACCTTGCCCGAATTAATGATTGGGCACGTCAGCAAACTCTTGCCCGACAACTCCAAAATAGAAGAAGGGAGAACAATGCGTCGCTCCTAACGCCTGACCCGCCTCCAGTTCCAGCCGTCGTGACCGATACAACTTCAATTCCGTGCTCCACCCTCGCCCCCGGTCAGGCGTAGGAGGACTCATCGTTCCTGTCTTGAAATCCCTTCACGTAAGACACCCCAGGGAAACTCACAATTTCCTGTCTACGCTGGCGCGGAATTTCACGTCGTCTTCGATGCGTGTCCACTCGATGTTGGTTAGTCGGACGTTTGATAGACCATCGCCCGCGACGGCGGGCAGACCACCGGTGATGAGCGGTGCCATGTAGATGACGATTTCATCAACAAGTTGTTCTGCGAGAAGTTCCGCCGCGAGTTTTCCTCCGGCTTCGACGAGCACGCAGAGAACATCTTTTTCCCTAACAACTTCGCGCAAAATCGACGACAGGTCCCCTTCCCTCACCAAAGTGCGATGGCGGCTTTCATCGCAGAACAACGGGGCATCGGCGGGCAGCGACTGCGGATTGCGGCTGACCACCAGTCGCCACGGTTGGTCTCTGCCTTCCAGCAGTTCGGGCACCCGAATCGTCAGTGCCGGTTTGTCGCTGCGCACCGTTTCCCCGCTGGTCATGATCATGTCAACCTCCGCGCGCAGGTTTTGCACATCCCGTCGGGATGCCTCGCAGGTCAGCCAGTTGCTTTCGCCGCTGGGTCGAGTGATCCGACCGTCGAGGCTCATCGCGATTTTCAGGATCACCCACGGCAGACCGGTCGATTGCACCTTGGCGAAGGGCCGAAGGATTTTCTCCGCTTCCTCTCGGCAAATGCCTTTTGCGACTTCGATGCCTGCATTCTTCAGCAACAGATCGGCACGACCGGAATGAGCTGGATTGGGGTCTTCGCAGGCATACACCACGCGACGGATTCCCGCATCGATCAAGCCCTGAACACAAGGCGGCGTGCGACCCTGCGTCGAACATGGTTCGAGCGTCACGTAAGCGGTCGCGCCGATGAGCGCCTCCGCGCCGTGATTGTTGCGGGCATCGGCGAGCGCTTCGCGTTCGGCATGCGGCATGCCGGCCTTCTGGTGCCAGCCTTTTCCCAGCAACAGGCCATCCTTGACAATCACCGCACCCACCGGCGGATTCGGCGCGGTTTTGCCGATGCCCTGTCGCGCTTGCTGCAAGGCTTCCTGCATCCATGTTTCATCGTCGTTCACACACCACCTCCCGATTTTTGAATTCCCAACAATACCGGAGCCAGTTTCAGCGTGCCGAGTTTTTCATACTTCGCCACCTGCCACCCGCTGTCCAGGTTGGATGCCCATTCGATGACCGCCCTCATTTCCTCCTCACCGCCCGGATGGCCGGGATAACAGACAATCGTGATCAAGCCGCCCGCTGAGAGCAGCGAAGATGCGGCCAGCAGAGCGGGAATGGTCTCAGCCACTTTTGTGATCAAAGAATGATCCGCTCCGGGGAGATAACCGAGGTTGAACATCACCGCCCGCACCGATGAGGTCACCACATCGGGCATTTTCGCGTGGCTCATGCAGTGAAA
This sequence comes from Akkermansia muciniphila, assembly GCA_945860285.1. Classification (GTDB taxonomy): domain Bacteria; phylum Verrucomicrobiota; class Verrucomicrobiia; order Verrucomicrobiales; family Akkermansiaceae; genus UBA956. Next base: position 33,324 of record CAMAQB010000032.1, on the reverse strand, counting down.
ATCCACGTTCGACACCATCGCGCCGTTTTCCCGCAAAAGATTCCGCGCCGATTCGATGGCGCTCTGCTGGATGTCAAAGCCGATCACCCGGCCTGTGGCGCCGACGCAACCAGCAAGAAACAGGGTGTCGTGGCCGTTGCCCACCGTCGCATCGATGGCGACATCCCCTTCCCGCAACACCTGCTGAATCCAGGTGCGGGCGAGTTCCGTGGGTCTGGGAAGAACAGATTTCATCTCAAAGTTTTGTTAGATCGGCGAAATACGCCTGCGTGCTCAAGTCCGCTTCAATCTCCCGACCATCGATCAGCCAGTCGGCCAGTCGGTTCGCCACCAACGGCGCGCAGAGTGCCCCCTTCGATCCCAAGCCGTTGAACACAACCGACCCATTCGCCAACGGTCCGATCACCGGCTGGCTTTTGCGAATGATCGGCCGGATGCCCGCCTCATGAGCGACAATCCGAAAATCCGCACCGCCGATGTCGCGTGCGATGGACTCCAGAAACGCCCTGCCCGGCGACGTTGGATTCGCGTCGAGCATGTCCCAATCATAGGTCGCGCCCACCTTGTAAAAATCATCGCCCAGCGGCACAAGCCAGCCGCGACCGATCACCATGCGTTCCTGCCTCCAAGCCGGGGCATGGACGGTGAGGATTTCCCCCTTGGCGCAGCGGTGTTGCCATGGCAATGGATTCGCCCGCAGCAGTCCTGCCGCGCCCTCGCACCAGACCGTTGTTTCTCCGGCAACCGCCTGATGGCGCGCTGTCGTGACGTTGCCGAGTCCTGCAAAAAATTCGCGGCTTTTTCTAACAAATGCAGCGGTGTCCACCCGCGCGGCTCCTTTCAGCAAGTAGGCCTTGTGGCCCGGCCATGGGTGGGATTCCCGTTCACCGATGACCCAAGCCGCCGCCTCGCCTTGAAGCAATTTCGACGACATTTTTTCATCCCGTTCAGCAATCAAGCGAGTCACTTCCAAGGGGAACCACAACCGGCAATCAAGCCGCGTTTCGATGTCGCGATAGAATCGTTCGGCCACTCCAACAAATTCCCGATAGCGCCATGAAACCGCGCAGTTTTTTCCCGTCACCGGATTGACCAATCCAGCCGCGACATGGGAACTACCGGGAATGCCGTCGTCGACGATGCGAAACGGAACCTGCCGTCGCCACAGCTCCCAGGCGAGGCAGGAACCGGCCAGGCCCATGCCGACAATGGTGATCCGATTCATCGATGCCGCACGATTTCCTTCAAAGGATCGTTGGGATCCACGCGACCTGGTTGATATCCCTTGGCATAGGAAAACAACCAGTGATGCGGATATTCGAAATACAACTCCCGTTGTTCCGCAGTCAGGCGGTTCCAGATCGCGATGTTCAGGGCACGATTGACTTTTTGCATCGAATGCAGCGTCAGTTGTCGGCCCTTGCGACCTTTCTGCACCTGCTTGTGGTTGAGTTGTTCCGGCGAGGCCTCGACCAGATCATGATTTTCCAGCCCCCAGCCCATCATCAAGGTATCCAGGGGCTGCACGCCATGATCCCGTTCTTCGTTGGATTCTTCCATGCAGGGCATGTTAGCAGTTCAGGGACTGGTTCCAACACAAAAAAATTGCCTAGCCGCTCCGCAGGTGTATGGTGAAAGGCGCATGGAAACGGAGGAAAATCGTGACGTGGTTTTCGACGAGGTCAACCTGATGCTGGCGGAGAAGCGCACCGCGCTGTCTCTGCTACGCACGGGAATTGCGATTTTTTCAATCCCGCTCTCCATCGGTTCGGTCCTGATTGCGACATCCAACCTCTACCATCCCAACAAAATCCTCTTCCTGATGATTCCGGTTCTCGGTGGCTGCACATTGCTGGTGCTGATCGCCCTCTGGCTGATCGTCAACGCCATCAAGAAATTGCGCGGCAACGACAAGCGTCTCGACTTGATCATTCAAAACAACGAGTTTCTGCGAAACCTGGTCGACCCCTGATCCATTCATGCCACTGCCCCGCATCCTCATTACCTCGGGCGACCCCGCCGGCATCGGCCCGGAGGTCATCGCCGCCGCGCTGGCCTCGTCGGACCTGCCCGATCATTGCATCTATGAATGGCTGCCCGTTCCCAGCAGCAGCATTCCCGGCAAACCGGATGAACATTCGGCACGCATCGCCTGGGATGCCTTGGAGGAGTCCGCCCGCCGCTTGAACGAAGGCAGCGCCGATGCCGTGGTCACCGGGCCGGTTTCAAAAGAACAGCTGCAGGCCATCGGTTTCCCCTACCCCGGGCAAACCGAGTTTTTCACCGACCGACTCAATGCGGGAGAAACGGCGATGTGCCTCAGTGGCAATCACCTGACCGTTGGACTGGTGACGATTCACATTCCGTTGGCGGATGTCGCACGTACACTCAGCATCGCAAACATCGTGGCCAAGGGAAAACTGCTGGCGGAGTTTGCCCAGCGCCGCACGGGGCGCTTGCCGCGCATCGCGGTGTGCGGTCTCAATCCCCACGCCGGCGAGAATGGTGCTTTTGGAACCGAGGAATTGGAGATCATCGCCCCGGCCATCGCGGCACTCAATCAATCGGGAATCGCACAATTTTCCGGTCCTCATGTGCCCGACGCCATTTTTCGCGATGCCGTCAGCGGGAAATACGATGCCGTCCTGTGCATGTACCACGACCAGGGATTGATCCCGCTGAAACTGTTGGATTTCGACAACGCGGTCAATATCACCCTGGGTTTGCCGAAGCCGCGTCTCAGTCCGGACCACGGCACGGCCTTTGCGATTGCAGGGAAAAATCTCGCCCATCATGCCTCGATGTTGCGAGCCTTGCAACTCGCGGCGGAAATGGTAAAGTGACCGCGCAAAGATCTCGACATGACATTTCACCAGATCAAAACCGGCATCACTTGCGCCATTCTTGGTGCCGTTCTCGCCACCGGAGGATACATGCTCGCCACCGCGTCGTATGTGGGCAGCAGCACCGACCTGATGCTGACGCCGCGCAATACCGACAAGGGGACGCAGTGGAATGCGGAGGACAAACAGATTGCCGTCGAAGTGCGCTACATCACTTCGGTCATTGAAAAACCAACAATCACCATCAAAAAGAAGCAACAATGGCTGCCGTTGGCCATCTGCCTTGGTTCCGGATTTCTCATCGCTTATTTGTGCTACAAGGTTGCGATGAGAAAATCGCAAAGCAGGCATGACGAGCATTCCCCCGTCGAGTGCACCATTCCTGAAAAACCTGAAACCATCCCATGAACATTTCCACCATCCTCTGTTGTTCCGCCGCCTTGATTTGCACGTCATTCGTCGATCTGTCAGCCGCACAGTCGGTGAAAATGCTGCAACTCACGGAAAAACAAAAAACGACGATCGGCAAAAAAATCTGGCAAAACGAATGCGGCGGCACGGTCAGCGGATTGACGACCTGGAATGTGGGCGAGGAATTTCCTTCGCTGGGCATCGGCCACTTCATTTGGTACACCGCCAAACACAAGGGGCCATTCACCGAATCGTGGCCGCAGTTCATGACCTATTGCAAGGGACGCGGAGTCAAAGTGCCCGACGTGGGACTGCTTCCCCACTGCCCGTGGAATTCGCCGGACGAATTCAAACGCGATTTCAACAGCCCGCGCATGAACGAACTGCGCCAGTGGCTTTCCAACACCGTGACGCTGCAAACCGATTTCATCATCAGCCGCTCCCGCGCCGCGCTGCCGAAAATCGTTAGTGGCGCGCCGGCATCCGACCGCGCACGCATCGATGCCAACTATCAGAAAGTCGCCGCCACCGCCCATGGCCAGTATGCATTGATCGACTATGTGAATTTCAAGGGCGATGGATTGAATACCGGCGAGCGCTACAACGGCAAAGGCTGGGGTCTATTGCAGGTTCTGGGAGGCATGAAAGATGTCGCCGCCGGACAGGCTGCGGCGGTGGAGTTTGCGGAGTCCGCCAAACGGGCGCTCAATCGTCGGATCGACAACTCACCGCCCGCCCGCGGCGAGTCCCGCTGGCGCGAAGGATGGAACAACCGCTGCAATACGTATGCCCGACCGCTATAGCACCGGGCCTCATTTCACCTCCATCATCACACTGCCGCTGTGGCTGTTGAACTCCGGCGCATACATGCACTGGAGTTCGGCGATACCGGTGGGATAACTGCCGCGCAGTTGCACACGCGCGCTGGTCTCGAACACGTAGGTGCCGCGACGCAGGTGCTCGATGAAGAAGTGATCGGCGGTGTCCTTGGTCATCTCATAGTATCCCAGACCATCCTGCCATTTGTATTGGGAGAGGACATTCACCGGTTCGACCCCGCTGCCGCGCTGGCTCTTCAAATGGATGTATTCCATGTCGCGGTCGGTGCGGATTTCAATTCGGGTGACGACCTCGTCGCCGGGTAACAGCGGACCTTTCACGGCCTCCAGCGTCGCCCCCGCTTTGGTCATGCGTTTGACAAAGATGCTTTTTTTCACTTCCAGAGGATTTCCCTCGTGCGGAGTGATCTTGGAAACGTCCTCCAGATACTGCCAGTGCAGCGATCCCCAGGAAACGCCTTCGTCGGTCTTGGTGAGTTTAACCTTGCCCATTTCAGGTTTCACCTCGGCAGCGGCGAATTTTTTTTCATAAAATCCCGTGCCGGGTTCGACATTTTCCGGTTTCACTTCGACCCCACCGAGTTCGGTTTTAACAATTGCATCGGAGGCGAGACGTTTGACATCGCCGCCTAACAAAAGTGCATAAATGGCATCCGCTGTGGACTTGCTGGTCTTCCAACCCTGGGTTTGTTTCTGCTTGAGCAGCCAGACCTGGCAGTCATCGACGGCTTTCATGTCCTTGGCAACCTCGCGAAAGGTTTCAATGATCATCGCCTGCGTTTCCACCGGCGCTTCATACCAGTAAAAATTCTCATTCATGCGCCAGTGCATGCCCATTTCATCGGTGTTTCGTGCGTTCTCGCGCAGTGATGCCACGATGGCCGCAGGCGTTTCCTTGTCACCGAAGCGCTGCAAACCCAGCGCGGTGTGACAGCGGGTCATCAGACTGGAGTTCTCCGTCCAGTACTTGGCTCCCTGCTTGAGAAAATAATCGACGGCCTCTTTGTTGGCACCGGCAATGGGACGTTGCTCCTGGTAGAAACTGCGACCATAGAGATACATCGCAATGAACGACGAAAAGTGATTCTTGTCACGGTCCTTTGCTTTGATGTCGTCATACATCTCACGAATCCGGCCGTCGAGCCAGTCAAGCGCCTGCAAGGCCCGGTCGTTGTCAACCTTGACACCAAGGTGATTCAATCGACCCATGCCGGTAACAATGTAGAGCGTGATGAATTCGCTGCCCTCGCCGCCGGTGAACCACGGCCAGGCACCGTTTTGCAGTTGCATTTCGGTCAATCGCTTCATGGCCCGGGCCATTTCGCTGTCGAGACGGTTGTCGTCGAACAACACGCCGACGTTGCGTCGCGCTTCGGTCTCGGAATTGCCATCGCGCAGCCACGGTGTTTCCTCGATCATCAGACTCTTGAGGTCCTGGTTTTTCAGCAACGGACTTTCGAGAACTTTCGGGGCGTTGCGCCACCATTCGAACACCCGGCGGATTTTCGGATCGCCCTGAACAATGTGTCGCGCCAATTGGTTCGCATAGTAGCGGTTGAATGTCTGCTCGGCGCATTCATGCGGAAATTCCATCAAATACGGCAATGCCATCACCGCATACCAAGCCGGTTGTGAGACGACCTGCACGGTGACACCCTGATGACGCAGGGAATCCGAAGCACCGCTGCCCGACAGTTTTTTCATTTCAAAACCGCGCGAACCAATATTGCGGATCGGCAGGGTGATCGACTCGGTGACAAGCTGTCGACGCGACAGCACGGGGATCATGCCCTCTTCACCATCGGAAATTTTCCCTGCGGACGCAACCGCCTTGAAGGTCAGAAAGCCAGCGCCATCGGGCACCTTGATGCGCCAGGACAGGGTCTTTGATTCCTTTGCGGGGATGTCGAATTCCTGTTCAGGTGTCTGCAACGCCAGTGCGGCATCGCGCGACTCCATCGTCGCTGCATCGGCAAAACTCAGACGTGCCTGACCTTGCTGAGCCTGATCCGACTGATTGGAAATTTTCGCGGTGAACTCCACTTCGTCACCTTCGCGCAGAAAGCGTGGTGGGTTTGGCTGACACATCAGGTCTTTTGCCGTCACTGCTTCACCTTCCAGAAATCCCGAGCGCAATTGGGCGTCGTGGGCAATCCCCATGAAACGCCATTTGGTGAGAGCCTCCGGCATGGTAAAGGTTATTTTGACCACACCTTTTTCGTCGGCGGTGAGAAATGGTTCGAAAAATGCCGTCTCCTGGAGGTTTTTGCGGGGAGCCACCGCGCCGGTGTCGGGTCGTGCTGCCTCGCCTTTATCCTGGGCTGCTATGCCGTTATAGACTACACTTTCACTCTTCCGTTTTGCAGGAACTCCATCTGAAAAGGCATCCATCGCAGCGCCCTCACTCACCGACATGTCCGCCAAGGCTGCCATCGGTGCGGCAGATTTTTCCAAAAAGTTTCCACCCGCCCGTCGTAGCCGAGAGCCACCCCCGCCTCCGAAACCCCATCCGATTCTCATCGGCGGAAGCAGAGAGTCGATCATGCTCCGATAACTCAAAACACCGCCCCCCACGATCTGATTCCAATCCCGCTCATAGGGCTGCGACAGCGCCATTCCGCCCAAGGCCAGAAAAGCTGCGCGGGAGTAATCATGGTAAAAATATTGCGACAACGAATGGGTCCATTCGTGCATCGTGAACGCATCGAGCGATGCGTCATACATCGACCCCAGCATCTCCACCTTGTCTTTTTCCGTGCCTTCCACGATCACGCTCCACGATTCCTTCGCACCCGGTTCCAGTTTGGATCGCATGGTTTCAAACTTCAGCGACAACTGGTGCTTGCTCCAGGGCACACCGATCGTGCGATTTGTTAGATAACTGCGGTTCTCCGTCACAAAAATCGTCCGCAACTGAAAGCCGCCGCGATGCTCCTCTCTGACGGGAAATCGCAGCACTTCCTGGGTTTTTGCGCCGTCCGACCAGCCCTTGCGGAGGATTTTTCCGCGGTGTTCGATTTCATAATAATAGCGCCCCTTGTCATATCCCGTGCCCCAAAGCGCGATCAATTCCCCACCCGGTTCGATGGTTGTGTTTTTCACATCGAAGTGATGGGCCACGGTGACGGGGAAATCGACGGATTGCGGATCGACAATCCGGATCGGCAGGAGCGCGGTGACTTTTTTGCCAGAACTGTCGCTCGTTGTGAGGACCGCGCGGTATTCACCCGCCGCCAGTTTGACGACACTTTCGGCCTGGCCTTTTTCATCGGTGGCGAATTCGTTTTTTTGCACCAGTTCGCCGAGTTCCCAATTGTTAGGGTCGGATGGGTCTTTGGACGCTTTGACTTCACCATACGGTTGATTCAACCGGGCGCGCAAAACATGTTCCGGCTCGACAACGCGAAAAACCGACACAGTTCCTTTCGATTGGATCGGTAGATCATCGACGGTTTTCGTGCCAATCGTGATCTTCACCGGCTCCGTCGGTTCCTGCCAACTCTCACAGGTCATGGAAGCCTGCACATCGAGATAACCGGCTTTCACAGCGCGTGTAGCCGTGCGGGTTTCCCCGGTGCTGTCGGTCACTTCAACAGTCACCTCGTAGGAGAAAATCGGTTCCGTTGCAGGATCGATGTCCTTGTCCGCTTCGGCGATGAATGGAACATCGAATGTTCCATCGGTCTTGGTGACTGCCACACCGTGGGCGATCTGCTTCGCAGTGTTGTTCTGCGGAACATACCACCAGCACCAACGACTCCAATCAGGCCAGATCGCCCTGCGGGTGACCGACCACTTCACCTTGCCGCCGTCTATCGCCGCCCCGGTGTAGGACAGCGCCTTTCCTATCACGATCACATTTTCATCCAGCTTCGGTGCTTTTTGCGCGGGGCCGACTTCCGCATAAAATTTCGGACGCTTGTATTCCTCCACTCGAATCATGGTTTGATTATCACGGCAAGTCAGATAGGCCATGCCCAGCACCCGGTCATTGGGGGTGGTGAAGCTGCCTTGGAACGAACCTTTGTCATTGGACTTCAGTTCGAGCTTGGAAATCTCCTTCTGGTTGGCATCGGAGAAAACGACGGTGAAATTTTCATCGTTCAACGTATGATAGTCGTTTTTGTTGCGATCATAATAGGCGGCGATTCCTTTGAAGCGGACTGTTTGGCCGGGACGATAGATGGCGCGATCGGTAAAGATAAAGAGGTGCGTGTTCGGACGATCCTCACCTCGGTGATAACTCCAGCCATGGCCACTTGACATGCTGTCGCCGTCCTTTTCAGCAAAAACCTGCATCTGCCTTTGCCTTTTGTTGTCAAACGCATAAGCACCATCCTTGTCGGTTTGGGCCGTCGCGCTTTTGCTCCATTTCCCATTCTCCGTCGTCCACATGGCGACATTCACACCTTGCAAGGGATCACCGCTGAGGGCGTTGACGACAAACCCCTGACTTGTTTCATAGCGATTGCTGCTGATCATCAACAAATCGGACAACCAGATTCGCGAAAAGCTGAGATGATTTTTGTGAATGGAAAAATTTTCCTCGGCGCTCGCCACCAGTTGATACAAGCCGTGAGGCAGGTCGAGCGGAGCATCCAGGTTTTGGCTTTTTTCGAGATAATCATCGGTCGGGGCGAGATCCACGGACCATTGCTTCACCGGTTTCCCTCTCAGAAGCTGAGTGATTTTTTTATCATCGTAATATCCCTCAAACCGGGGATTCCATGTCTCCGCATAAAGTCGGAACCACACTTTGTTGATGTTGCGGTATTTGACTTCGAAGACGGGCTTTGCCGCGTTCCATACCAGTTCAGTGGCGACGTTGACCTGCTTTGCTTCAATCCGGCTGATGACCGAAGCACACAAGCTCCGATAGATCGAATCGGGAAATGCGTCGCGCCCGGCCACCGCGACCTCGCGGGCATCTTTCATTCGCTTCTGGGTCATCAGCAATTCCGCAAGCTTGCCGCGCGCAAGGCTTTGAATTTCATTGCCCACGGTGGCGTTTATCAGTTCATTGTAGCGATCGATCATGCGTTTGTCGGTGTCGCCTCCGGTCACCGCGCCCTTGGCCCATTCCAGGCGCTCGAGCTCATTATGAACGCGTGCCGACAGGCGGTCCTGGTGATACGCAATGATTTCCTGATAGAGCCGGATGGACTTCAATTTCCACGATTTTTCATCGCTACTTTGCGGCTTCCACGCCAGGAATTCCTCCGCCATGCCAAAAGCCGGCGACGCGGCATCGAATTCGAAAGCATCCTCCGCTGCCGCGTCGACCGATTCCTCGGCCGCATAAAAATTGAGAATCTCATGAACCAGGAAATCGTACATGGTCGGTCGCAGTTCATCCGGCGTATTCCCTTTTTCCAGCAACATCGAAAATCCATCAACAGGCTGAGCTTTCAAGGCATCGCGGTTTGCCAGCGCCTTCATGAAGCGGCTGTCGATTTCCGCGAGAATCCGCTGCAAATCCCAGGTCTGCATGTCCTCACCGGGTTGCTGCGCGGTTTGGGTGCGCTGCATGAACTGCCATTGGTTCTGAGTATAATACGACCACAACCAAAGTGCGTCGATGGTCTGCAACAGAGGCTTCATTTCTTCGGGTGCGGCAGCCAATTCCTTTTCGAGACCCTTGATCGGGCCGATGACATCGGCTCCTTCCTCGATGGTTCCCTCCAGTTTCACCCTTTGCGCGGTGGCGCGGATTGCTTCGGGCCAGGCTTTTTCCGCACGGGCTTTGGCATCAATTGCCAGGAGTTCGGTGATCGCCGACTTGGGTAAATCCTTGTTCATGTAATCCTCAACCTTCTTCCATTCCGCTTCCCTTGGCCCGGCCAGCAGCGGGCTGCAGGCCAGCATGAAAGACAATAATTTCTTCATGGCATGTTTCATATCATTTCCAAGAACCGCCAGACAACGGAATCTTAGAAATTAATCGGGAAAAAACTCACGCTGATGAATCGTTGCTGGATTTCAGTCCTGCGGCAGCGGTTGATCTTTTGTTTCAGGCAGAAACGGCAGCACTGCCAGACCCAGCAGAAAGCAAACGGACATCCAGCTCGCGCAGTCCCGAAACACCTCGATTTTTCCATCGAGCCCCGGCGCGCTTTTGCCGAGAATTCCCTGAAGTTTTCCCAAAGTGAACGGAGCCGAAGCCGCGGCAAAACGCCCCATGTTGTAGCAGAACGAAACCCCGGTCGAACGCAGTCGGGTCGGAAAAAGTTCGGGCAGATAGATCGAGAATCCCGCGAACACGGAGAGTTGGAAAAATCCCAGCAAAGGAGCCATCCAAAGCACGTCGGTGGTGCTGTTCATGAACTGGAAAACCGCAATGGTCACCACCATCGCTCCGCTGAGAAAAACGGCGAATGCCTTTTTCCTGCCACTGCGCACGGTGTAGCGAGTGAAGGCCAGCATGCCGAAAAACGCACCCACGTTGAACAAGGTCAGATTGATCGAAGGCCACATGGTCTTGGCTTTTTTTGCCGCCGCCAGGATCAACTGAGCACCCGGGTCGGCTGTGTATTCAGGCATTTTTTCGATCTTTTTCATGTCGCCCTTCGACTCGTTATAGGCCTTGCTCAACCACGATGAAGCTTGTTGTCTCGCAACGCCCTCGGTGATTGCCTGCCGCGTTACCACATCGCCGACCATTTCACTGGAAAACACCCCGATGCCCCATAGTCCCACCACGCCGGCACAAGAAAGGGTCATGCCGAGCAGTGCGTGTTTGCGCCACGTTTTCGTGCCAAACAAGTCTTTGTAGGAACCGGCCTTGATTCCCAAAGCATCGGCTTTTTTTCTCGATTCCACCCAGGCAGCCGGTTCCTTCAGGCGCATCTGGATGAAAGCTGTTAGAAAAGCAGGCAGGGCTCCGATCAGAAACAACCACTTCCAGTAGGATGCCGGAGAGACCGCGGCCAATGCCAGTCCCAAGCCAATCAAACCGCCACCGATGTTGCCAACGGCGGAAAAAGACTGCAAGACTCCCAGCGCGCGGGAGCGGACGTCCGCTGCCAGGGTGTCCGCGACCAGCGCCACGGCAAGTCCGAAAACCCCACCGACCCCCAGACCAGTGATGAATCGATAGATGGTAAAGTCGGTGAAACTTGTCGATGCAGCAGAAAGTCCGGTGGCCAGCGAGTACAACAGCACCGTGATGCCCAGCATTTTCGCTCGTCCGAAGCGATCCCCCAGGGAACCGAAAACCATGCCGCCGATCGCCCAGCCGATCAGGAAAATCGAAGTCGCGTAGCCGCCAAACTCCTTGGCTTTGTCCGCGCCAACCAACGCCTCCATCGCCGGTTGACGGGCCAGATTGAACAACTGCTGGTCAAGGCAGTCAAACAACCACGCTGCGGTCGCAACAATGAAAACGAATTTCTGGTACCCCTGAAGTTTTCCCCACCAGCCATTCCCGCTATCGACATTCGTCATGCGATGATGCATGCACCACGGATATCGATCTGACAATCAAAAAACGCGGAGACACCTTACAAAAACCCGGCCCGGAATAGGGTGAGATTGACTCAGGAAGTCACCCGCATCGGCATGAGCACGTAAAGAAATGAACCATCAATGCGGATCACGCCGGGGCTCATTTCGTCGATCAAATCCAGATAGACGGTTTCCGTCTCCAGATTGCGCAGAGGTGCCATCATGAATTCGGGATTGAATGCCACTTGGATCGGCTTGGCTTCATATTTGACCAGCATTTCCTCGCGGGCCTCACCGACATCGGGTGTGTTTGCGGAAATCTCCACCTTGTTGTCGGAAAAAACCAACTTCACCGAACTGGACTTGTCCGAAGACAAAAGCGAAACCCGGCGCACCGTTTCGAGCAGGGCTTCACGGGGAAGTTCCACGCGCTCGTTGGCATCACTCGGAATCACCTGACGATAGTTGGGATAATTGCCCTCGATCAACTTGCTCACGAGCAATGTGTCACCCACCGTGATCGACACCTGGCTTTCGCTCAGGCGCAAAATCAACTCGCCCTCGGTGCCCAGAAGACGCTGCAATTCCTGCACCGCCTTGGTGGGGATGATGACATCGGTTTCGTGCGAAGCGGGGAATTCCAAATCGCTTTCAGCCATCGCGAGACGACGGCCATCCGTGGCCACCAAGGTCATTTTACCGTCGCGAAAGGAGGTGTAAATGCCGTTCAACACGTAGCGCGTTTCATCGGAACTGATGGCGTAGAAGGTTTTGCGCAAGCCGTCGCGCAGGTCATTTTGTTGGATTTTGAACTCCTTGGCTCCCTCGAAATTCGGAAACGGCGGGAACTCGCTGTCGCTCAATCCGTTGACTTTGAACTGCGCCGCGCCGCAGATGATGGTCGCGATGTTTTTGCCATCAACCGAGACCTCCACTTCACTCGCCGGCAATTCGCGAACGATATTGACGATCTTTTTCGCAGGAAGCGTTGTCGCCCCCTCCTTGTCCACATTGGCCATGACGGAACCAGTGATGCCGACATCCAAATCCGTGGTGGTGAACTGCAGCCTGTTGCCTTTTGCGACGATCAAAACGTTGGACAAGATGGGAAGGGTCGTGCGGCTGCTGACTACGTGTTGCACTTTTTGCAATCCTTCAAGGAGTGCTTCTTTGGAAATTCGAAACTTCATGGTTCGTGGCGGCTGATGTTCAGGCGGAATGAGTTTTCTATCTTTCCCAGCCAATTGACAAGCCGCAATTCAATTTTTCCTCAATTCTTTATGGATTTTCGGAATTCGCTTGATGGCCCAGGCCAAAAAAGGGACGGAAACGGCTCGTGAGCACGATCCGGCAGGGCTTGCAGAAGCCCGAACTCCGATCAGGCAAGCAGTTGATGCAGTGCTTTTCGATAGGGTGCGCCAAGCGGCAGGATTTCGAGCGCCTGACGATCCACCCAGATTTCTCCGGGCAAAGCCCCTGGATTTTGGGCTTCGAAAACGCGGAGTCGAACGCGGTAGCGGGTGATGCCATACGTCAACTCGGCCAGCAGATGCGGGGTTTCGAGCGACTCGAACGATCGCGCCGGCAATCGCCATAATCCGGACCGGCGAGACCCGGTCTCGCATGACAGCAGAATTTCCTGTCGATCATTGACGGCAAAGATCACCGCCTCTTCCAGTTCGGTGATTGTTGTTGCTTTGCTCTTGTTAGGCAATTTTTCCGGGTTGCGGGTGAGGCAAAACCTGGCTACCGGACAATGCACACAATCAGGGACCCCGTTTTTGCAAATGCGCTGACCGAGTTCCATCAACGCGGAGTTGTAAAGCCGAGGACGCCGTGAATCGAGCAAACTCTCCGCGCGTTGCCAGGCGGTTTTGATGCCTGATGCGGAATCCACGGGCGTGGCATCGTCGAACAGCCTTGAAAATACCCGCAGCACGTTGCCATCGACCAGTGCAGCCGCACGATCAAAAGCAAAACTCAGCACGGCTCCGGCCGTGTACTTGCCGACCCCGGGAAGCGCGAGCAGACCGGCGTGGTCATCGGGGAACATGCCGCCGTGATCACGGATCACAACGCGTGCCGCGGCTTGCAGTTGGCGGGCACGCCGATAGTAGCCCAGCCCCTCCCATACCCGCAAGAGTTCCTCTTCTCCCGCCTCCGCCAGCGATCGCACATCGGGAAATACGAGCAGGAAACGCTCATAATATCCTTTCTCCAACACCACGGAGAGACGGGTCTGTTGCAGCATGACCTCGGAAACCAGAATGGCATAGCCATCGCGAGTCCGCCGCCACGGGTAATCCCGGCCTTCGATTTGAAACCAACGCACCAGAGCGTCCCTGAAACGCGTTTTCTTATCGGATGCCAGCTCCCGGAACGTTGGTTTGATCACATCGGAACAAAGCTCTTGAAGACACGCGAGGCAATCAGTTTCCGTGCATGACCGAAAAAATTTTCTGTTCCCCTCCTGCTGCCATGGTTTATGCTGCGGAAATTACCACCATGACTTCTCACACGGCCGCGCTGAATGTTGATCAAGCGAAAAAGCTCCGCACTTTGCTAACGGAATTGGGCTTCGAATTTATCGACAAGGAATACACCCTTTATGCGGCAAGGAAGGGGAAACTCAATGTCAGCGTCTATCAAAAAGGCCCGAAAGTGCTGATCCAGGGGAAGGTCACCAAAGACTTTGTGGAGTTCCAACTCGAACCATTGATTCTTGGCGAAGCAAAGCTGGGGTATGAGGAAATCAACGACCCGCAGATGTTCGAGCCGCATTTTGGCATCGATGAAAGCGGCAAGGGCGATTACTTGGGTCCGTTGGTGATCGCCGGGGTTTTCACCGACCGCGGGATCTGCCACGCACTGATGAAAGCCGGCGTGATGGATTCGAAAAAAATCAATACCCCGGCAAAAATCCGCAATCTGGCCGCAGTGATCCGCGCAACCCCGGGAGTCCGGCATCATGTCGTCACCATCGCGCCGCTTCGCTACAATTCGCTCTATCAGGATTTCGGCAATCTGAACAAAATGCTCGCCTGGGGACACGCCACGGTAATCGAGCAACTGCTTCTCAAGGTCCCGCACTGCCCGCGCGCCCTCAGTGACCAGTTCGCCAAGGAGTTCGTTCTCGAACGGGCACTGGCGGCGAAAAAAATCAACATCGTGATCGACCAGCGCACCAAGGGGGAATCGGACATCGCCGTGGCAGCGGCATCGATTCTGGCGCGTGAAACATTCATCGACTGGATGGACAAGACTTCGGCGGCAGGCGGCATTGAACTGCCTCTCGGTGCCTCGCGGGCTGTGATCGAAGCTGCGAGAAAAATCGTCGAGCTCAAAGGTGAGCAGGCCTTGGGCAGTGTCGCGAAATTGCACTTCAAATCCACCGATCAGGTGCTCGACGGGCTCATCTGATGCGAAACGCATCGGTTTTTTTCTTTTTTACAGACGGACAATCGGTAGTATCCCCCCGCCGTTGAATTCCCGCAACCATCAAATCGCAGCTCCCTACCCTCATGTCAGCTCTCACCAAACGCGACATCATTGTCGACATCACCGACAAGCTC
The DNA here is from genome assembly GCA_945860285.1 of Akkermansia muciniphila. GTDB lineage: Bacteria > Verrucomicrobiota > Verrucomicrobiia > Verrucomicrobiales > Akkermansiaceae > UBA956. The sequence continues at coordinate 18,216 of CAMAQB010000032.1, read as the reverse complement.
GGCCATCGCGAACTCACCCAAACCTTGGTCACGGAAATCATTGACCAGTTTGTGGAGACTGTCACGGCCCGACTCAGCAATGGCGACAAGGTGATCATTCGCAATTTCGGCGTGTTTCAAGTGCATGAAGTCAAAGCAAAGGTCGGACGCAATCCCCGCGAACCCGATAAAAACATCGCCATACCGGCAAGTGCGGTGGTGAAATTCCGGGCCGGAAAGGAACTGAAGGCGGAGGTGGCCAAAGCCCTGCCGCTCCTTCGTGAAAAAAACGCCTGAACTGACTCGGTCCGCCTTACCCCTGCTTCGGCTGCTGCTGGGAGATGCAGTGAAGACTGCCGCCTTCTTCAACGAGGTCCAGGCAGTCGATGGCGACAATCTCGCGGTCGGGGAACAGTTCCCTGATGATCGCCAGCGCGCGTTGGTCGTTTTTCCGCTGTCGAAATTGCGGCACCAGCACCGCGTTGTTGATGAGCAGATAGTTCACATACGATGCCGGCAACACCGGCAGCCGCCAGCCAGGCACTTCGCAGACCTCGGGCATGGGCATGGCAATCAGATCAAAACGACCACCGCCGACGGTTCGGAAATTTTCCAAGTCACGCCAGTTTTGCATCAGGATTTTGTGATTGGGCGAAGAAGAATCCTTGTCCAAACAAGCGACGATTGCGGAGTCGGCAACGAAGCGCGCCAGATCATCGATGTGACCGTCGGTGTCGTCCCCTTCAATGCCGCCGCGCAGCCAGAGAATCTCGCTCACACCCAGTCCGTCGCGCAGTTTTCCCTCGACCGCAGCGCGATCCATTTGCGGATTTCTGTTAGGGTTCAACAGCACGGCTTCGGTGGTCAGGAGCTGTCCCACGGCGTTGACTTCAATCGCCCCGCCCTCGAGGATCATGCCGCCCTCAAATCGACGCATGTCCAGCGATCGCGCGATTTTTCCAGGAATGGCATCATCGAGGTCCCACGGCGGGAATTTGCCGCCCCAGGCATTGAACCCCCAGTCCACCAGGGCGACCTCGCTGGTTTGACGTTGCTTGACAAAAGTCGGACCGTGATCGCGACACCAGACGTCGTTGTTCGGATGATCGTAGAGTTCGATGTTTCCAAGGTCGGCCCCCGCACACTTGCATGCAACGCGGATGGCATCGTGATTCCACCCCGGCGCATTGATGCGGACAAATTCATAGCGACTGATCGCTGCGGCAATTTCCGCGAATTTGTCCCCGATCACCTCCTGCTTGCGCCCTGCCCAGTGCCTCGGGTCGGAGACAGGCCATGAAAGCCATACGGCCTCCTGAACGGTCCATTCCGCCGGCATGAAATATCCAAGTTCTGCTGCTGTCATGACCGTGGTCTAATAGAAAGCAGTGAATTTGGAAATAGAAAATGCAATCGCGCCACTGAGTGTGGCAATCGCGTCTCACGTGCTTGCAAAATCGACAAAACCCTGTCGCATCGGAATTTTCTGTCTTCGTAATTGCCCCTTCGGTTATCGCAAAAAGTTTTCAACCCTTCGGCAACTGCCTTTGAGCACATTACAATCGCCCCTCAACTCATCACAACAGCTCCTACAGCTACTGCAAACGCCCCTCACTTCATCGCAATTGGCTTTCACTACACTCAAATGAACACTCACCCGCCTGCAACAGCATCTCACCCTCCTGCAACAGCATCTCACCCTCCTGCAACAGCATCTCACCCTGTTGCAACAGCATCTCACCCTGTTGCAACAGCATCTCACCCTTTTACAACGGCCCCTCGCGCTCCTATACAAAATCTCACACTTTTCGCATTGACATCCCACGGTGGAGAAATATGAATTTTATCACTAGGCAAAATACCATATCAACCGCCTCGACATGTGCCGCACCATCAGCACACTCCTCAATGACAGCAGCCTCCAACCTGTTTGGAAAAACAAAGCTCCTGTCATTTTCACCATCAAAGCCACTCTCTTGCTCGCTGCCATCGAGGACTTCGCGACCACCTCCGCTGCTCAGGAAAAATCATCACTGGCCACGCTGCCGACAAGGACCGTGAGGAAACGGAACTCGAAGACCTCAGCCACGAAATCGGCCGGGCCCTTGCCGATTATTACAACGATGCCGAGCAAGAACAAAACGCCCACAGCGTCGAGTTTTCCATCTCTTCCTGGCGTCGCTTGCGCGATGAACAGCTCCTCAACCGCAGCCGAATCCTCGCCGCCAAGCTCACTCAGGCCCTGACCGCCGATGCCGCTACTCTCGCTACGTACGGGCTCGATCAAGCCGATGCCGATAAGCTCGCTCAAGCCATCGATGACTACGCCGCCGACATCGCCACCCCCTCAAATGCCATCGCCGAACGCAAGGCTCTTACCGCATCCCTGCGCGGAAATTACAAGAGCATCAGCAACCTGCTCGGCAGTATGGACAAGCTGATTTTGCGCTTCCGATCCCAGACCCAAGGCCGTGAATTCGCCGCCCAGTGGCAAGCCGCCCGAGTCATCCGCGACCGCAGCCAAGCAGCACAATCACCCACTCCCGCTGTACCTCCCGCACCGGGAAATCCTGCTTGAGAAAAAGCATTTGCCTTTTTTCTTGTCGCGCCTGGGTGAGGCAGAGTATTCCATGCATCACAAAACGGTTTTCTTCATTTCTACGCCATAACTACCAGAATTACCCTCCCCTGCTCTCATGAAAGCGTTTTTTTCGCTGATTACCATCATTTCAAGCACGCTCGCGGCGCAGGAGCCCATTGCTTCCAACCCCGGCACGCAGGAGGAGAGCGGGGAGTTGCCGGTCTTTCAGGTGCGCAGCTCGGTCACGCAGCAGGTGATGCGGGAGGAACCTGCGCCGTTGCCGGGCATGGTGCCGGTGCGCAAAATGGTGACCGAAACGGTGCAGGTGGTGGATGATCCCCAACTGCCGGTGCTGCCAGTGCCGGAACCTGGGGCAACCCGGGTGTTGAGCGAGGAGGAGCGCGCACAGTTGCAGGCACCCCAGCGTGTAATTATTCCGATCATCATGACTGCCACGGTGTACGATCATCAGCGCACGCTGCTGCGTTGGTATCCGCACGGCAATCAAGCGCCAAGCATGTCGGCATGGAGCACGATTGATTTCAATGTTCTGGGCGGAGTGACTCGCTTTGTATTCGAGAATCAGGAATTCCACCTGCTGCTGATGCCGGTGGAGAATGTGGAAACGGAAAAGCGCCGTCTCATGGCGCAGCAGCTGGGCCGGGAGTATCAAGCGCCGCAGTATCCTGAATTTCCGGAACCGGGAAATGCCGTTTTTGTGGTGACGCAGGGCGATGCGACGGATGTGGCCGCTTTGAAACCAGTGAAGGCGTTGCATGCATTGTATCTTGCCGAAAGTGCCAAACTGCATGAGGAATATGCCGCACGCCTGACGACACAGGCACAGCGGGAAGCGACTCTGCGAGCCAATCCGCCGGAACCGCAGGATGTGTTGATCCGGGTTTGGAAATCGGAGATGCCTGCTGATGCTGTCTCCGATGTACCCGAAAAAATCCTCGCGCCTTTGGTGGAAAGGCCTGTGGAACCATGAAAAATTCCCCCTGGCTAGTATTGAAATCCGCGCTGTGCAGCGTGGCGGGGCTGTCATGCGGCACTTTGATGGCCGATCCATCCGCGCATCAGGCTCCGGGCATGGCACCGCAGCCGCTGCCCGCATTTTATGGCGGCGGGGTGAACAAACCTTCGCTCATCGAGTGGCAGGGGGTGCCGCAGCGGACTTACTTGTTGCAATGGAGTGCCGATGCCGTGAATTGGAATTATTTTCCCCTGACCGAGGAAGGTGCCGGTGAGAAAAGTTTCGGCACGTTCTCGTCCACGCCGCGTTTGTTTACGCGGCTGCATTACTCGGATGAGACGCCGGACATGGCGACAGATACGAATTGGCAGCCACCGCTGTTGCGGGTGGCGGGGATGTGGAAAGTGCAGTTGACACATGCCTCGGGCGACACTGCGGTGGGGGTTCCGTTGTCGTTTTATCGGTGGAATGTGGGGGAGGCCGCTCCGCAATCCACACCGATGTTGCTCACTTATTCGGGTGCGGATGGCAGTTACACGCTGAACCCGCAGGCATTCACACCGCCACTGGTAGCGGGTGATCGTGTGGAGGTGCGCCTCAGCGGCAGCCCGAACCAGCGGGTTTATCTGCCATGGCAACCAGGTTCCGCTGCGGGGGACGCGAACATTGCACCAGGGGGAAATGGCCTCGCTGTGGCGGATGTGATTCCCGACCCGGCTGTAGGCACATCGCCCGATGCGGACAACGCTCCGCCGGAACTAATCGAAGAGCCTGTCTATCGGTTTGCTGATTTTTTGACGGCGCGCTCGAGTGTTGGTACTGTTCAGAAGCTGCAATATCCTGTTATCGCGCAGAAGGAATTGGTTGAGGAAATTACCACCCCGTGGGGCAAATCGCCACCAAGATCACGCAATAGCGCTGACGATGAAGAGGGATGGCACAGTTGGAATTGGTTTTGCTATCTCGGAAGTGCTTGGAAAAATGGGGTCTCTGGAGTTCCCGACTATTTCACCGACTATGCGTTGGATCTGTCGCTGGCATTTGCTGACATATCTTTGAAGCGTCCTGTTCAACGCAACGTCATGGTGATTCCTCAACGCTGGTGGGTGGGCGCACCAGAGAAAATCCCACTGATCTATCCCGTGCAGGCGGGCGGCAATCCCCCATTTGAATTCAAGGACGGCGCACTTTGTCAATTGGGCTCGGCGCAATTTCCCTACTTCCCCTTGGATACGGATTTGGATGATGAGGAACATCAATATTCTAGGCACCTGGTTCTCGGCCCGGTGCCGATGCATGTTCCAAAATCCGTCATGGGCGGAAAGCCGTTTTTCTTTAACAAGCTTTCCGATGTGAAGTTATGCGCGGAACTCCCGTTTTGGGGCCAATACGAATCGACAGTTGTTGATGAGTTTACCAACACGATCTTCACTTACCCCGTAAAGATCGTTTGGACGGCTACGATCGTGGGAACCAATGACCTATCGGTGACGATCAAGGATGGCCTAGCAACAAGCCCGCAAGGAACGACAAGCACTTTACCAAGCAATAACGAATTTCCGAAAGTATTGCTCGAATTCGCCAAAACCAACCCCGAAGCCCCTGAGTTCGATGAGGGTTTCTCCGTGATCGTCTCCGCCAAAGCGAGAGTCATAACCGCTCCGTGGTTTCTACAGCAAACCGACTACGACCTTGGCTCTTTCACCACGGATTTTCAGTTCACCGATATTACAAACAACTCTTCCTCCCAGCGTTTTGCCATCCGCCAGGCGGCGGAACTGCGCGGCTTGGGCGGCGCGAATCCCGAGGGCGATTCCCTGCTCGGCGGTCAGCGCAGCAAAACCCTGGAGCCGGAACGCAAGATCGGTGTGAATGGCCAGCCTGCACCCGGTGCAGCAACCTTTGTCGATGCCTTGACGGGGCGTTTCCATCACAGCGAAACGGATTTCGCCCTGCCGGTGCCGGGTTCGGATTTGGTTCTCGCGGTGTCACGCTCCAGCACCGATAGCATTTGGAGTGAGGCATTCGGCCTGCGCCCGGAGGAACATCCTTTGCTGCCTTTTGGCCCGGGCTGGGATAGCAATCTCTGCGCTTCTCTGCTGCGTGTGGTATCACTCAACCCCGCAGGCGCGGAATCCACCGCCCCTAACGAAGACCCCCGCAGACTTGTCAGCACCGTCACGGTGCGCGACTACCAAGGCCGCGCATACAGCTTCTTCGAATACACCAACGGCGACGACCAAACAACGTTTCTCCCTGATCCTACCCAGTTGCCCGAACGCGCCACCACCAGCATCACTCTCAGCCGCGCGGGCAATGGCGAGTACACCCTCACCCAGCCGCTGCTTGGCATCACGCACGTCTATTCCCCCACCACCGCCAACTTCCGCGTCCCGAACAATCGCGATACCGCATTCGACGGCGCGAACCATCCCAGTGGCTTCACCAGCAATCATTACCATCGTCTCACGAAGGTGACGGATCGTTTCGGTGTCAGCCTGCTTTACGAATACGCGAACGGCCCCGCCAGCTTGCTACCGCAGCAGATCAGCGTCGAGGGACGCACGGACTTGCGCCTGCGCTTCCGTCAGGAGGATGGCAGAATCCAGTCGTTCTGGGATCCTGCTGGCATCAAACACAGCTACCTTCATGAAATCCGCAATCTCGCTGCCAACGGCCAACCCGCTGCTCTTCACCCGGTTCTCGCCAGCCATCACATCGGCCCGCGCCTCGATGCCAGCTACGGTTACCACTATGCCATCGAAGCCGACCCGCGCCCTGAGGAAATGCTCGCGCCGCTCACCAGCGGCAGCGGACTCTATCGCATCGCAACGCAGCACATTACCCCGCAAACGATAAGCCGGGGAAATTCGGAAACTCTCACCATCCACTATCAACCTTCGCAAACCCGCTCGTGCTGGTCCTCGGCTGCCTCGGCCTACTACCATCCCGCAGGCGATCCGCTGCTGGTCGACGCCATCACTTTGCCGAATGCCACGGAGGTGGATTACGATCCCGATCACACTCTGAAATTTGGACGACCCGCCCGCGAGGCAACCGACACCGAAGCCGCTGTGGAAGCAATTCCTTCCGATCTCACCATCACCACCGAGGTCACGGATTTTCATGGCAGCCACTGGACCTACGAGTTTGCCACCCCCACGAACTACCGCTGGGAATTGCCCAGCGCCGATGCCGCCCATCTCCCCAGCGCCGCTGCGTTGTTTTTCCCGTCGCTCACCCGACGCTGCGATGATGTGGCCGACACTGCCATCACTTTCGATTACGATGCCCGCGCTGGCTTTGCGCTAACGGAAAGCACCGATGCCGCAGATCGCAGTACCCGTGCCACCTTCGAACTGCCCCACAACCCCACCAATAACCTTTATAGCAGACCCCTTGTCGCCGGTGCCGTTCCCATGCACTCGTTTTATCCCCTGCCCAGCACCAGCACCAATCTGCTCGGCCAAACCACCACGTATCATTACAACTCCGCTGCCAACCCACTGCTGCAACTCCTTCCGGAAACCATCACGGATTCCCGCGACCGCACCATCTCCATCAGCCGTGATGCTCTCGCCCGCCAGACTTCCCTCACTCTCCACGATGCTGAAAACGTATTGCTGTCCCAAATCGATTACGCCTACACCAACGCCACTTTCCCCGGTGCCCTCACCCGCGTGACCCGCAAGGCACTCTCCCAGCCGCAAGACCCCGCCTGGGTCAGTGATCTGGTCACCGATTTCCAGTTCGATGCGCTCGGCTTCCCCGCCCTTGTCGGCAACGATGCCGCCAATCTCAACCAGCAAGTCACTCGCAGTGCCTCGGGGCGCATCCTCGAAGCAACCACGCCGGCTGGCGGCACCCGCAGTTTGACTTACGACGACGCGGGTCTGCTCAGCAGCACGAGCCTTGCTGATGGCTCAACCTATCATTTCCAATACGACGATGCCGCCCGTCTGGTGATCTCCCGCGATCCGTTAGGAAACGCCACCGGCCTTGAATACGATAGTCTCGGCCGCGTCACCACCAGCGTTCGCGACATGAATGGTGACCTCAGTTACAGCAGCGCCACAGGCCTAACCGGCATTCAGCCTGCAACGGATATTGTCACCGCCACCGAGTATCTCGATGCCACCCGCGCGCTGCGCCTCACCGATCCACGCGGATTTATTTCCGAGCAACAATTCGATCCGTTAGGCCGGCTTACCACGCTCATCCAGCCCGCCGCCGAACGCGCCCCCGGCACGATCCCCACGGTCGCTACCGACCGCGTCACCCGTTGGGAATACGACCTGCTCGCCTCGCCCAGCCAGCCCGTCAAAATCACCGATCCTCTGGGCTACGCCACCCATTTCCTGTTTGATGACTTTGCCCGCTTGGAAACCATCCTGCGCGAGTACGCCAGCGATGGCCAGACCAAACTTCACGCCAAATTGCAATACGCCTTCTCCCCCATCACCGGGCTGACCGAGAGTGTCACCACTTTCCGCAGTCCCTTCGATGAAAACAATGCCGCGCTCGATCTCTCCGCCGCGCAGCTCACCCAGGCCGTAATTTATGATACCCTTGATCGCCCGCAACAGCAGGTCTTCGCCGCAGGCAGCGACAAGGAACTCATCACCAAGCAAAGCTACACCAGCACCGGCATCCCGTTCTTGAAAGAAATCCGCGAGAGCACCGACCCACTCGCATCATGGAGCGCCTATCGAATCGAGTGCGATGCCCTCGGTCGCCCGACGAAACAAATCCTGCCTGCTGTCGTCGATGCCCGCACGGACATCAGTGCCCACCCCAGCACGGAAATCCACTACGATGCTTACGGACGCATCAGCAGCACCAGCGACGCTTACGGCCACAGCACCGAGTTCGGCTACGACATTCTCGGTCGTCTCGCTTACGAAAAACTCCCCGCCGTCACCGATGCACACTCCCAACAAATCAGCCGCCCCACCACCCTCTATCATTACGATCCCCGCGGCCTGCTCAGCAAACGCATCGACCCGCGCGGCTACGCCTGGCACTCGGACTACGATGCCGCTGGCCGCCTCACCAGCAGATCCGGCCCGGTGTTGCGCCCGGAATTGCCGGACTCCCAGCGTCGCCCGCTTTGGCAGTATTTCTACGACACAGCCAGCAACCTAACCGAGACCATCGACCCGCGTGGCCACAGCACCCACAGTTCCTATTTCCCTGACAACCGCCTCGACACCAGCACTCAGGATGTCACCTTGACCGATGCCAACGGCACCCCGACGATTACTCCCGTCAGCCATCGCTATCAATACGATGCCCTCGGCCGCCTCACCCGCCTTAGCGACGGACTCAACCAGGCCACCACTTTCGGCTACGATGGCCTCGGTCGCACCATCAGCACCACCCGCGATGCGGACGATGCCGCTCGCAAAAAAACCGAAACGACGGAATACGATGCCCTGCTTTCCACCGCCCACATCGATGCCGCCAACCGACGCAAGGAATTTTTCTACGACGATCAATTCCGTCTCGAACAGCTCAGCATCATCGGCCACAGCGAAGAAAACCTCAGCTTTGATTACGACTTGCGCGGTCGCCTCACCGGCATCCAGCCGATCACGCCGCCCGCCGATCTTTCCCTAGGCAACCCTGCCATCAGCCGCAGCTACGATCCGCTCGGCCGCCTCACCAGCGAGACCTCCAACACCGTCACAAGCCAATACGGCTACGACCTGCTCAGCCAGATCACCCGCATCACAGACTCCGCCAGCGCCACCACGACCCACCACAGTTACGACCCCGCCGGGCGCAGAAGCTCCACCACCACTTCCCCACTGATCACGGGTCAATCCGCACTCACAACTTCCTTCGGCTACAACCTCGCCGGGCAACTTGTCCGCGAAACCCTCCCTAACGGCCTTGAACAAAGCAACACCCTCGACCCCGCCGGACGCATCACCGCCCAGACCCTCCGCGCCGCTGGATCAACCCAAAGCATCAGCCGCACCGAATACGAATACGACCTGCTCGCCAACGTCACCCTGCTGCGCGAAACCTTTGCCCCCGGCCTCAACATCCCCAGCCGCACTCTCAGCAACAGCTACGATCAACGCAGCCAACTCATCAGCGAGCAGCAACAAGAATCCGGCGGTCAGCTTGGAACTACCACCCGCACCCGCAGCGAAATCCACCGCTACGATGCCGCCGAAAACCGCCTGTCCACCGTGCGCGAAATCAACGATCCGCAAAACGGTGCGAGCACACTTCAGCGCAGCTTCACTTTCGGAAATGCGACCAACGGATACAACAGCAATCAGCTTTATCAACTCACCGAGACTCTCGATGCCGGTGCCCCGCTGACCAGCACCTTTGGCTACGACCCGAACGGCAACCGCAGCAGCAAAGCCACCGCCTCACTAACCGATACTTACACCTACGATAGCTTCAACCGCCTCACCGGCCTCGAACTCAACACCGCCGCCCCCTCCGAAAACGGCAACTACCAATACCGCTACGATCCGCTCATCCGGCGGATTGCCCGCAGCACCGGCGCGGCACCCAGCGCCGCCAACACCTATCAATTCGCCTTCAGCGGCAGCAGCCCGGTGCATGAATGGGACGGCGACATCAGCAGCACAAGCTACCACCAACAGCGCACAGGCAGCGGAGTGGGTGGTCTGTTGCAAACGCAAGAAGCGGATGGCACCGCCACCCATCCCCGCCACAACCTGAGAGGCGACATCACCGCGCAGTTCAGCGAAACAGGCACCTTGCTCTGGCACGGCAGCTATGCCTCCAACGGCATGCTCAACCACCAATACGGCACCCGCGAAGGCAAATACGGAGCCAACGGCAAATACGAAGAACCCGCCGGCCTGATCAACGAAGGCTTCCGCTACCGCGACCGTCTAACGAACACCTTCATCACCCGCGACCCCGCCGGCTTCATCGACGGCCCGAACGACTACAACTATGTCCGCCACAATCCTTGGTCCGCCTGGGATCCGAATGGGCTGGCCACGGTCCTCATCCCACAGACGACTGGTGACATCGGATACGTCAGTCCCGATGCATTCAAATCCACCGTCGTTCCATCGGCGATGGATGCCAATTCGTTGAGCAACCAAACCACGCCGATCTCGCAAAATGGCTATCAAGGAGGTGCAGGATCATCACAGACTTTGCCCGATTATATGACTTTTCCTGCTATGGAGTATTGGGATTTGCTATCAGCCATCGTTGAGGCGAATGCGGAACCAATTTCATGGACTATGTTTCATTTGCCAGAAAGTTCCGAAATAGAGAAACAAAAATGGCTGAATAGCCCGAAAGCACGGGTGTTGGATCTCATCAAAGGAGGCATTGATTTGCCCGGTCATATTGGCGCAGGTGTTTTTAACTTCGTATTCCAAACAGATATTACATCTGTCCCGTTGGAGTTTCGCGGCTGGGGTCGCAGCATAGGCTTCGGTGAAGAAAGACCCACTGGCGAACGCATATTTTGGCTGGCTCTTTCAGCGATCCCAGAAGCGAAATTAGCCGGCTCCAGCCTAGTTAGATCAGCCGAACGCGAAGTGGCAATTGCTGCTAGAGGAATTGGCAGTATTGAGCGGAGTGGTGTATCGATTAGCTCGGGTTCAACACTGACAAACTCACAAATCGATTTGACAATTTTAGGGAGTAGCGCCGCGAAGAATCTACCCAACCCTTACGCAGGCATCCAAGACGCATCTGCATTCTTAAAATCCCAAGGTGTATCCCGAGCAGATCGTGTTCAGATACTACAATCGTTCAATCCACAGAACATAACGGTTCGGCAAGCTGGATCGTCCGAGTTTGGTCTTCGCTATTTCTCGGACGCAACGCGACCCAGCGGCAGTTATCTCTTTGAAACATTCCCAGCTTCGAGAAGCAGTCTGGCGATCAAACCCGAGTGGAGCACGATGTCCGGCTTCAAGCAGTTCCAGGTAAGGCCAGGAGCTACCATTCTTGAGGGGAGTACCGGGCCGCAGGGGCCGTATTTACCCGGCGGTCAAACTCAGAAATTCATCTTCGACTGGCGCAACAACTTACTAGAACCGTAATGAACACACTTTCAAAACACGCTAAAATCCTGACTCTAATTGAAGAGGCTGAGCCGTTGCTCCTTGCAGAAATTGAAAAGAGAGCCACTGCCGTTGATAGCGAGAGATCGCTGTTATTTATGCGGTCTCGTCTTAATGAACTCGAACGGATGATCCGCACCCGAACTGTGATCAAAGACGAACGATACAAGGGAAGCATGGGGCGACTTGTCGTCGATACTTGGCCCTTGAATCACCCTCTCGGTTCCAAGATCACTGCTATCGAATATGAGTTCTATCGACTCCCCGACTCGCCGCTGAAATGAACACCAACAACGACACCCAATCCTATGACATGGCCGTATGACACGACTGAAATGAACCCACGCGCCAACCAATATCGGTGGACATGCCAACCTATTTGAAACTTGAAGTTGCAAAACCTTCTCGGCTACGAACCCCCGGATTTTGTAGCTCACCAACCCATACACTTTCCCCTTCCCAAGCAAGCCCGTATTTTCCATGATCCGTCAAGTTGAAGAACGTCCTGTCATTTCTCACTTTGCTCGTGACCTTCCTGATTTCAGGAATGCTCCCTGCACGGGCAGACGCAGAAATTTATCTAAGAAGCCGCACGACTTTCTTTTCCTATCAGCAAGTTACCATCCAACAACCGGGACTTTGTCTTGAGTTCAGACATTTTGAAAAAAGAGTAATCACCACCCAATACCGCTACGCCCCCCTCACCCGCCGCATCGCCCGCAGCACTGGCGCGATACCCAGCGCCGCCAACACCTATCAATTCGCCTTCAGCGGCAGCAGCCCGGTGCATGAATGGGACGGCGACATCAGCAGCACCAATTACCACCAACAGCGCACGGGCAGCGGCGTGGGTGGTCTGTTGCAAACGCAAGAAGCAGACGGCACCGCCACCCACCCCCGCCACAACCTGCGAGGCGACATCACCGCGCAGTTCAGCGCATCCGGCACCTTGCTCTGGCACGGCAGCTACGCCTCAAACGGCATGCTCAACCACCAATACGGCACCCGCAACGGCAAATACGGAGCCAACGGCAAATACGAAGAACCCGCTGGCCTGCTCAACGAAGGCTTCCGCTATCGCGACCGTCAGACCAACACTTTCATCACCCGCGACCCCGCCGGATTCATCGACGGCCCTAACGATTACAACTACGTCCGCCACAACCCCTGGTCCGCCTGGGATCCGAATGGGCTCAGCGATGAAATTGTCGGCATACCCAGCAATGCCGGGGACATCGGCTACAGACCACCATGGCTGGACAACAATCCATCCTCAGCCGGCCATGCCTTGGCACAACAATACGGCACAGCAGGCATTGTAACCGTCTCTCCGGATGGAAGACCTGTGGCTGTCAATCTATCTCCCTCCTTCTGGTTCACCTATGCCATGATGGTTGCAAGCGGACAGCTACAACAACTTCCCATCAACACAGATTGGAGCAATTTGTACACACCGATCCATTTCAGTGATGCTGTCAGCGTCACCACCGCCCGTGGTGGCCGCGTTCGTGAATACTCCAAAACATTTCCATGGGCATCCACAGCAGAAAACTCACCCATCGATCTATGGATATTGCCCCACTCCATCCCCACACAAGGCAGCGGAAAAGGGCACTACTTTGAAATTGATTTTATCACGCGTTCCGCACAAAGCGGTTCAGGCTTTTGGTTAGATTTAATCGACATCCGTGCGATCCAATGCGGAGAGGAATCGACTTTGAGTCATCCATGGGGTTCCATGTCACAAAGCGAATCCAACACATTCCGTGATCGGGGCTATCTTAGTATGTGGAATACACCTCTCGCCATGGGATCCAATCGAGGCGGGCACACTTACGATCCCTACAACATTTCCCACCAAAGCATCCTTTACCAACCCGACTACGCCATACCCAATCACCCATTCCAAACACTCGGGCAGATCAGCGAACAAGTTGCCATCGAATTCGCAACAGCAGGATTTGGTGAATACGTTTCCAATCTTTCAACCGTAAGACGGTTGGCAGGTGCAGGCACGAGATATAGCATACGAGCCGCGAATAATACAACGAGGGTCGGAAGATGGATGAGTGAGGTGGAATATAGCAGTATGACTAGCTCGGGGCGTGTGGTTGAGAGCAGACTAGAAGGTGTTACCAGCGTCTCCAGTCCGCCAAATCCTGCTGCGTGGGTTCCAAAAGGCAACGGAAGTCCTGTGTTCGTAGAATTTGACATTCCATCTTCAGCGCTCCGCGCATCCGATGGTGTTTGGGGCAAAATCTGGGGACCGAACAGTATGTGGGGTCCAAAAATTGGGATCACAGAGATGCCACCTGCAACGAACATCATCCGATTAAAGCCATGATCTCTGCGAGACAAATTTTAGCCAAATGGTGCGAACTGAATCTGTCTAGGTTCGGATTCGATAAAGTGGAATTCAGAAGTATGCCTCCCGGTAATACTCTGGATAAAGCCAGTCTTAGAATTGAACATCGCAACCTGCTTGCTTGTTTCACTGCTTGGGGTGAGCAGGGAACGACCGAATGGCTTGTCTTAGACAGCAGAAAAGGCGTAATAACTATTAGTCGAGATGAAAATTTTGCAGACGAAGCACAGTTCATCATGCTGATTGAGAAAGCAATGGGAGACATTCGTAAATGAACCAAATGAACCCACGCGCCAACCAATAGCAAAGGACATGCCAACCTATTTGAAAATTGAAGTTGCAAAACCTTCTCGACTACGAACCCCCGGATTTTGTAGCTCACCAACACATACACTTTCCCCTTCCCAAGCAAGCCCGTATTTTCCATGATCCGTCAAGTTGAAGAACGTCCTGTCATTTCTCACTTTGCTCGTGACCTTCCTGATTTCAGGAATGCTCCCTGCACGGGCAGACGCAGAAATTTATCTAATAAGCCGCACGACTGTATTTTCCTATCAGCAACTTACCATCCAACAACCGGGACTTTATCTTGAGTTCAGACATTTTGAAAAAAGGGTAATCACCACTCAATACCGCTACGATCCGCTCACGCGCCGCATCGCCCGCAGCACGGGCGCAATACCCAGCGCCGCCAACACCTATCAATTCGCCTTCAGCGGCAGCAGCCCGGTGCATGAATGGGACGGCGACATCAGCAGCACAAGCTACCACCAACAGCGCACAGGCAGCGGAGTGGGTGGTCTGTTGCAAACGCAAGAAACCGACGGCACCGCCACCCATCCCCGCCACAACCTGCGCGGCGACATCACCGCGCAGTTCAGCGAAACCGGCACCTTGCTCTGGCACGGCAGCTATGCCTCAAACGGCATGCTCAACCACCAATACGGCACCCGCGACGGCAAATACGGAGCCAACGGCAAATACGAAGAACCCGCCGGCCTGATCAACGAAGGCTTCCGCTACCGCGACCGCCAGACGAACACTTTCATTACCAGAGACCCCGCTGGTTTCATCGACGGCCCGAATGACTACAACTATGTCCGCCATAATCCTTGGTCCACCTGGGATCCGAATGGGCTGGCCACTGTCCTCATCCCACAGACGACTGGTGACATCGGATACGTCAGTCCCACAAACGCGCAGAATCCCGGCATCACAACAGCCTCAACCAATTTTGATTCGTGGTCATATTCCCAATACAACAAATCGGATCGTGAGCTTTTGATTGAGCGCTGGGGTGGTAGTGTAAAATTTTGTCTGTAAAAGTGAGGAACCGATGCCCACAGCGATTCACCGAGCTAGAGCCTGATGGAGCGTAGCGGAATCGGGCTCTCGCTCGGTGCCGCCCCCTCGCAGGTGGCTTGCAGAGTCCGTTCAAGGCCTTTAGTCTGAGGTTCTACAGCCAAAAGACCAAGACCATGAACGAACAAACCGACTTTACACTCCAGGACCAACTTCTCAAGATTCTTTTCTCCGAAGGCCTCGGCGCGCATTGCGCCAAATAGAATGACACCGGGGAAGGCCCCGAAAAGAGGCTGGTAAAGGTCGTTGCGCCAGAAAGAATGACACCGGATGAAAATCTTATCTGGAATCATGAGTCACGTAAGCAAAAAAGAATATTTAGAGAGCTGTCGTCAGCGATACCTGAGTCGAAACCGCGCAGGTCGTAGCGCCATGATCGACGAAATCATCGATGCGTTTGGCTGGGATCGCAAACACGCGATCAAAGCCCTCAATGGCAAAGTCACCCACGGCACCAAAGCCCAAAAGAGAGGCTCCAAGCCCACCCACGGAGAAGCAGAACGCGCCATCATCGTCCACATCTGGAAACACAGCGAACAGCCCTGCGGAGTGCGCCTAAAGGAAACACTACCCTTATGGCTGAACAGCTATGAACGCCGTCATGGCGACATCGGAGTCGCCATGCGTGCACGCCTACTAGGCTACAGCGCCCGCACGCTAGAGCGCATCACCCAGCCACATCGCTCCACCACCGAGACTAGATGGAAAGGCCGTAAAACCGGACGAGCCAGCAACCGCATTAAAAAATTCGTCCCCATCCGCTGCGGTCCCCAAGAATTCGATGAACCCGGCTGGATCGAGGCCGACACCGTATCCCACGGGGGAGGCAGCAGCAGTGGTGCATTTCTTTGGAGTCTCACCCTAACAGATTTCCATAGCGGGTGGACAGAACTCGCCGCCCTTTGGGGCAATAGCGGCGGCGAAGTGCGCGTAGGCCTAGAGCGTATCGAAAAACGCATGCCCTTTCCCATGCTCGGATTTGACTGCGATAACGGTAGCGAATTTTTAAACGAAATCCTCGAAGCCTACCTCCTCAAAAGAAAACGCAGCATTGAATGGACACGCTCACGCGCTTACAAGAAAAACGACCAAGCTCACGTAGAACAGAAAAACTTCACCCACGTTCGGCAACTGTTAGGCTATGGTAGATTTGGTGATCTCGACCTCAAACCCATGGTAGACGAGCTCTATGAAAAAGCCTGGCTGCCCATGCGCAACTACTTCACCCCCGTCATGAAACTCGTCAGCAAAGAACGAATCGGCGGGAAAGTTCGCAAAAAATATGACAAGCCAGCCAGCCCCTGCGATCGTTTGCTAGCCTGTGAAAAAGTCAGTGAAACCAGCAAAAAACAACTACAGGAAAATCGCAACGAACTAGATCCGTTAGAACTAGCAGAAGAAGTAGAACGCAGACTGGGCGAAATATTTCAAATCGTAGAACGCATCGAAGAGGAACGCTGGGAAGAGAGAGAACGAGCCGGAGAGATCCGAGAGGGAGTCGGCGATTTTTCTGCTGGTGCGGACTACGTTGCGGCTGCGGTCGCTCCCGCTCCCTGCGCCTTCACTGCGTCCCCCCCAGCAGAAAAGCTTGTCAAAACACAACCAAAACACCATAAAACAACCAAGCGTCTGGTGTCATGAAACATGGCGCAACGACTTCACCCCTCCGGTGTCATTTTTCATTGGCGCAACACGCGGCGAGGGACTCGCCAACATCGCCCAACTTCTCATGAACACCGCCATGCTGATCGAACGTGAAAATCACATCGGTGCCGACCCTTATCAACGCGCCGTCCAGCGCAATGGTCACGCCAACGGATTCAAACCACGCACCTTCCAAACCGCCATTGGGTCCCTCCAACTCGCTGTCCCCCAAGTGCGCAGCAGCGACACTCCCTTCCGCACCTCACTGCTTGAAAAAGGCTCCCGTAGCGACCGCGCCCTCAAGTCCGCCATCGCCACCCTCTACGTCCAAGGAGTCAGCACCCGCCGCGTCACCAAAGTCATGGAAGAACTCTGCGGTTTCGAAGTCTCCTCTGGCCAAGTCTCCAACCTCAACAAGCAACTCGATGAAGAATTCGCCAAATGGCGCTCACGCCCACTCCCTGTAATCCAATATCTCATCCTCGATGCCACCTATTACAAAGTCCGCATCGACGGCACCGTCCGCGACTGCGCCACCCTCAAAGCCATCGGCATCAGACGCGATGACGGCAAACGCATGATCCTTGGCGTCAGTTGCGCCCTCTCCGAAGCCGAAGTCCACTGGCGCGAATTCCTCGTGTCCCTCAAAGAGCGCGGAATCGGCATTCCCGACCTTATCGTATCCGATGCCCACACCGGCCTCAAAGCCGCCCTGCGCGCCGCCTGCAATGCCAGCCCCTGGCAGCGCTGCCAGTTCCACCTTCAGCAGAATGCAGGTCATCTGGTTACCAAACAGCAACTCAAGTCCGTGATCGCCTCACAGATCGCCGCCATCTTCAATGCAGAATCTCGTGCCCACGCACAAGAGCGACTCCGCATCTTCCTCGATACTTGGCGCGACAAACAGCCCAAGCTCGTAGCCTGGGCCGAAGAAAACCTACCCGAAGGCTTCACCGTCTTCGACCTACCCGAAGCGAACCGCCGGAAACTCAGAACCTCCAACGCCTGCGAAACCCTCAACAGCCAAATCAAACGCCGCACCCGCGTCGTCGGACTCTTTCCCAACGAGGAATCGTTAGAACGTCTCGTCACCGCAGTCCTAGTCGAAATCTCCGACGCATGGGAATCAGGAAAATCTTACCTCAAACCACAAAACTAACAAAATACACAAACCACCTACTTCAACTAAATGCCTTGAAAGATTTTACAGAAAAAATATTGCGCGGCC
>CAMAQB010000031.1 GCA_945860285.1 Akkermansia muciniphila | reverse complement strand
ACCATGCCGCCGTTGCTGTAAAAAAGCGAAAAATCCTGGGGGTTTGGGGGCTAGCCCCCAAGGAAGCCAGGCAAAGCCACCGACTCGAGCAAAAGAGACACCGCAAAAAAACGAAAAAATCCGTTGCTTTTGGAATACAGTTACTGCCTGAAAGGCATTCAAAAGGCAGGCATTCAAAAGGCAGGGAATGATCTCCGAGCGTTCCGGTGGAGGGCGGCCTCTTATCACCCTGACGCAATCATCCTTCATCCCGCGCTCCCGTTCGCAAATAAAGCCGGTAATCCATGAAGAATCATCGGGGCTAAAGCATCCCGCCCCCGCAGGATCGCCAGGGACAGCACCCCCCTCCATTGCTAATCGCCCGAACTTGACCGCCTTGGGACGAACCGTAAGAGAAATGCCTTGCCTGCCTGCCGAATGCGGATAAGAAAAGCGCATGGCTTTCGGCGAATCATGGCATATCAAATCGCGCACCAATCATTGCATTGTCACCGGCGATGCGTTTGTTGACGGCGAGACAATCATCGCCGCACTTTTTCCCGATCCCGAAAGCTCGGGCTGGCTGCGTCGGGATTATTCCACGGGTGGCTGGGCGCAAGTTGATCTAGCTGAGGCCGGTGTTTTTTCGCACTGGAAAACGATCTACAAAGCGCCGGTGCAGCACGAAAAAGCGCAGGTCAGCAAGGAGAGTCCGATCGACCTGTTGCGTCGTCTGGTCGAAGAGGATCAGGAACACATGGAAAAAGTACGGTTCATCCTCGCGGTGATGCTCGAACGCCAGAAAGTCTTGGTGGAAACCGATGCCCAGCACATGCCCTCGGGTATCCTCCGCGTGTATGAGCACCGCAAGGACGGCGACGTTTTTTTGATCCGCGACCCCAATGTCTCGCTCGATCAGGTGGAGGCGATGCAGCAGGAGGTGATTGATTTGTTGGAAAATTCGGCAGCGTCGCCAAGCGCGGATGATCCCGTTGACAACATTGTTGCGGAAGAGGTTGTCGCGCAGGACAAACAGCCGGAGCAGTGAACAAGCGTTGGCGTTTCTTCATCTGCAAGCGCACGATCTCCCTTCGCGTAAAAATTTCTCATTCCGTGCTGGACGCTCCGACGAAATGGGCTAAAACGGCGTGCCGCATGCTGGATTCAGGCGTGCTCGAAACCTAGCTCACACTATTATATGGACATACAAATTGCTTCACTCTGTGATTTCGCAGCCGACTACCAGGGCAAACTCGTGGTCACCGGAGTTTTCGATACGCTTGCCGCTCGTGCCCTGCCGGTCGTTCATCCACATTGCGCCCTCGCCCTGCGCTTCTGCTTCACCCCCGATGACAGCGGACGTCACAAACTTTCCATCAACATCATCGACGAGGATGGCAACCCGCTCGACCCCAGCAACATGCCGATCGAGCCTGAATTCGATGTCGCTCTGCCGGCGAACGTGCCCTTTTTGACCCGCAACCTGATTCTCAACCTGCAAGGCCTGCGATTCCAGCACGCCGGCATCTATTCGGTGGACATCGGTTGCGACGGCGAAGTCATGCAGCGCATCCCGTTGCGCATTCTGCAGGTCAATGCCGAAGGTCAACCGATTTGATCGGGCCACTGCCTGTGCGGCAGGCTGTTTTCCAACGCGCCATCCTTCCACGCTGTGAAAAAATTTGATTGCCTGCTGGTCACCGGAGCCTCATCCGGGTTGGGCGAGGAGTTTGCCCGTCAACTGGCGCACCGTTGTCGGACGATGGTTCTCGTGGCGCGGCGCGGCGATCTGCTGTCGGTGCTTGCTGCTGAATTGATCCGTCGAAACGGCATTGAGGTTCATTGCTTTCAAGCGGACCTCGCCGATGTCGGGCAACGCCTGCAACTCGCTGCGGCACTGGAGGAAAAATCACTGGTGCCCGATTGCCTGATCAACAACGCCGGGGTGGGGGACTACGGTACCTTTGCCGATGCCGAATGGACGCGGGTGGAAAACATGTTGCGGTTGAACATGGAAGGGCTCACCCATTTGATTCATCTGTTCCTGCCGAAAATGATCGAACGATCGAGCGGTGTCGTTGTGAATGTCAGTTCTATCGCCAGCCTCGTGCCGATGCCCGACCTGGCGATTTATGCAGCTACCAAGGCCTACGTTTCCAGTTTCTCCGAGGCCCTGCGCATCGAACTTCGCGAGCAGAATATTGCCGTGCTTTCCGTTTGCCCCGGACCGGTGCACACCGGCTTTGGCAAAGCAGCGGCGCGCACCGAGGGCGAGCAAATCAAGGGCGTGCGCGAGTGGTTTTGCATCCCCAAGGAACAATGTGTCGCCGAGTCGATCCGCGCCATGGATCTGGACCGTGCACGCATCTTTCCTGGCTTGAAAGTCGCCTTGGTAGCGGCGGGCATATCGCTCGTTCCGCTGGCATTGATTCGCTTGATCATGGCCAACCGGCCGCGACGGGTCTGATTATTTTGCGCCCCGGCAAGGTTTTGCTTGTCAATCGGCCGGGCGATTTGTTTAACTCCCCGCCCGCGAGGAAAGCGCGATTAGCTCAGTGGTAGAGCACATCCTTCACACGGATGGGGTCGCAGGTTCGAACCCTGCATCGCGCACCATCGCCGGAATCCTTTATTCCATAAGAGTTTCACGGTTTTACATGACATTTCAAAAGTGCAACTGTGCAATAAAGTCTGCATTACTAAAAAATCCTCTTTTCAGCGTTCTGCCGATGCCGGGGAACACTTTCCGCGATACTGCCACTAGTTCACCCGCAATAATGCAAAAGCAAATTCCTAGTAGTTAGTTATGGAATACAGCATTCAATCCCCCACAGGACTCCGCTTTAGCGCTGAATCCCTTGATGAGATATCTGCCGCAGTAAAGGCGGGAACTGTTTCCTTGGATTGGCACGCATGGCATGAGGGATTGCCAAAGTGGGTTACAGTCAGTGACTTATTATCGCCGCTGCACGGAGCGGCAAAAGTAAGAGAGTTGGCTGGAAAGACTGCTGGAATGCTGGCAAAGGCTGGTGCTGGTCTCGCTGGATTCGCCGCAACGAGCTATAAGAAGGCAACACTGAAAAGCCGATTTTCAACTACCCTCGCTGCTATGCTGGAGGATGGAGAATTGAATGACTCCGAACTACAGGTCTTGCGACAGATGGTGGAGGAGGCCGGAGAGAAATGGCAAAACGTAGTTTCCGAGTGTCAGCCAATCGCAACGAAGTTCATACGCCACCTTCTTGCGGATGCGATCTCCGATTCAGAGTTGACCGCACAAGAAGAAACCCAAATCCATTATCATATTCAGCTTTTTGGGCTACAGGAAATGTTACAGGAAGTGGATTCTGTCATTCAAAGAGTTAGAAAAATTTCCGCGCTAAGAGCGAACATTCTTCCCAAATCCCTCCAACTAGCTCCCGCATGGCTAGTCAGCGGAGAAGCTGTCTATTTGCGATCTCAGGCAGATTTCATCAAGGATTCGAAAATTGTTTCATCAGGTGATCTGTGGGTAACATCCACCAGAGTAGAATTTGTAGCGCCTAAAGCATCTGTTTCCCTCCCTATGAAAAGCATCCGTATGGCAAACCATCGCGGGGCATTTTTGAATCTCACATCCTCAAAGAGAGGCATCCGGGTTTTCTGCATCTCAGAACCCGGCGTCTGTGCAGAGTTAATTCTCTGCTTGATGCGGGCGGGAAATAGAACGGCAAACATCACTATGGATGGCGACACCCGGCAGGATCGTCGCCTTGTCAGTAAGGAGACAAGGAACGCCGTATGGATTCGGGATGGCGGACAGTGCGTAGAGTGCGGAAGCGGTGACTATATTGAGTTCGATCATATAATCCCAGTGGCGAAGGGAGGATCAAATACGATAAACAACATTCAACTCCTTTGTCGCCGGTGCAATGGGGCCAAGGGTGATCGCATCTGACGAACTGAAGACATGGATGAAAACGTTTGAGGGCGAGACGTAGCTTCGTCTGTAAGCTAGACACGAAAAATCGCCCGACAAAGTGACCAAAACTTGCCGAGGGATGTGTGCTGTACTTTTGGGAGTTATGAGACTGCCCGTCGAGAACGTCCTTAGCAATGATGCCGCCTGTTCGTCTGACTGCTACGGGTCGACCCCTGCATCCCGCACGATTGTCTGAATCCTCTGTTTTAAAAAGGTTTGCGTAGTTTTCCCGATTCAGCCGTTGCTCAGGTGCGGGAAAATCCGCATGGAATGGCGCGACACGGTTGTTGACCGCATGCGCAAAACCCGCAAGAATTCGGTTCCGTGCGCGGTAATCATTCGCGAATGGCGGGCGCGTTCTTGTGAGGGGATGTTGCTGTTGCATGAAATGGAAAGAAATTCTCAAAATCAAATGAATCCGAAGTCGATAAAAACGAGAGCGCGAGGTGTCTCGCTGCTGATGGCTGTGATCCCACTGCTGCTGCCGATGGCGCATTCGGCGGAACTGGAATTGCAAAAGGACGCCCGCGTCGTGCTGTTGGGCAACGGGCTGGGATCGCGCATGCTGCGCTTCGGGCATTTCGAGACCGAGATGCACCGTCGCTATCCCGGGCATCATCTGGTGATTCGCAACCTGTGTGATGAAGGCGACACCCCCGCCTTTCGCCCCAACGCCGGACGCAAGAACCCGTGGGCCTTTCCCGGTGGGGAAAAATTCCGCACCTTGGTGGAGGCCAATGACAATTGGGGCGGCAACTCCGGCGACGGCAGCTACCCCGAGCCCGATGCCTGGTTGAAACAAATAAAGCCGGACATCATTGTCGCTTTTTTCGGATTCAATGAATCGTTCGAAGGCCCGCTCGGATTGCCCAACTTCAAAGCAGAACTTGAGGCATTCATCGCGCACACGTTGAATCAGAAATACAATGACAAGAGTGCTCCCAAGCTGGCGCTGGTATCGCCCACTGCGTTTCAGGATGTGTCGGCGCTCTACGGCACTCCCAACGGCTACACGCAGAATGCGAATCTGGCTTTGTATTCGAAGGCGATCGAAGATGTGGCCGCTGCGCACCAGTTGACTTTCGTGAACCTTTTCGCGCCCACCAGTGCCTGGTTCGCCAAGGGCAGCAAACCGCTGACCCGCGACGGTGCATTGTTGACCGACGAAGGTTATGCGAAGCTGGCACCGGTGCTGATTGATCAACTTTTCGGCAAACGCAAGCCCGTGTCGAAGGCGAGCGAGGCCGACCTCAAAAAGGCGGTCGATGACTTCGCGTGGATGTGGGTGAGTTATTACAAAATTCCCAATGGCGTGCACGTTTATGGTCGGCGGCGCGATCCGTTCGGTTCGCAAAACTACCCAGCGGAGTTACGCAAGCTCGAGCAGATGGTGAACAACCGCGAGCAGGCGATCTGGGCGATTGCGGCAGGCGGGAGGTTCGATGTCGCGGCCGCCGATGCCAAGACGGAGGCACTGCCGTCCATCGGCGAAGCGAACAAGAACATCAAGTACCTTTCCAGCGAAGAGTCGTTGAAAACCCTGGCAGTGCCCGAAGGGTATAAAATCGAAGTGTTTGCCGACGAGAGCAAGTTCCCCGATCTCGCGAATCCCGTGCAGTTGTCGTTCGACAACAAAGGCCGGTTGTGGGTGGCGACGATGCCGGTCTATCCGCATTACCGGCCCGGTGACCCGATGCCGAACGACAAGCTGCTCATTTTGGAAGACACCAATAATGACGGTCGCGCGGACAAGCAAACCATCTTTGCAGACAAGTTGCACCTGCCGATGGGCTTCGAGTTTTCGCACGACGGCGTCTATGTGGCGCAGGGGACCTCTTTGATCTTTTTGCAGGATACCAATGGTGACGACAAAGCGGATGCGCGCGACATCGTGATGAGTGGTTTTGACGACCATGACACCCATCATGCGATCTCTGCATTCTGTGCCGATCCTTCCGGGGCAATCTTGATGGGCGAGGGCACGTTTTTGCGCAGTCACGTGGAGACCGCCTATGGCCCGGTCCGCAGTTCCAACGGAGGTTTCTTTCGATACAATCCGGAACGTCGTCACCTGGAGAGGACCGTGCGACTTTCCATTCCCAATCCCTGGGGCATCGCCTTCGATCACTGGGGTCAGGATTTCTTTTCGGACACCTCGGATCCACCCGTACGATGGATGCTTCAGGGGTCGGTGCAGGTGCCACTGGGCAGCTTCAATCCAACGCCACCGAATCTGTTGTCGGTGCAAGTGCGTCCCACGGCGGGTCTGGAATTCATCTCCAGCCGTCATTTCCCGGATGAAGTGCAGGGCGATCTGTTGATCAACAACACCATCGGTTTTCAAGGAACCAAGCAACATACGATGAAGGATGACGGCACCGGTTACGTCAGCACCTTTCGTCAGGATTTGGTGAAGGGCTCCGATCCGCATTTCCGACCTGTCGACATGGAATTCGCGCCCGATGGTTCGCTGTATCTCGTGGATTGGCACAATGCCCTGATCGGCCACATGCAGCACAGCGCCCGCGATCCGAACCGCGATCACACCCACGGTCGCGTTTTCCGCATCACCTATCCGTCCCGTCCGCTGGTCAAACCTGCCAGGGTCGCCGGTGCCTCCATTGACGAGTTGTGCAAAAATCTGGAACTCCCCGAGTATCGCACCCGCTATCGCACCCGCCGTGAACTGCGTGGCAGAAACGATGCCGAAGTTGTGGCCGGCGTGAAAAAGTGGGTCCAGGGAATGGACAAATCCGCCGTGAACTACGAGCATAACTTGGTCGAAGCCCTGTGGGTTCTGTGGGGAAACAATCAACTGAGCGAGCCGCTGGTGCGCACTCTGCTCCAGGCTAAAGACCCTCATGCCCGCGCCGCAGCTGTTAGAGCCCTGCGTTACAACGGCCATTTGATCGCCAATCAAACCGAACTGCTGAAAACCGCCGCTGCCGATGAAAATGGTCGGGTGAGGCTGGAAGCCATCGTCGCCGCCTCGTGGCTGGAAAATGCCGCCGGGCGCAGTGTGTTGGAAGCCGCCGCGGCATACAAGGGAAGCAATGGCGACCCAATGGACAAATGGATCTCGCCGGTTTACAAAACCGCGAACGATTTCCTCAACGGCCAGCAGATCAAGGCCGAGCCGCCGCCGGTGTTTGAAACGCATTTGACCGGTGCGGCAAAAGAGCAAT
Source organism: Akkermansia muciniphila (assembly GCA_945860285.1). Classification (GTDB taxonomy): domain Bacteria; phylum Verrucomicrobiota; class Verrucomicrobiia; order Verrucomicrobiales; family Akkermansiaceae; genus UBA956. Next base: position 28,637 of record CAMAQB010000031.1, on the reverse strand, counting down.
TCCTCCGCGGTTCGCAGGTGTATCTGCGCGACGGTCATTGCGGAACCTGCCATCAGAAGGACGGCAACGGACTGCCCGAAGCGCAGTTCCCGCCTTTGGCCGGAAGTGAGTGGATACAGGGCGACGAAACCCGCTTGATCCGCATTGCCCTGCATGGACTTGTCGGTCCGATCGAGGTCAAGGGTGTGAAATACACCGGGGCTGTGCCGATGACGCCGTTCAAGTTTCTCAGCGATGAGGAGTTGGCCGATGTCCTCACCTTCACGCGCAATGCATTCGGCAACAAGGCCGATCCTGTCACGCCACAAGCGGTGCAGAAAATCCGCGCGGCCACCAAAGACCAACCGAGTTTCTATCAGGTTTCCGATTTGCTCAAGTAGTGCCTTCCAGCGCTGCGCTGCAGGTGAACTTCGCGGGCGGAAAACGGTGGAATTTTCGTGATTCCGCCCTTAACCGCGAAGTTGGTTGAAAAAGCAGGACGGGATGAAACGATGAGGTCGTGAAATCAGGTCACAGGGGGCGCGATGAGTGCGTTGTTAGAGACTTGCGTTTGGATCAAACGAACACACGAAAACGTCGAAGGAAAATGAAAAACACATGAGCCGGAATCGATGGCTCGAAGTGCTCAAGGGTGTCATGACGTGGTGATTGCCGCGCGGTGACACCCAGGGAGGCAGCATTGGATCATTGATCATTCACCAACGAAAACAGATCCGCCGGTCCCGGGCCGGCGGTCGTTATCATCGGTCCGGTTTTGAACCGCCGGCAACATGCAACTTTTCCAGGGTGACTTTTCTAGGGTTGACAAGTGGTGTGCCATCAGCCAGTTTGTCGCAGAGAGTGGAATTAAAGAATGATTTTTAGAAGTTTGTGCAGGCACGCCGGAATTGGTGCCAATTCGTATTTGATTGATACCGGCAAGGCGAGGATCGTGCTGGACTCGGGGATGCACCCGAAACATGAAGCGGAGGAGGCGACTCCGCATTTTGAGTTTGTCGAGGAGGGAACAATGGATGCTGCGGTGCTCACGCACGCCCACTTGGATCACACCGGCACGGTGCCGATGTTGATGCGCCGTCATCCGGCGGCGTCGATTTTCATGACTCCCGCCACTGCCGATCTCGGCATGGCGATGCTGCACAATTCGGTCAACGTGATGAGCAGCAAGCGCATCGAACTGGGCATTGCGGAGTATCCTTTTTTCACCCATGAGGAACTCGAGGAACTGGAATCGCGCTTCGAGCACCGGGCCTATGAGCGGCCTTTCGACCTCGATCCACAGGGGACGGTGCGCGCCACCTTTCATGATGCCGGACACATTCTCGGTTCGGTGGCGGTCACTCTGGAGACGCAGGGAAAGAAAATCCTCTACACCGGCGATTTGAATTTCGGCGGCCACACCCTGCTCAAGGGGGCGTTGATGCCCAAGGAGCCCGTCGATGTGCTGATCATCGAAACCACCCGTGGCGCGCAACAGCGGCGGGCGGATTACACCCGGGAGTCCGAGGAAATGCGGCTCGCGCAGCAGATCCGCGACGTGCTTGACCGCCGCGGTTCGGTGTTGATTCCCGTTTTCGCCATCGGCAAAACCCAGGAGCTGTTGACCATGCTTGACCAGTTCAAGAAAAAGAAGCTCATCCCGCGCAAGACACCGATCTACATCGGCGGGCTCAGCACCAAGATGACGATGATCTACGACCGTCACCTCAAGGGATCGCGCCGGAATTTTCCCGATTTTGAAATCCTCCAGGACATGGAGTTGCAGGCGGGATCGCGAAAACGCAAAGGCCCGATTCCCCTCCATCCCGGTTGCATCTACGCGCTCTCCAGCGGAATGATGTCGGAAAACACGGTCTCCAACCAGTTCGCCGCACAGGGTTTCATGGAGAATCGGAAAAACGCGATTTATTTTGTTGGTTACACCGACTCCGCCACGCCGGGAGCCCGGATCAAGGCGGCGGTCAAAGGGGATATGGTGAAGCTGGATGACCGGCTTCCCGCGGTACCGCTGCTCTGCGACAAGGATGAGTTTGACTTCTCGGGTCACGCCACGCGTGAAGAGTTGTTGGACTACATCATGCAGGTGAAGCCGAAAACCACGTTTCTGGTCCATGGAGACGACAACGCAGTCGCCTGGTTTGCCGAACAACTGCGCGAAAAAATGCCTGGCATGAAAACCATCGTGCCGCAGCCCGGGCAGGATTACGAATTGTAAGGGCCGTGATCGCGCACTTCGATAGAGACTTCAAGGCAGTGCAATCAACGAATCCATTATGACATAGGAACTTGTGCCCGCGCGGTTTTTGCCCAGTGGGCTATCGGGAAGATCGGCAACGAGAAGAAGTTTTTGCTGGATTGGCGTCAAGCGGATGATTCCGTGCGATTTTTTCCCGCCCACGGGGTCGATGTAGAGCAAACCGAATTCCTGCGCGTGTTTGTCCAAGGCATCAGGCACCTGCAGGATGGTCACGAAGTGCGAATTGACAAGTTAGGTGCCGTCGTAGCGTCGCAAGCCCGCGACAGGCGGAAATCCCTGTCGCAGCGAGCCTGCCAACTGGTTGTAGGTCGCGCGAAGCAGCGATTGCGGGCGCGAGGAATTTTGTGGAATGAACAAGCGGACCTGCGGCAGGGATTTTGCGGCACCGAGTTCGTTGGCGATGTCGGTCAGATCCGCGGCGTTGATGCCGCGGCGGGACCATCGATGTCGTTGAGGGATGTGGCGCGACCAGGAGCCACCGTTGTCGATGATGACATGGCGCAGTTTCGCGCGATCGGTTTCGCCGGGAATCGCGTCTGCGACCTGCTGGCAGGCCGGCGAACCGAAGCGGAATGAATTCAGCAAGGCCGTGGGACCGCAGGCATTGCCGGCGATGACCAGTTGATTCGCCGCGTGGGCATCGAGATGGGGCGCTGCCGCCGGACCGGTCGGGGATGTGCAATGGGCCAGCAAAAAAACGCCAGCCGTCAGCATCGCAAAACTCCGCAGCCGACGTTTGACAGCATTCGAGAAGGTCAGGCCGCGATCCAGGCAAAGCACGGCATCGCGCTCAGGGTGCGAAAGTGGTTTTCTCTTCTTTTTCATTAGGCCCGAAAAATCCTCCGATGTCCTTGGAACTAATGTAGAGGAACAGGCTGATCAGAACAAGGGCGCAGGCGGACTGCACATATTCCAGAATGCGCGCCTTGACCGGTTTGCGGGCGACCATTTCCATCACCGCCAGCATCGTGTGGCCGCCATCGAGCACGGGAAACGGCAGCATGTTGAAGATGCCGAGGTTGACGTTGATAATCACCAAAAATGCCAGCAAGCGCCGCCAGCCGTTTTCCGTTTTCAGGATGTCGAATTTCGCCTTGGCGATGCCGATCGGGCTGCTCAGTTGGTCCACGCCGATGCCGGAGTTGGGTGAAATAAGCGCGCTCAAGGTTGCGACCATCATTTTCACACTGTCCTTGCATTGACGGATCGGATTCGGATAGACGAGATGCGAATCAACAATGCCATCGGTATTCCAGGCGATGCCAAGCATCGGCTTCGCAGCGGCCGGGGTCAGTGGTTTGGCGGGAGTGATTTTGATTTCGAGCGTTTCTTCACCTCGTTTCACACTCGCGGTGATTTCCTTGTAGTTTCCGGCTTCTATCAACTGGGAAAATTGTGGTGTGCTCCAGATTTGCGTGCCGTCCACCGCGACGATCTGGTCGCTTTTTTTCAATCCTGCTTTCTCCGCCGGGCTGTGGGGGAGCATGGCATCGACCGTGGCAGGATTGGTATAGGAGATGCCCACCTGGCGAAGCGCGCGTCGTTGATACCACGCGGTGGGCATCGTTTCGAAGCTGGACACAATCGTGCGCGTTTGACTTTCACCCGGACGCTGCACGGTGAAGAGAATCTCCTGACCCTCGCTCAGAACGATGTTTTCAGTGATGCAGTCGAGACCGCCAACGAAGCCGCGAACGGCTTTGCCGTTGATCGCGAGGACCGTATCGCCAAGTTGCAGGCCGGCTTTTTCCGCCGGGCTGTCTTTCTTGATGTAACCGATCTGGGTGGCGTGGATGGTGTCCTGGGGTTTGCCTACATTCCAGACGACGAGACCGATCGTCAGCGCCAGCAGCAGGGAAAAAATCGGGCCGGCGATCGCGACGATGATTTTGTCAATTGGCGAGATCGGCGGCAATGGCTCAGTGGAACTGCTTTCCCCTTCGATTGCATCCATCGGCGCGAGCTGCGGCAGGGCGACGAAGCCGCCTGCGGGAATCCAGCCGAGGCCGTATTGCACGCCATTGATCGTTTTCGACCAGATCGGTTTGCCAAACCACACCTGGAATTTGTCGATTTTCAATCCACGCCAGCGTGCGGCGATAAAGTGGCCGAGTTCGTGCACGAAGATCATCACGTTGAAGCTGATAATGACGGCGATGATCAGGAGGATGTTGGTGGCGGTTTCCATGCTGCTACGGAGAAAAGATACCGGGTATCAACGATTGCGCAAGGCGGAACATCGGGCAAAAAATGTTTGCAGAATCCCGTGGCGGGGTTATGGGTCGGGCGTGTCATTATTGTTGGGAATGAATGTTGATCACGTGGCTACGCTGCGGCAGGCGCGTTATGCCTTGTTGCCCGATTCGCCGAATGCCGAGCCAAGCCCGCTTCTGGCTTGCCGGGATGCGATTGCCGGCGGGGCGGATTCCATCACCATTCATGTGCGCGGCGACCGACGGCACATGCAGGAGTCCGATGCGTTTTTGATCAAGGAGTCGATTTGCGTGCCCTTGAATTTTGAAATGGGTGTGACCGCTGAAATGATCGCCATCGCCCTGCGTCTGCAACCGGCCTTTGTCTGCCTGGTTCCCGAAAAACGCGAGGAAGTCACAACCGAGGGTGGACTCGATGTCGTTGCGGGCCGCCGCGAGATCGGCGATTGCATACGCACAATGCAAAAATCCGCAATCAAGGTGAGTTTGTTCATCGACCCCGATCCCGCCCAGGTGCTTGCGGCGGCGGAGCTGGGAGCCGAGATGGTGGAGTTGCACACCGGCTGCTTTGGCAATGCCGGGCCGCAGGACGTGGAACGGGAGATCGACCGGCTTTGTGCGGCCGCCCGCGTCGGCCATGAAGCGGGATTGCAGGTCAATGCCGGTCACGGCATCAATTATCAAAACGTCCGCCTTTTAGAAAAGGTGCCATTCCTCTGCGAATACAACATCGGCCACAGCATCGTCGCGCGCGCCATGCGGGTCGGCATGGAGCAGGCGGTGCGAGAAATGAAGCTATTGATGTCCTCGTATTCTTCGACACAATGACCTCTGTCAGGTTGTTGTTGCGGAAACAGTTTTTGGAATCAACGGACCGAATGCAAAATCTCATCAATGCACAACAAGTCAACGAAGCTCTGAAGTCGGGAGACAAAGTCACAACTGCTCGATGCGGAAGACCACGGGATAGGAGTTCACGCAGGCGAGCGCCGCGATTTCCTTGAGCGCTTTTTGCAGCAGGCCATAGGGACAACTGTGCAGCAGGAAGACCATGTCCACAAATGCGGCATCGGGGTTCTCCGGATTGACCGGCGAATGTGTTCCGGAAATGCCGATGCGGTGTTCGGCCAGCACACGTGCGATTTCGGCGATCACGCCGGGGCGGTCGGTGACATCGAAGCGCACATAGTAGGCCGTGCTGGTTTCCTCGATCGGCATGATCCTGCCGTTTTCCCTCCATGGAAGAAAGCCGCGGTGGGTCTGTCCTTTGGCGAGTGTACGTGCCGCTTCGACCAGGTCCGCGATCACCGCGGAGGCCGTGGGGTCCTGTCCGGCGCCGCGACCATAGAACAGCGCTTCGCCGACGCCGTCGCCATGAACTGCGACCGCATTGAAGACGCCGTTGACCGATGCCAGGATGTGGCTTTTGCTAACGAAAGATGGTTGAAGCCGCAGTTCGATCGCGCCGTTGTCGTGCTCGCGGATCACGGCGAGAAGTTTGACCACATAACCCAGTTGTTTGGCGAAATCGATGTCGAGTGGTTTGACCTGTTCGATGCCGACCACGTTCATCTGCGACGGGGAGATCGGAAATCCATAGGCCAGGGTGGCAAGCAGGATCGCCTTGTGGGCGGCATCCCAGCCGTTCACATCGAGGCTGGGGTCGGCCTCGGCATAACCGAGCGCCTGGGCCTCGGCGAGGGCCGTGCTGAATTCCAAGCCGGCCTCCGACATCCGTTGCAGAATGTAATTGCTGGTGCCGTTGATGATGCCGCACAGCGCGAGCATGCGATTGCCGACGAAGGCCTCCTGCACGGTTTTGATGATGGGAATTCCGCCCGCCACCGCCGCTTCGAAATGGATAGGGGTGTTGTGAAGTTTCGACAGCGCGAAAAGCTCGGGCCCGCGCTCGGCGAGCAGCGCTTTGTTGCCTGTGATCACCGGCTTGCCCAGTGTCAGGGAGCGCGCGACAATGTCGAATGCCAGATCGGTGCCGCCGATGAGTTCGATGACGATCTTCACCGCGGAATCATCGACCAGCGATTGCCAGTCGGTGGTGAGCAGTCCAATGTCCACCATATCGTCGCGGGTTTTTTGCGAATCGCGCACCAGCACGCGCATCACCTCCAGTGTCATCGTGCCGCCTGTTCGTTCGCGGATCAGTTCGCCATTGCGCTTGAGCGCGCGGATTACACCCGTGCCCACTGTGCCGCAGCCTGCGAGCCCGATGCCAAAAACAGAGGAAGTCATGCCGCGAGTCTATTCGGCGCATCTCCGCAGGGCAAGCAAGAGAAATCGAGGATTGGCAAATGTTTGCGCTGGACCGGGGTCGGCTTAACGTTTGAAATGGCCTCACCCATCATGAAAACCATCGCACTCATCCTGATTTCGGCCCAATGCGCCGGTGCCGCCGTGCACTCCTTCTTTATTGGCACCCGATCAGACCGGGGCAGCAAGGGGATTTATGTGGCGGACTTCGATGACCGCAGCGGGTCCCTGAGCAATCTGCGCGTCGCCGCCGAGTATCGCAATCCCGGATTCCTTTGCCTGCATCCTGCAAAAAAAATCCTTTACGCGGTCGGCTCGCGGGCCGACGGAACGGAGTCGCTGGCCGCCTTCGGCATCGGTGAAAATCAATCGCTCACTTTCCTAGCCGATGTTCCCTGCCGCGGCACCAGTCCCTGCCATCTCGCCGTCGACCCCTCGCAGCGGATGATCGCCGTGGCGAATTACAGCGACGGCAGCATTGTTTCGTTTTCGCTCGACCCCAAAGGCATCCCGGGCGAGGCCGCTTGTGTGGTCAAAAACGAGGGGAAAAGCATCCACCCGCAGCGTCAGACGGCGCCGCACGCGCACGGAGTTTATTTTTCCGGCGACCTTCTTTTCGTTCCCGATCTCGGCCTCGATCAAACCCTGGCATATACCTTCGATGCCGCCACGGCGCAGTTCAAAGCCGCCGAACCCGCGTTCACGAAATCGACTCCCGGCGACGGCCCGCGCCATCTGGCTTTCCACCCGGTCAAACCATGGGTTTATGTGGTCAACGAACTCGCCAATACCGTCACCCATTTCTCCCGGGAAAAAAACACCCTGACAGCGCACGCTTCCCTAACAACTCTTCCTGCGGGATACAATCAACCGAGCACCACGGCGGAAATCGAAGTGCATGCTAACGGAAAATTTCTCTACGCCTCGAATCGCGGACATAACTCGATCGCCGCTTTCCGCATCAACCAGGAAACCGGCGCTCTAACGGAAATCGGCCAGACGACCGCGGAAATCAAAACACCGCGGCATTTCGCGATCACTCCCGGCGGTACGTTTTTGATCGTCGCCGGGCAGGATTCCGACAACCTGCAGGTTCTTGCCATCGACCCGCAATCGGGCGCGTTGACAGCGACCGAACAGAAACTCGCGGTTCCCGCGCCGACCTGTCTGCTGTTCGCGCGACCCTGACATCACGCAGCCGCGATAAACTTTTTTTTCAGCCAATTTCCAAGCAAAATCAAGGGCTTGCAGGTGAAACGCTTGTTGCAGTGGAATTCTCCTTTGATTTTTCATCAGCGATTCCCTATACATGACCCCCCATGGCGAATAAACCTGCATTAGGCAAAGGACTCGGAGCACTGATCAAAAAACAGCAGGGCGCTCATTCCATTCTGGAGGCTACGATTTCCCCTGATGAGAGAAAGCTGGTGCGCGATGCACCGATTGCATCTGTCATTCCCAGCCCGCTGCAGCCGCGCAAGCATTTTTTCGAAGCACCGCTCGAGGAGCTGATGGAGTCGATCCGTCAACACGGCATCATCCAGCCGCTGATCGTGCGCCGCGTCGGCGACAAATTGGAACTCATCGCTGGCGAACGCCGCTGGCGCGCCTCGCAAAAACTCGGGCTCGATACCGTGCCGGTGATCGAACGCGAGGCATCGGATCGCGATGTTTTGGAAATGGCGCTGATCGAAAACCTGCAGCGTCAGGATTTGAATCCGATGGATGAAGCCGCTGGTTATGTCCGGCTTGCCCGTGAATACGCGTTGAAGCAGGAGGAAATCGCCTCGCGCGTCGGCAAATCCCGCGCCAGTGTCGCCAATGCGATGCGACTGCTGGACTTGCACGCCGATGTGCAACTGCAGGTCGCCCAGGGACGGGTCAGTGTGGGGCACGCCAAGGCCTTGCTGGCCATCAAGGACCTGCCGACGCAATTGCTGGCGTCCGATCAGGTATTGCGCAAATCACTCACGGTGAGAGCCACCGAAAAACTGGTGCAGGGCATCCTCAATCCACCCGCCGAAACGGGCAAAAAATCCGGCACATCCGCCACGAGAGATGTGCAAACCCACATCCAGGATTTGGAAAACCGTCTGCGCGGGCTTTTCGCCACCCAGGTCAGCATCTCCCATGCGCCGAAAAAAGGCCGCATCGAGATCGAATACTACGGCAACGACGATCTGCAGCGCATCCTCGAGTTGCTGGGAGTGGATGAATGATGAATCGAAGTGACGGAATGAAATTTTCACTGCGTCTTATCGTTCTGACGATGATTCTAGTTTCGGTTTCCTGCGACGGACAGAAACCGGCTGCCGCACAACCACCGGTCGGGAACGGCAATCGACCGCCGCCGGAATGGCAGGCCGCGACCGACCTGACTTATGAAGTTGTCGCGGAGTTGCCTCACGATGCCGAGGCCTATACCCAGGGACTGGTGCTTCATGACGGGCACTGGATTGAAAGCACCGGGAAAAACGGCCAAACCACACTGCGCAGGGTTGACCCAGCGACAGGTGCCGTAGTGTTGAAAAAAAATCTCGTCGCCAATTTCTTCGGCGAGGGCTGCACGGTGTTGGGCGGGAAAATCTATCAACTCAGCTGGAAAAACCAGGAGGGTTTTGTCTATGACGCCGCAAGTTTCCAGTGGCAGAAGAATTTTTCCTACACCGGCGAGGGTTGGGGGCTCACCAACGACGGCACTTCTCTGATCATGAGCAATGGCAGCAACATTCTGCAGTTCATCGATCCCGTGACTTTCAAACCGGGCAAACTCCTGAAGGTCGAATGGAACGGCCAGCCGCTCGACAAGCTCAACGAGCTGGAGTTCATCGAGGGCGAGATTTTCGCCAACATCTGGTTCAAGGAGCAAATCGCCCGCATTGATCCCGCGAATGGCAGGGTAATCGGTATGATCGACCTGGCGGGGATCGACAAGAAGGAGAAACGGCTGGAGGAAGACAATGTGCTTAACGGCATCGCCTACGACCCCGTGACCCGCAACATTTTCGTCACCGGAAAATGCTGGCCGAAAATCTATCAAATCCGCCTTGTTGCCGCGAAACATTGATGAGCAGCTGTCGTGAAACATTGGATCTGCCGGAACTCTATCGGGAATTGGACTCCCTGTTCGCCCGGCATTCGTTTGTGAAGGAAACGATCTATCGCACCGACGCGGGGCCGATCGATGCGTGGTCGCGATTTGTTTCGGCTTCTTCACCCACCGTCTATTTGTCATCGGGCATTCATGGCGACGAACCGGCCGGACCGCTGGCGATAGCGGCTTTGTTCGGTCGCGCGCAACTGGCCGATGTGAACTGGCTGGTTTGCCCTGTGCTCAATCCGACCGGTCTCGCCGCCGGCAGTCGGGTAAATGCCGAAGGCCTGGATTTGAATCGCGACTACCTGCAGCGGGTCACTCCCGAAGTGTCGTGTCACGCCGGATGGATTGAAAAGAACACGCGACCGGATTTGTTTCTCAGCCTGCACGAGGATTGGGAGGCGGAGGGCTTTTATTTTTACGAAATCAGCCTGAGTGCCGCCGAACCAAAGAGGGCGCGGATGTTGCTTGAGGCGGTCTCACATCGGATGGTGATCGACCCGAATCCGTCGATCGACGGTCACGATGTCCGCGAGCCCGGCTGGATTCATCACGAGGCCCGCTCCGACTTCCCGGAATCCTGGCCCGAGGCCATCTTCATGGCGCAGATCGGTTGCCCCCTGTCCTTCACCTTTGAAACGCCAAGCTGCGCCGCCCCGCTGCAACAAAGGATCGACGCCCACCTCGCCGCCATTGACGCGGCACTGGGTTCTCTTGAAGCGGGTGACGCAGGAAGCGGCAAGTAGGAACGCCGGGACTCTGCATTTCCGGGTCCTCAATTGATTTATGTGGAATCACCTGACAAGAGTGATCATCGGAGCTAGTAGCCACTCGTTCGACTGACCGACTTGCGCAGTTAATGCCGATACGCGGGAAGTTCCTCCGTCGCTGACGTTATTTGTCAGATGTTGTGGGCAGGGTAAGACTGCCCGCGATTGTTTCGCGGCGTGCGGCACCGGGCTTTGCCATCAATTCCACGAGCAACGGCAGATGCTGTTCATAGACGCCGCGGGGTGTGGTCTCATGGCGAACGCAGATCCATGCGGCTTTGCCGACGATCTCGCCCATCATGCCGGTGGTGCGCATCACGCGCACGGCTCCGAGCGCTTCGCGGGTCACGCTGATATCGCGACCCGCCATGAAAAGATTGCCGATGTTGCGGCTGTAAAGCGTCCGGTAGGGTGCCCAATACGGCCCCGCATAACTGTATTCTTCGCCACGGGTGAAGGTGGAGATGAATTCCTCACCCTTCAACTCCTTGTCAAACGTCGGATCCGGTGAGTGCACATCGATATGCCAGGTGCAGGGATAGGCGGCATCGGGGAAAACCGTCGCTTTGTGAAAGTCGTCGCCGCTGAGAACCACATCGCCCGTGAGCCGGCGGGATTCACGCTTGCCCGCGATGAATGCCGACCAGCCGATGCGGTGGTTCGGATAGAGACCGTCGACGTTTTTCAACGCGTCCCAGGCACCGTACATCGCCCGCATGTTGAGGTCGCGGATGCGTTCGATGTCGTTGATCGGATCTTTGTCAAATCCACTTTCCCAGAACCACCCGCCGAGATTGTCCAGCAGTTTCTTGCTTCCGTAGGGATTGTAGTTGTTGCGACCGGGAAACGGTTTGTCGGAGAGGTCCAGGGCCCAGGGCACACGGGGAAAAGGTGCCGCGACCTGACCTGCGTCTGCCGACATCGAGAGCGCGTCCTTGTCTTTGCACTCGCACTTGAGCACCTGGCTCTGGTCGGCCACATCGAGCACATTCCAGAGGTTGCTGGACCCCATGTTGCCTTCATGGGAAACCATGTAATCCGCTCCGGCGAGGAAACCGACAGTTCCATCCCCGGTGCAGTCCACAAAGAATTTTCCCGATAGTTTCACGGCGCGGGCACTGCGGATGTTGACGGCGGTGACGGAGACGATTTTTTTGTTGATCTGTTCAACGGCGTTCACTCGGTGTTCGAGCAGCAGGGTGATGTTTTTTTCGTCGCGGACCACGCGCAGCTTGCGTTCGTCATCGAAAACCGGACGTGCGGCGGCGTTGCGGGATTCCTTGGTTTTGTGCGGGCAGATTTCCTCCACGATTTCGCCGATGTGGGTAAATGGTTTCTGGCATGTGTGCCCTTCCGGCCAGACGCGCACTTCCGAACTCGAGTTGCCGCCGAGCACCGGTCGGTCTTGAACAAGGGCGACCTTCAGACTGTTGCGGGCGGCGGATACCGCTGCAGAAATTCCAGCCACACCACCGCCCACCACGACGAGGTCAAAGGTGCCTCCCTCATCGGGCTGAGCGGGCAAGCCCAGGAGTTTGGCCCGTAATTTCGACAACTCCTCAAGCGAGTTCGGAGGGACAAATGACAAATCGTTGCTGAAAAGCACCGCATCGCAGCGCCCCTCGAATCCTGTTAGATCATGCAGCGCCAGTGTTGTTTCAGCCGTGACATCGATGAGACCTCCATCCTGCCAATGCCATTCTCCGCCCTTGGTGCCAAACGTCTCGGCGAGTGGCGTGCCATTGACGAGCAACTGGAATTTCCCAGGAGCGCCAGGCGCTTTCCAGGGAGCGACCCAGTCACGGGTTCTCACCCAGACCCAGTGTTTACCCTGCTGCGTGAATTTCACCTTGGTCACGGCATCCTTCACCGGCACGCCAAGTCCGTGGGCGAGCAGATAGGACGAGCCCATTTGATCGATGAACTGCTGGTCCACATCCCAACCGCCCGTGTCGTTGAACTGCTCCGCTTCCACCAGCACCTGCTCTGCGGTGGCGGCCGGTATCAAAAGCATCAACCCGAAGAGGCGAAAACCGCAACGCATGAAGAATGCGGAAAGCTGCTTCGGGATCATGTCAATTTGTTACGTGGTGTTGAAGGATTTGTTTTCATCCGATCGATGGCCATTGATCGGCGATTGTCTGTGACGACTTTGCGCATTAAGCGAGGGACTATAAAAGAAGGGGTGCCTTGGCGGAGCGCGGGCAAAAATGGGGCAGTTGGATTTTTGAAAACAATCCGCCGAGAATTCTTTCCGTGCAAGAATGGCTTTCCGCGTCATTTTGCCATGGATTGTGTTGGCAAGTCGTCTTGCAGCGGATTTCAAGGCTTGGGTTACCTTTTGAGGTCAAATGACTTCCAGGAAGAGCATACGAGCTCAGTCGCACGAGGCCATGGGGCTTGCCGTGACGGATATCGTTCCCGCTTTCTGAAACTCGTTTGACAAGAAAGGTGGTTGTGGATATATGTTTCGCCCGATGCGACATTTGCGGATGTTGAACTTTTACCTTTGCGCTCTCTTTATGCTGGGCTGCGCCATGGTTTCGAGCGACGATTCGCCTTGGAAAAGTGCCGTGAACCGGCAAACCGGCCAACTCGGCTATCGCAATTGGATTGTTGTCGCGGAGGCATCGTTCCCGGCATTCGCACGCACCGGAGTCCGCCAGGTGCCGGCCAATGTGGAAATTCCCGTTGCTCTGGATTACGTGCTGCAGGCAATCGATCAAACCCAGCACGTCAAACCCAACATTTATCTAACCCGCGAGTTGCGTTCGATGAGCAATGACTCCGCGCCGGGGATCGATGAGTTCCGGGAGAAGCTGAAGGAATCGCTGCATGACATGGAGACCACCAGTCTCGAACAGGAATCATTGATGACCTTGCTGGCCGATGCCAACCGCAGTTTCGACGTGTTGATCATCCGCACGACATCGGCTCTGCCTTACAGCAGTGTGTTCATCGAACTGCAACCGGGATACTGGGATGCCGAGGCAGAGCAGAAACTCCGCGAGCGCATGGAGATGGAAAAGATGAAAAAAATCATGCCTGGTCTGGATTAAGTCCTTTCCGCGTCGAACTCCCATGCCCGTGAGGGCATTATTCCATGAATCAAAGCAAACAGGAACAAATCCGCCATGAGCGGGAAAGAGCGTGGGTCGGCGATGCGGTGCTGGCGTTGTTTGCGCGGAGGTTTGTGCTCGAGCAGCGCGGATGCATGGATGCCGTCTGGTTCACCCACCTGACCTCCAATGGGTTTCTCAGCGCCCTGGGCAACCCGACCAGCGTCGAAGCCGGAATCGGCCGCATTTTTGAAGAAGAAGGACTCGCCGCCGCCTTCGCCTGGATGGAGGTGAATCTGGTGCCGTTGTTCCTGAAACAGATCAACAGGAAGAAGTAGTCGTCGGGTTGTCAGACTAGTCCCCGGTCAGTTGCCTCGGCCATGGGAATCGGCACGGCCTCGCAAACCTGCCGCCAGCCCGGGAAGTTCCATTTGTTGGGAAAACCCCGGCATTGCTCCGGCTTCACCGGGTGAATGAGGCAGGAATTTCCTTCAAGCATGATGCACTCGTGATTGGCTTTTTCGATCAATGACAAGCCCTGGCGGTTGCCGCGCAGCCGGGTGTAGCGCTCCATAAAAGCAACTTCTGTTAGGTTCAGGAAGCCGGCGATGCGTGCGATTTCGTCTTCCTCGATTCTGACATCGCCGGGCCACTTGCAGCAGGCGGTGCAGCGCTGGCAGACATAAAAACGATCGGGATCGAGATCCACGTTGCGGTTGCCGGGGCTGCCGTGGGAGGGGGGAGCTTTCATCAGCCACGCATCCGAGCGTAATAGTAGTTGATCTTGCCGAGGAACGCATTCCACTTGCGTCCCGGTCTGCCGTTGTCCATGAGAAAATGCGGGCAGTTTTTGTTAGGTGGATGAGCGCCGCGGCGGGGCCAGTGGTAGTGCGGAACGACATTGCGCAGCGGGATGCCGTTCTTGACCATCAGATAGGCGGCGAGCTTGGCGGTGCGGTCCATCGTTGCGCTAAGGTTGCTGCCGCGGTGCTCGCACATCTCAATGCCGATGCTGTAATTATTGCCCGGGCCGTTGAAGTCGGCGTGCTCGCCCTGTTCGTTGGTGGGCATGTGTTGCAAGGCGACCTTGTCGTCCACGGTGAAATGCCAGATCAGATAACCGATGCGGTTGCCGCCGGGTCGTTTCGGCGCGCGCAGCGCGCCACGTTTCAGCGCCAGCGAATGTTTCCACGCATCGGCACTGTAGTTCTGGGTGCTGTGAATCGTGATATAGCGGGGATTCATCCGCCGCACCACCCGGCGACCGCAGGTGCCCGCACGAACCATGTCCTGTTTGAGGTTGATTTGTCGCACCAGCGTACCCATGGACGCACCGCCCGACCCGGATGAAGAAGCCCCGCCGTTGCGATTGGCCCACTCGATGGCGCGGTCGTTGCCTCCGCGAATCGGTGCCACCGGTGAACAGCAGACGCTCAGAATGGCAATGCCTGTCACCAGCAAAGGTGTGGAAAGAATGATTTTTCTCACGAAAGAAAGGTAGCGGAATATCCAGGCCAAGCAAAGCGAAAAGATGACGGCGGTGAACCCGCTGCGGGTAAATTTCCATTGCGGCACTTCGAAAAGCAGGCATAGTTGCGGAACAAAATGGAGTTTGAACTGGCGAGCGATTATACGAGCAGCGGCGACCAATACCAGGCGATCGAAAAGCTGGTGAGGTCGATCGAGGCGGGCAACCGCCATCAGACGCTGTTGGGTGTCACCGGTTCCGGCAAGACCTTCACCATGGCGAACCTGATCCAACGGGTGAACAAACCGACGCTGGTGATGAGTCACAACAAGACCCTGGCAGCCCAATTGTACTCGGAGTTCCGGAATTTTTTCCCGCACAATGCGGTGGAATATTTTGTTTCCTATTTCGACTACTACCAACCGGAAGCCTACATTCCCCGTTCTGACACCTACATCGAAAAGGACTCTTCCATCAATGACGAGATCGAACGCCTCCGACTCAGCACGATGGGCTCTTTGCTGACGCGGCCTGACACGATCGTGATCGCATCGGTTTCCTGCATCTATGGCTTGGGTTCGCCGGACGACTACCAGAACATGATGTATCCGGTCAAAGTCGGACAGTTGTTAGGACGCGATGCCTTGATCGGCATGTTGTGCCAGTTGATGTTCGAGAGGAACGACATCGCATTCGGTCGTGGCAAGTTCCGGGTGCGCGGCGATGTGGTGGAGGTCCATCCCGCGTATCTCGAACAGACCGCCATCCGGTTGGAGTTTTTCGGTGACGAAATCGAACGCATCAGCAGCATTGATGCGCTGACAGGCTCGATCATGGAACGACTCGAGACGTATATCTTCTTTCCCGCGAAACAGTTTGCCACGCCAGGCGACAAGATGAAAAAGGCGATGGTGACGATTCGTGAGGAACTGCGGGGTCGAATTGCCGAACTCGAGTCGCAGAACAAACTGCTCGAAGCACAGCGTATCAAAATGCGCACGGATTACGATCTGGAAATGATGCATGAAATGGGGTTCTGCCAAGGCATTGAAAACTACTCCCGCCACATCACCGGTCGTGATCCTGGCGCGCGACCCTACACACTGCTCGACTTTTTTCCCGAGGATTATTTGCTGTTGGTCGATGAAAGCCACGCCACCATTCCGCAGATCGGCGGCATGTACGAGGGTGACAAATCCCGCAAAACGGTTTTGGTCGATCATGGGTTCCGTTTGCCCAGCGCGCTCGACAACCGTCCCTTGAAATTCGATGAGTTCATGGAAATGACCCATCAACGCGTCTATGTCAGCGCCACGCCGGGGGCGTTTGAGCAGGTCAATTCGCGCCCCGACAACAAAGGATACATCGCGGTGAAAACCCGTCCGGACCAGCGTGGGTACGTTGACCGCAAAAAACTGCAGATCAAACCAAGCGGTGCCGACGACTCCATCGAGTCCTTCGCCGTCAACAAAGCCGGCTTTCCTTTGATCGTCGAACAAATCATTCGTCCCACCGGATTGCTCGATCCCCTGATTCACCTGCGGTCGTTGAAAGGACAGATCGATGAAACCATCGAACTCTGTCGTCAGCGCGTGCTCATCGGCCAGCGCGCGCTGGTGACCACGCTGACGAAAAAAACCGCAGAGGATTTGACCGACTACCTGAAAAACACCGGACTGAAAGTGCGCTACATCCATGCCGATGTGGATACCGTCGAACGGGTGGAGATCCTGCGCCAGCTGCGAGCCGGTTCCTTTGACGTTTTGGTCGGCATCAACCTGCTGCGCGAGGGGCTCGATCTTCCGGAGGTTTCTCTCGTCTGCATTCTCGATGCCGACAAGGAGGGCTTTCTGCGCAACGACACCTCGTTGATCCAGACCGCCGGTCGCGCGGCCCGTCACGTCAATGGGGAATGTTATCTGTTCTGCGACGTTGTCACCGATTCGATCCAGGCGTTGCTGTCGATCACCGAATCGCGCCGCATCCGCCAGCATGCCTACAACGAAGCCCACGGCATCATTCCGCAAAGCGTCGTTCGTCCGGTGCAGGAATCCCTCCAGCAACATGCGTATGTCAGCAAGGATCAGAATGCTGTTGTCGCAGATGACGAGGTGGTTTACGACAAAGCGCAGGTCATTGCCGACCTGGAAACCCAGATGCGCGAGGCATCGGCAATGCTGGAGTTTGAACTGGCGGCCCATCTGCGCGACCAGATCAAGGCGTTGCGGGACGATGCCCCCGCAGCTCCGTATCAGGCGGTTCAATACAAGCGGAAAAAATAGCTGACGCCGTGGCAAGCAATGCTTGCCATCATTTCGCCTGCGGAGTAACGATGCGGCATGGCAATCATCAAAGCGGGAGTGGCGGGGGCTGGATCGATGGGAAGAAATCATGCGCGCATTTACTCCCTGCTGACGGGAGTGGAACTGGTCGCCATTCACGATGCTGATTTTTCCCGAGCGCAAGCGGTTGCTGCTGAGTTTGGTGGCAGAGCGGTGGCGTCGCTCGAAGAACTGGCTTCGCTGGTGGACCTTGCCAGCGTGGCGGTGCCGACCGTCGCACATTGCGAAGTCGGTTGTTTTCTGCTCGATCACGGCGTACATGTGCTGATGGAAAAACCGATTGCAGCCCATGTCGCCGACGCGCGCGCGCTGGTGGACACGGCCCGGCGCTGTGAAAAACTTCTTGCCGTCGGCCATGTCGAGCGCTTCAACCCGGTGCTCAGCCAGTTGGAGTCGAAGTTGACCCGACCGCGCTTCATCGAAGCACACCGGCTCTCGCCATTTCCCAACCGCAGCATGGACATCGGCGTGATCCTTGATTTGATGATCCACGATTTGGAAGTCATCCTACATCTGGTCAAAAGTCCGGTGGTGGGAATCGATGCCGTCGGGGTTTCGGTCCTGACCGCCACTGAAGACATCGCCAACGCGCGGCTGCGGTTTGAAAACGGCTGCGTGGCCAACGTCACCGCCAGCCGCATCAGTCCTGAAAGAATGAGGAAAATCCGGGTGTTCCAGGAGGACTGTTATTTGTCGCTGGATTACCAGGCCCAGGAAGGCCAGATGTATGGGAAGGACTCCTCCGGCATTGTGAAATTCGATGTGGAGATCGACAAGGGCGAGCCGCTGATGATGGAGTTGCGATCCTTTGTCGATGCCGTCTCCCGGGGTGAGACACCGACAGTGACGGGTCAACAGGGTATGGCCGCACTGGAACTGGCGCTCAAGGTCACCGAGCTGGCGCGACTGGGCATGGAGTCGGTCTAACCAAACGCCTTGAGAAAGGCTGATTCGACAGCCATTTGTTCCTGGGCGTTTGTTTCCAGAGTGGCGCGAAGATCCTCCAGCGCCTCGACGCGCGACAGCATCGTACTGATGTTTTCCGTTAGGGAAATTTTCTCGATCAGGTGTGCCACCTCGGGAAAGTCCTCACATGGGGCGCCGCTTTGATAACGAAGGGCATCGGCCATCCATGCCATGAGGATGTCGAAAAACCGCGATCGTTCCGCGAGATAAGCGGAGCGCGAGGCGGCTTTGTGAAAGTCCTCGCGATCCTTCAACCAGCGGCCATCCGTGCTTTGCGCGTAGTGTTTTTTTTCCGCGGCGTAGAGTTGATCCTCGTGGGTTTCCAGTTCCGCTTTTCGGCGCTCGATCACCTGTGTGAAGGCGTTCTTGATCGTCAATGCGCCCCATGGCGTGCCGAAACTTGCCGACGCCACCCGGTTGAGTGTCTGGATCAATTCTTGTCCGCCATGCGCGCGGTAGTCGGTTTTGCCCATCAGCGGCAGTTGCAAACAGCGCGATAGGATTGTCGGCAGCAGGGATTGCGGCTGGGATGTGAGCAACATTAGGATCGTGTTGTTCGGTGGTTCTTCCAGCGTTTTGAGAAAGGCATTCTGGGCCTGGGGATTCGTGCGATCGGCATGGACAATTACGACGATTTTCCAGACGTTTTTTCCCGATGCTTTGTGCAGGCGATCCTCCACCTCGCGGATGCGGTCGACGTTGACGATCCGCGAGAGTTTTTCGGGTCGAACGACCTGCACAGCATCGCATTCCTGTTCCTCGAGGGGCGGAGCTTCTTGGCTGATCGACTCGCCGAGGAGATCCATTCCCTGGGTGGCCTTGCCTTGCAGCAGCCAGGAAATTTTAGCCGCCAGGTTTGATTTTCCCGCTCCGTCCGATCCGGAGATCAACAGCGCGTGCGCAAGCCGACCGTGCCGGTGTGCCGTGGCGATGTGTTCATAAGCGCGCTCTGCGGAATAGGCCATCGCTGCTCAAGCCTTGTGGGACAAGGTGTTGGTGGCACTTGGCAGAAATGGATCCGCAAAGGCCTGCTGAAACGTGAACACATCGGCAAAATCCTCCTTGCTGTCCGACTCTTGTTTGCCGAAGACCTGTTCCTCGATCAACAGGAACACCATGTCACCGACATCCGCCGTGCTCTGAATGCCCCATTCACTCAGCAGGGTGATGGCCATCGGACCAAACTGCTGCAATGCGAGATCGCGGAAACCAAACAGCAGTTCTGCACCGCTAACGTGGCGCGGCTTGGTTTGGTTGGCATCATTGACCTGTTGCAAAGTGAAATCAAGCGCCTCCTTCAGGAAAATGTAGGCGCCAGGATTGAAGCGCGGGTCGCGTTTCACGATCGATTCGATGGCATGCTCGTAGGGCAGTGCTTGCATGGGGAAATCAATAACGCAGTTTTCATGCTTCGTAAAGATGTTAGCTGCACAAAAGGCGCATTTTTATTTTTCGTTAGCATGGCGATGCGGCGAAACAGCGGCTTCGGGCGCGCGGGTGCTGCAGTTCCTGTCGGCAACTGGGGAAAGCCTGCGGCATCCGACACGGTTTCCAGAAGTCATTGCGGAGGCCTGTCGCTTCGTTGGCTGTCTTTGCGGCTCCGTCTGCCCGGCTCCTTCAGCAGGTCGTATTTGGTTCCGCAATACATGCAAGTGAGCTTCTGGGTGAATAGAATGCTGAACACTGCGGAGTAGCCGTGGTTGAACGGTCTCAGGCAAAAGGAGTTCTTGTGAGCGAGTGCGCCGGAGTTTTTCAGCGGTGTGCCGCGGCAGAGCGGGCAGCGGGCATCGCGGCGTGTGAAATAGGAAATCAGCATGGTGATGGCCACCAATAGGACTCCCGCAATGACGCTGTACAGGTAGAAAACGGATCGCGGCTCTTTGTGATGACGTAAAAACAGGAACAACGCGATCGCGGTGAGGCCAATGCTGAAGAGGTGGGCGAGAGTCCAAATCGTGGCAACGTAAAACGTGCCTCGATAGGGCATCGAACGCGTGCGGGTCGTTTGTCTCTCAACTGGATCAATGGTCGCCATCCTGTTCTGCTTAAGAACTGCCGCGACAATTAAAAAAAAATTCAAATTCGACAAGAACAAGATAAACAAAGCGGAATAAATTTTCCGTACTCAGAGGCTGTCATCATGCCAGTTGGGGAATTTTTCAGCGAGTTCCTTGCGGTATTTGGCCGCAGTAGTCTCGTCTTTCAATGTTTCCAGCGCCACAATCAAGCGCGAGATCGCGAGTGGTTTGAGGCGGGCATCTTCGATCAATACCGCAACACCGGCGTATTTTTCCTTGGCCTTCGCGGGGCTGCCTTCGGCCATGCAAAGGTCGCCGAAGAGAATGCTGGCCTCGGCTTCCAAAGCACCCTGGGGTTTCAGCGCGAAACACTCCTCGATGGACTTGCGGGCCTTGGGCAGGTCCTTGAGAGCCAGATGGCAGCGACCCTGGTCGAGCAGGGCATCGGCCTTGGCAAGTGGGTTGTCCTCCACGGCGAGAACGTTTTCGATGGCCGGCAGCGCGCGTTTGTAATCCTTGCAGAGGATCAATGCTTTGCCGAGGTGGCGCCAGACATCCCGCGGTGTGCCGCGAGGCTCCTCGGGATTGGCGATCAGCAGGAAAAATCGCGCCGCCTGTTCGGCTTTTTTCATGCCCAGTGACTGAACGCCAGCCCAGGAAACCAGGGCAGGGGAGATCTTGTCGGAATAGCCCGAGTCGATGGCACCGTCGATCTCTTTGCACAACAGGTCGATTTGCTCAAGTTGGAAATAGCAACTGATCAATAGGAGTCCGGCGCGTTTCCCGTAGGTCTTGCTGTCGAGTTCGCGGGCTTTTTCCAGATGGGCAATGGCCTCTTTGTTGTTGTTTTGCTTGTTGAGTCCGTAGCCGATGTAGAATTCCGCGTTCGCCACCGTTTCAGTGGGCAGATCCTTGAATTTTTCCAGTAGTTTGCTGTAGCAATCAATCATGCCCGGCAGGTCGTTGCCCAGTTTCTTCACCACCGCGGACTTCTGCCAGGCGAAGGCAGCGAGTTTCGGGCCGGGATTGAGTCCGATGAGCGTGTTGAAGTCCTTGAGTGCGGCATCACGGTCCGATGTTTCCAAATACGATTCGCCGCGCAGTGCGATCGCTTCGGCCGTGCGTTTGTCCGCAGGGTATTCCTCCACGAATTTTGTAAAAGATCGGATCGCCCCTTGGTGGTCATCGGCGTTGGCAAGGCACCAGCCGCGCTGGTAGAGGAGATTGGCGCGGTTGCTTTCTGCGATGAGAGTGCTGTCGATGAGATTGTACGTTTCCGCCGCCTCTTTGATCTTGCCTTCGTTTTGCAGCGCCCCGGCCTTCATCATCCGCGCCGCATGGATGCGGGGATGGTTTTTCTGCGACTTGCCATAAATTTCAATGAACGCGTCCACTTGTTCGACAATGTGTCTGCCGTCGATCTTGTAAAAGCACAACAGGCGGTTGTAGGAGGCATCGAAGGCGATGTCGGAATCCGGAGCGGTTTTCTGCACCTCCAGAAAGAGCGGGATTGCTTCGAGGTACTGGCCCAGCAACATGTGGGAGCGCGCCGCGACGTTGGCTCTTTTCGCCTGGCGTTCGTCGCCCGAGTTGAGGGGGTTGGAGGCGTAGATCTGGACCACCTCTGCGTATTGTTTCTTGTTGAAACGAATCTGCATGATTGAGGTCAGCGCGTCGGCATGATAGGTCCGCCACTCATCGCTGCGATTGCTGAGGATCGACTGGAAATTTTTTTCCGCAGCCGCTTCGTCTTCCAACTGCAGGCTGGTGATGCCGGCGTATAAAGTGGCTTCCGCCTTGGCGTTCTCGGGTGAGGGGGTCTTGATCACGTCCTCAAAATACGGCAGGGCCTCCCGGGGCTGGCCCATTTTCAGCAGCAGGGCTCCGGCGGCGTTGCGACACAGATGCAGGTGCGGACTGGTGGCCGCCTCGGGGTCGGAAATGACCTTGAGATATCCGGCCAACGCCTCCTTCTCCTTGCCCCGGTAATGTTGGGACAGGGCTTCGAAGTAATATCCACGCATGCGGTCGGTGCCGCGCTGTGCGTTGGCCGACATCCTGCTGTACAGCACCGCTGCGGTGGCGTAGTCCTTTTTTTCAAAGGCATCGCTGGCCATGACCGAACAGGCGGCGGCGACGTACGGCCCGTTGCGCTGGTTGTTGATGATCGTCGAGAAAATGCGTTTCGCATTTTCGATGTTGCCTGTGTTGTAGAAGCAAAGGGCGTAGTAATATTCCGCAGCCTTGGCGTTGGCATCGCGCGGGTGTTTGTCGAGAAAATCCTTGAAGACCTCGCTGGCCTTGGTGAAATACGCCACGCGCTGGTCGAGGTTGGTGCTGCTGTTGCCAGCGGTGTAGAGGTTCTTGGCCCGATTGTACAGACCATCGGCCAGATCCGCCTGTGCGGCTTCAGGTGCCTCTTGCTGGGCGGAGCAGAGTCCTGCCGCGATGATGCAGAGGGACAGGATCAGGTGTTTGATAGGATTGGCTGGCATGAATGGATTGCCTTGAGTTCTGCGATGGTGTTTTACTTTTCGGAGGAGTCTTTCGGTCTCTGGGTGGCAAAGGAGATATTCCAAATCCCCGCCTTGGTGCAGGTGGAGATGACATCGATCACATGCTGATATTCGGTTTTGGCATCCGCGCGAAGCCGGATCGGCTGGTTTTTATACAACTCGGCAAGATTTTTCATGATCGCATACAACTGCTCCTGATCGAGCGGGGCTTTGTCGATAATCACCGATCCGTCGGCGAGAATGTTGATGATTTTCTCACCCTGCACGCGCGTTGGCTCCGCCCCTTCCGCCGTGGTGGGAACGGAAACATCAAGTTCCATTTCATTGCGCGACCATGTCCCGGTCACGATGAAAAACGTCAGCATCAGGAACATGATGTCGATCATCGGCGCCATTTGGAATCGGGCCGGCTCCATTTCTGTTTTTAAAAATTTCATCTTTTCCCCGGTTGTTGCGTTTGTATCAGCCCATTTGCGGATTGTTGTCGTTCGAGCGGTGCGCCTGCGGCACAGGGGCTCTCACGGTCAGTGTTTGCAGCAGGGCCACCAGGTGGCTGGACGCCGCCTCCATTTCGCCGATGTATCGTTGGGCGCGGGTGCGGAAAAACGAATACGCGACGAGAGAGGGGATTGCCACGATCAGACCGCTGGCGGTGCCGATCAGCGCGACGTAGATGCCCGACGACAGCGCCATTTGTTTGACGCCCTCGCCGCCCTGCGAAAGATTGAAAAATGCTTCGATCATCCCGAGCACCGTGGCCAGCAAGCCGAGCATCGGCGCGATGTTGCCGATGTCCGAAAGATAACTCACCCGGGTCGTCATGATGCCCGCCTGGCGCGAGCCCTCGGACTCTGTGATTTCGCGCACCTCGGCCAGGGTCACACTGGGATTGGCGATGATGAAATCGAGAACTCGCTGGGTGATGCGCGCCATGCATTCCGACTCCCGTCTGCAATATGATGTCAAACCCTGCAAGTCGCGCGCGCGGATCATCGATTCGGCCCGGTCCATGAAGCGGTCGGAGACCACCGCGTTCTGGCGAATGGTGAAAACATACAGAATGCAAAGGCTGGCGGCTACAACCGACAGTGCGATCAGTGGATACATTACCCAGCCTCCCGCATGAAACAGCTCGAAAACATTCAATTCCTTCAGCTTGTTGATCGGCTCGGCGGCCTGAGCCGTGCTGATCATTGCCAGAGGAATGAGGGGAATGAAAAAATAGCGGCTGTTCATCGTCGCTGAGGATTGTATCACGGATTTGTGCAAGGGCAATGCCCGATCTTGCATCCCCGGGTTCCCGGGCGGGAATCAGTTTGTGATTTTCAAGGTTTGCGGTAAGCTCCGCCGGGAGAACGGCTACGATGCTTGAAGAACGGTGATGGAGAAGGCGGATTTCAGAGTAAAATTGCGTGAGGTGCCCCATCAGCCCGGGGTCTATCTGATGAAGGACCGCATCGGATCGATCATCTATGTCGGAAAGGCGAAAGATTTGCGCAAACGAATGTCCGGGTATTTCATGCCATCGAGAAAAATTCGTGCCGATATCAAAACCCGCGCGTTGATCGATGCCATCTGGGACTTTGAGTTTCATGTCGTCCGCAACGAGCAGGAGTCCCTGTTGTTGGAGGGCAAACTCATCAAGGACTACCGTCCCCGCTACAATGTCAGCTTTCGCGACGACAAGCGCTTTTATCTGGTGAAGATCAATCCGCACGACCCCTGGCCGCGGCTGGTGATGACGCGATTGAAAAAAGACGACCACGCGCGCTACTTCGGGCCCTTCGCCCATTCCAGCGCGCTTCGGGCATCGGTCGAATGGTTGAACCGGAAATTCGGACTGCGGGTGTGCCGCGCCCACGAACCCGGCGAAAAGGAGTACAAACACTGCAATGCCGACGTCATCCGCAATTGCGCCGCACCCTGCATCGCCCGGATCACGCGCGACGAATACCATGCACGGGTCGAAGAGGTGTGCCGCTTGCTCGAGGGAAAAGGCCGGCGGGAGGTGTTCGACGAATTGCGCGAGGAGATGGAGCGGGCAGCCGGGGTCATGGATTTTGAGAAGGCCGCACTGCTGCGCGACATGATTCAAAACCTGGAGCTGACCTTGAATCCCACGCGCCAGTTTACCCGCGGCCGCGGACTCCCCGGCGCGATCAAACCGCTCGAGGACATTGTCGAGCTGGGAGAAATTCTCGGACTCCCCGGCCCGCCGAAGGTGATGGAGTGTTTCGACATCTCCAACGTGTCCTCCAATCACATCGTCGCCTCGATGGTTCGTTTCGTGGATGGCGTGCCCGACAACCAGGCCTACCGTCGCTATCGCATCAAGACCGTCAGCGGTCAGGACGACTTCGCCAGCATGGCCGAAGTGGTGCGACGCCGCTATTCGCGCATTCTGTTGGAAAATGCGGCGGCGAATCCGGAAATCGCCGCCGAGAGCCAGGAGGGCGTCATTGACATCCAGCGCCGGCTCGCCAAAGAGGGGAAAGCCCGGGTGCTGTTGCCCGACCTGGTGATCGTCGATGGCGGCAAAGGCCAGCTCGGCATGGCGGTCGCGGAATTGCGCAAACTGCAGCTTCACGAACTGCCGGTCATCGGCCTCGCCAAGCAGCGCGAGGAGGTCTATCGACCCGGCGAAAGCGAGCCGCTGGCGATTCCCCACGACCGCGGCGCCTTGAAATTGCTGCAGCGCATCCGCGATGAGGCGCATCGATTTGCCAATGCCTACAATTCGCTGCTGATGCGGCGTCGCATGAAGGAAAGCCTGCTCGACGACTGCCCGGGCATCACCAGAATCAGAAAAAACGCACTCATGAAACACTTCGGTTCCCTCGCCGAACTGCGCCGGGCCACCTGCGCCGAAATCGAGCAATGCTACGGCATCAACAAACCATTTGCCCAAACACTCCACAACTGGTTGCAGCGCTAGGGGCGGTTTGAGGTTGAAGGCGAATAAAAGTTAGTCAGGCAGAGGCGGGGATTCGGTTGGCTGGTTTTACAACAAACGTAAGCGGTCAGTCTGATATGGAAAAACGCGATGAATAGTGTCTAACAAAAATCTAACATGTTACCGTGCGAGGACCGACTCCGGGGAACTGCACCCACCTCGCGAACGCCACCCTTCAAAAAACACTTTTCTAATATTGCTCCTACCATCACCTCCACATGCCTGTTATCACTACTCCCGAACTTCTCACCAAACCTCAGCTATGAAAGACACCATCGTTCAGGAAGTCCGTGACGCGAGAGCGTCCGTCGCCGCCGATTTCGACTGCGACCTCGGCAAATTCTTCGCCTGGGCCAAAGCCCACACCGCCGCCGAACGCAAGGCCAAGCACCCTTTGCCTACCCAGCCCGCAACTCCCGCCAAACCCGCACGTCGCAAAGCCGCGAAAGCCGAAGTAAAATGAGCGCTTATTCCTCTTCCAATCAAAAATCCAAAATCAACAATCCTCAATCGGAATTCCTCCCCCTCTTCCCAATAACTCTTAACAAATAACTTCTAACTTCTTCTCTCCACCCTCTCATGGCATCAAATACCACATCCCCACCAACGTCCTCCACATAATGCGCCCAATCGTCCAGCCCGCCGCCCGTTTTTCACACCAAGACAACTGCCCAATGTTTGATATTTGAGACCCCATAGAAACGCCTTAATCAGACAAGGGAAAACACATGAAACAACGCAAAAGCAATGCAAGGAAATGGAGAAAATGTTACCATGCGCGGACTGACCCCAGAGATGACCCCAGAGATTCCGCGAGGAATGGTGTTGAGTATTTGTTTGAGGACAATTACATTGGCGCGGGTTGGTGTTTTGTTATTCATTACCCCTACCGTGTGGCAGGGATTTCAACTCAACACCAGCCCATTTTTATTCCATGCTATGGGACGACTGTGAAAAAAGTTGAAAATAATTCTTGATTCACTCTGATACTACTGACCCCTAAAGATGACCCCAGAGAAGACCCCAAAGATGCTCGCACTTTTTTTCTGTGCAAATACGACTGCTGATTTGCCAGCCGGCACAAAAAGGCTTATATGTATTCTATGGTCAAAAACCTGTCTACAACATGGGCGGCCGCGCTTTTGCTAGCAAGCGGTCCGACGGCGCGTGCGGTGATTTTCTGGCACACGGGCGATCCCGCCTACAATGCCAGCACGCCCGGCGACAATTCGGGCTGGCATTACCAAGGCGCGTTCTACGGCTTCCAGGGCGTGCCGATCGCCCCGCTGTATTTCATCACCGCAAAACACTTCGGCGGCAGCATCGGCGGGATTTTTTATTTTCACAATGATCCCTATACGACGGTCGCCGTGTACGACAGCCCCACGACCGACCTGCGCATCTGGAAGGTGGACAAGCCCTTTCCAACTTACGCGCCCCTGTCGAGCGGGATCGCGGACATTGGTGCGACAGCCACCATCATCGGTCGCGGCCGGCAGCGCGGCGATGAAATGATCGTCAGCGGACAGAGCAAGGGATGGAAATGGGGTGTCGCGGACAACGTCCAGCGCTGGGGCAGGAATGTTGTTGTCGACGAACTCGATGATGCCTTCTACGGAAAACTGCTTTATTGTGATTTTGACAAACCGGGGATTCCCAATGAATGCCATCTATCGGAATTCGATTCCGGCGGCAGCATGTACGTTCTGGAGGCCGGCCTGTGGAGACTGGCGGGGATCAACCTGGGTGTGGACGGTCGCTTTCGAA
Organism: Akkermansia muciniphila; assembly: GCA_945860285.1. Lineage (GTDB taxonomy): Bacteria > Verrucomicrobiota > Verrucomicrobiia > Verrucomicrobiales > Akkermansiaceae > UBA956. Next base: position 943 of record CAMAQB010000031.1, on the reverse strand, counting down.
TGAACGCCATGGACAACCCGCCGTACTTTGCCACGCTGTTTGACATCGGCGGACTGCAGATCGAGGGGCCCGTCAATGTATTCAACAACGTGAACGACACCGAAAACGACATTCCCTCGAGCTTTTACTGTTCGCGAATTTCCCCATCGCTGAGCTGGATCATGGACAAAGCCCCCGGGTCCAACACACTGGCCATGGAAAGTTTCAGCGCCTGGCAACGGCTGTATTTCACTCCGACCGAAATCGCCGCCACGGCGACCAGCAATGCCGCGGGCGATTCCGACCAGGACCGAATTGAAAATTTGTTAGAGTTCGCGCTCAATCTCGATCCCACTTTCCGCGAACAGGTGACGATGACACCCGCCACGGGAATCCGCGGGCTGCCGGTCGTGCGACGGGAAAACATTTCCGGCGAGGACAAACTCACGATCGAATTCGTGCGTCGCAGCTCTGCCAGCGGTTCCGGACTTACTTATACGCCCGAGTTTTCCTCCGACTTGAATGCCTGGTCGACCGCCGGGACCACGTCGGTCACCACGATCAACCCGCGATGGGAACGGGTGAAGGTGATCGATACCCTGACCACAAACGACACCACCCATCGCTGCGCCCGCCTCAAGGTCACCTTGAACGAGTGAGCGAGCGAAACAGGGTGCGACCGCTCATTCAATTCTCATCACTTTGTAACTCGCGCACATCCGCATCCCTCACAAATCAAATTTAGGCTCATCCGCAGAATCTGTGGGTGGCTTGCGGCTCGGGGAGGTCGCCCGGTTGATGGTAAAGGGCAATGGTCAAATGCTCGAAGTTCCTATATCCAAAGGCTCTTCTCATCGCGTTGCCTACTTTCAAATTGAACCCTTCTACCATCCCTGAGTGGTATTGTTTTTTGGCTCGAAAATAGTTTAACAGCAAGTCCTCGTGCGCTCGCAGCGTTTTGACG
>CAMAQB010000030.1 GCA_945860285.1 Akkermansia muciniphila | reverse complement strand
ATTTCAAGCTTGCGGAGGAAAAATAAAGCAACGACAAAACAACCATCACATTGACGGGGATAAGGCACTGCTGGGAAGCAACCTGAGCACGAAAATGTGACGCATACGGCGGCACCAGGTCGGAGAGCATCAAAAGCACCCCGGCCTGGTGCACCATGCCGCCGTTGCGGTAAAAAAGCGAAAAATCCTGGGGGTTTGGGGGCTAGCCCCCAAGGAAGCCAGGCAAAGCCACCGACTCGAGCAAAAGAGACACTGCAAAAAAAACGAAAAAATCCGTTGCTTTTGGAATACAGTTACTGCCTTTGAGCATCTCCCTGGCTTGATCGCCGTAATCTCGTCCTTCACAAAAAAGCATTGCAATTGTTCGATCCTGCGTTTCAATGACTAGCCAGCTTGTATCATCGTTATGGCTCCATTTTCGTTAGAATTCAGCAGCATTCAGGAAATCATCGCCGAGATCGCGGCGGGGCGCTTGGTCATTGTCGTCGATGATCCGAATCGCGAAAACGAAGCGGACCTGGTGGGAGCCGCGTCGCTCTGCACGGCGGAAAGCGTGACCTTCATGGCGGTGCACGGGCGCGGCCTGATCTGCGCGCCGATCACCAGGGAAAGAACGGAAACCCTGGATCTGCCGCCGATGACGCGTCGCAACCGCGAAGGACAGCGCACGGCGTTTACGGTTTCGGTTGACGCTGCGCAGGGCATCACGACGGGAATCTCCTCGGTGGATCGGGCGAAAACCCTGCAACTGCTCGCCGATGAATCGGCGGGAGCGGATGCCTTTGTCCATCCTGGTCACGTTTTCCCCTTGCAGGCGATGGCCGGGGGCACGCTTCGTCGCGCCGGTCACACCGAGGCGGCGGTCGATTTGGCAAAGCTCGCCGGACTGCCTGCCGCAGGGGTGATCTGCGAGATCATGAACGACGATGGCACCATGGCCCGCGTCGGTGAATTGGGCGCCTTTCAACAAAAACACCAGCTCAAGGCCTGCACCATCGCCCAATTGATCGAACACCGCCGGCATTCGGAAAAACTCGTTCACTGCGATCAGGTCGTCAACATGCCGACCGACTACGGCGATTTCCGCTGTCACCTTTATCACATTGATACCGACGGCAGCCATCATCTTGCCATGGTCCGGGGCGATATCGATCCGGAGCGTCCGACCCTGGTTCGCGTGCATTCCGAGTGTCTCACCGGCGACGTTTTTCTTTCAAAACGCTGCGACTGTGGCGGGCAACTGGCTGCGGCGATGGAGCGCATCGGCAACGAAGGCGGAGTGCTGTTGTATTTGCGCCAGGAAGGACGGGGCATTGGGCTGCCTGCGAAAATCCATTCCTACAAACTGCAGGAAGCCGGGCTCGACACGATCGAGGCTAACGAAAAACTGGGATTTCCCGCCGACCTGCGCGACTACGGCATGGGCGCGCAAATCCTCGCCGACCTCGGACTGAAAAAAATCCGCCTGTTGACGAACAATCCGAAAAAAGTCGTGGGACTGGAGGGATACGGCCTGTCGATTGTCGAACAATTGCCGATCACGATTGATTCCAACCCGCACAACGAGAAATACATGGAAACCAAACGCCTGCACATGGGGCATCGCCTGTGACCGGTTTATCTAACAAAAATCAACCCGCTTCAATTATGAAAAATCACCTGTATCATGGAATGTCGTTCCTTGCCGCTTTGTTGGTCGCGCTGTCACCTGCGTCCTTGCTGGCGGCGGACACGAAGGCACCTGCCGGAGAACAAGTTGCCCGCGAGTTTGTCGAAAAAAAGGCCGACGGAGGCACTGCGAGCATGCATTACTGGTTGTATCTTCCGAAGACAGCCACCGCTGGCGCAAAGGAAAAACATTCCCTGTTGCTTTTCCTGCACGGGTCGGGAGAGCGCGGCACGAAGTTGGAGGCGGTGAAAAAACATGGTCCGCCGTCGATGATCGGTCGCAATGCGGATCTAGACAGCTGCATCATCGTTTCGCCGCAGTGCCAGGAGGGTCGCTGGTGGGATGCCGCGCTGTTGAAATCGCTATGCGATGAGATCGTCAAGACCCAGCCGGTGGACCCGCAGCGCATCTATGTGACCGGCCTCAGCATGGGTGGATTCGGCACCTGGGAATTGCTGGCCCGCTATCCCGAGTTCTGGGCCGCGGCTGTGCCGATTTGCGGTGGGGGCAAGGTCGATACCGTGGAGAAATTCAAGCAGGTTCCGATTTGGGTGTTTCACGGTGCAAATGATCCCACGGTGAAACTCAAGGCGAGCGAGGAAATGGTGGAGGCCCTGAAAGCAGCCGGCGGCAAACCGAAATTCACGATCTATCCTGAAGAGGGTCACGCAAGCTGGGTTTCCGCATACAACGACAAGGAACTGTGGACCTGGCTGCTCGCGCAAAAAAAACCCGCCGCAAAATGAATTGCCGCGGGTTCGGTCGAGGAGTGGCAGGAATCAGTTGAGCTTGGATGCCTTTGTCGACACCGCCTTGAAGGCGGCCTTGGCCATTTCCGCGGCACCTTCGGTATTCGGGTGCACCCGGTCGGGAAGCAATTGTGGTTTGTCGGCGAGAGCGGCGTGCATGTCGATGATGCCGACTTTCATTTCCGCCGCGATTTTGTCGATGCGTTTGATTTCCTCCAGCACGTTTTTCTCATTGATGCCGAAATTTCCGGGATCGGGTGCCGGGCAAGGGCGGCAGATGAAGATGCGCGGCTTGCTGGCGAGTTTCTGAAACGACTTGATCAGCTCCTTGTAATCGGCCTCGAACTCCGCTTCGTGCTTCCAGTTCTGCGGCTTGGTGTCGTTGGTGCCGAGCATGATGATGACCACGCCGGGGGACGAGGCGAGTGCGTTCTGATAGGCTTTTTCGTTCCAATACGGGAAGTCGCCCTTCTTCAGCAAAGTGCGCGCGCTCACACCGAAGTTGTCCACCTTGTATCCTTCGCCAAGCAATTCCTGCAACTGGTTGGGATAGGATTTCCCGCCCGCGGCACCGACTCCCTCGGTGATGCTGTCGCCGATGCAGGCGACATGCACGGGCGATTTCGTTAGAATCGTGGTGGAACTCCACAGCGGATGAGCCAGCAGGGAAAATCCGAGGACGCACAGGTGGGCAAGTAGTTTGTTCATAACGGGCTGATCCTACGAATCTCCGCAATCATGTCAAAAGCATATTTGGACCGGGACATCGTGGAGTTTCAGATTGGAGAAGGGGAAAAGAACCAAGTGCCAGTCAGCAGTGATCAGTGAAAGAGGATGAGCGTTGGTAGCATGACCTGAGCCATGATGGACTGAGATGCAACTGATTTTTGGTCCAAAAATCAGTTGCATCTCAGTGTCGCGGGTCAAGGATTTCAGGGCCAAAGGCCCGCAAACAAACCAGCCCAGGGCATCGCCCTGGGAGTGGAGTTTTGAGATGATTCAGCCCTGAAGGGGCGCGACAACGTTTTTGTGCCGCCCTTTCAGGGCTTGTGATGATGTGCGACTGCATACCCAGGGCGATGCCCTGGGCTGGCATGTCTAGGGCCTTTGGCCCATGGATCGGAGCCTGATCACGGGCACTTTGTCCGCGAAAGCAGGGCGACGCTTCGGGCTGGCCTTTCTAGGGCCGTTGGCCCATGGATCGGAGCCTGATCACGGGCACTTTGTCCGCGAAACCAGGGCGACGCTTCGGGCTGGCCTTTCTAGGGCCGTTGGCCCATGGATCGGAGCCTGATCACGGGCACTTTGTCCGCGAAACCAGGGCGACGCTTCGGACTGGCCTTTCTAGGGCCGTTGGCCCATGGATCGGAGCCTGATCACGGGCACTTTGTCGGCGAAACCAGGGCGATGCTTCGGACTGGCCTTTCTAGGGCCGTTGGCCCATGGACAGAGGCAAGAAGACTGATGCTTTGCAGATGATGCTAGGGCATCGCTTCGGGCTGGTTCCTCATGAAATCGGCGATTTGCAGGAACAAGGCATCCAGAAATGCCCGCGCGGCTCCTTCGACCTCTGCTTCGTCCATGGCCGCACCCATCAAGGCCAGCCAGCGGTCGCGCTCGGCCATGCCGATGCGAAAGGGCATGTGCCTCATCCGCAGGCGCGGGTGGCCACGTTCCAGGATGTATTTGGGATCCCCGGCGATGCGGAACAGGAGAAAATCGCGCAGTCGCGATTCGGAGCCCTCCCAGTCGTCGTGCGGATACATCGGCGCGAGCAGGTCGTCGGTTTTCACACGTCGATAAAAGCCCTCCACCATGCGGTTGATGCCTTCTTTGCCGATCGCTTCGATCACGGATTGTTCGTCGGACATGAAATTTACGGTTGTTTCGCCGCCTTTGCCGCGGTGTTGAGTGCGTTTTCCAGAACCTTGCGGTCGCGGCAGTGATAGAACGCCTCGTCGGGGGAAATGGTTCCGGCCAGCAGCAGATCGACGATCGAGTGGTCGATGGTGCGGTTTCCTTCCCGGTAGCCGATTTCCATGAGTCCGACCATTTGTTCGATCTTGCGTTCGCGGATGCAGGTGCGCAAGGCATGGCTGGCGCAAAGAACCTCCGAAGCCAGCACGCGGCCCCGACCATCGGCCCGGCTGATCAGTCGCTGCGAGACGATCCCCTGCAACACTCCGGATAGCTGGGTGACGACCTGTTGCTGCTGATCCGCAGGAAAGACATCGACGATGCGATCGATCGTCTGCGGTGCGTCGAGCGTGTGCAGCGTGGCCAGCACGAGATGTCCGGTTTCCGCAGCGGTCAGCGCGACGCGGATGGTTTCGAGGTCGCGCAATTCCGAAACCACGATCACATCCGGATCCTGGCGCATCGCCTGGCGCAGGGCGACGGGGAATGATTTGGTGTCGGTGCCGAGTTCGCGTTGTTTGACCAGGCAGCTTTTGTGAGAGAACAAAAATTCCACCGGGTCCTCGATGGTGATGATCACGCCCGAGCGGATTTCCGAGATCCGCTGCACCATGGCGGCGAGCGTGGTGGTTTTTCCCGAGCCGGTGACACCGGTGACCAGCACCAGGCCGCGGCGCAACTGGCAGAAATTTTCCGTGCTGAGGTAATGCCCCAGTTGTGCGAGATCCGGGATCTGCTGGGGTATGTAGCGGAATGCGGCTTCGCTGTGGCCGCGGACCATGTGCACATTGCCGCGAAAGCGACCGACCTGATCGACATGCACGGCGTAATCAAGTTCCCAGGTTTCCTCCAGCACGGCGCGCTGCGATTCCGAGAGGGTTTGTTGGATCAGATTTTCCACCGATTCCTGATCGAGCAGAAAATCCTCCAGGGGCGTGAGTTGCTCGCCCACCCGCGCGGCGGGAGGTGCACCGGCGGAAAGGTGTAAATCCGATCCGCCGAGCTGAACGGTCTGCGCAAGATAACTGACGATGTCTCTGGTTTCGTTCATGAGGGTGTTGCGATGGAATCAAACAATGCCGCGCATCGCACGATCGAAATCCTGCGGTCGTCCGGCGGCGGAGCGGGCGAGTGATGCGTCGATCATGCCGTCGTTCACCGCGGCGACCAGCGATTGCAGGAACGATTTTGCCGTCACCCCATCGCCGGTGCGGGTGATGTGATCATGAATTTCCGCGTGGCGTCGTGCGGCGATCCAGGGTCGGCTGGCGCCTTCGTTTTGCATGAATTCCAATACCGGCATCTGTGATCCCTGCAGTGTGGGCAACAACTGCTGCGAAATGATGCCGATCAGTTGCTGGGAGAGCATTTCCGCCGCGCCGGTGTTTTGCGAGTTCGCATCGAGGATGTGGGCGAGGCGCTCCAGGGTGTCGGCCACCCCCGAGCTGTGCAAGGTCGAGAGCACCAAATGGCCGGTTTCCGCCGCGCGCAGGGCGATCGCCGCCGTCTCAGGATCGCGGATTTCCCCGACCAGGATGATATCTGGACTCTGCCTCAAAGCAGCGCGCAAGGCGGAGCTGAAATCCGCGGTGTCGCGCCTGACCTCGCGCTGGGAAAAAAAACTTTGCTCGTTCGCGAATAGATATTCGATCGGATCCTCGATGGTGACAATGTGGCGGCTTTGATGGAGGTTCGCCCATTGCAGGCAGGCGGCGAGGGTGGTCGACTTGCCTGATCCTGTGGGTCCGGTGACCAGAATCAGGCCCGAGCGATAGGCCATCCACGATGACAGCAGGCTTTCGGGCAGCATGAGTTCGGCGAAACCGGGAACCTCACGTCGGATCGGTCGGATCGCCAGCGCCAGTCGGCCGAGCGATTTGAAAAAATTCACGCGGAGCCGCCCGCAGCCGGGGACATCGAGGCTGGCATCGTGATCCAGGTCGGCATCGGGGTCGGCGCGACATTCCAACCACAATTGCCGCAATGCCTCTTGATCGGCTGGTCCCTGGTCGACTTCGACCACGGTGCCATTGATCCGCAAACGCGGTGCTTCTCCTTCCATCAAGAACACATCCGTGGCCCCGGTGGCAAAAGCTCCGGAAATCAGTTCTTGCAGTCTCGCATCCACGCAAGCAGCCAATCGAAAAAGACTGACGTTGACAAGGAGGAATCACCCGCAAGCGCTTAGCTGAGCCAAATAGAATGAGACCGGGGAAAGCCTGAAAAGAGGTTTGTAGAGGTCGCCGAGTGAGTCCAAGGCTTGCTGGCTCACGCCTGCTTGGGCCGGTAGTTTTCACCATGACAGAAACGGCAGTCGCACGGGGACCATCAGGCCCCCATGTCTATGCGATCTTTTCGCAATCAACGAGATCCGCCAGGCTGATCGAACATCAAGGTGCTTCCACCGCCTTGCCGCGGATGAATCCGGTGTTCGGTAGTCCGTTGAATGAGGAGAATGTCCGGTATTCCCAATCGGTGCCGCTCAAACTGCCCAATCCGCTGCCTGCGGGAGGGTTGTCTGATTTGCCAAGATACGTGACCGCGCTGTTCCAAACGCCCTGGAGGTCGGTATCCGCCTCAATCGTGTAGAGCACACCATCGATGGCTGAGGTTGCTGACTGGGCGTTGTTTCCGTCCGCAGCGAATCCAACATTCGAGCGACGAACCGCGACGGTGAAGGTGAGTTCTTTCATGCTGTCGGAATTGTTGTCCTTGGTCTCGAAATGGAGCATGCCTTGGTCGCTGCCATCGTCGGGATTACCATTGAATGCAAACTCGCCGAGATTGTTCAAGTCGTCACCGTCAGGATTGGCGCCGGGAAGAGCATCATTGCCGGTCAACCCTTTTCCAGCGATCCAGCTTTCGAATGCTGATTGTGGGAGTGCGGAACTTTGCAGTCCGTGCAAGGTCACCACGCCGGCATCGGCTGTCAGCGTCAAGGTTCCGGTGTCGAAGTTTCCTGGCAGCCATCCTTCTTCGATAAGGGCGGAAACGTCGATGTTTGGGGTAAGGTCGAAGTTACCCAGGTTTTCATAGGTGAAAAGGACCATGCTGCCGCCCGCGCTGATCTCGGCGCCACCGGACATCAAGTCCAGATTCCAACCCTCACCCGCTGTCAGGGTGCCGACGTTGCTGTCCACCAGGTCGCCACCATCGCATTCGTAGTGGGCCCCACCGTTGAGTTGGAGATTGCCGTTGACGGTGAGCGTGCCGGCACTGTTGCCGGGGGCCAGGACGCTGTTGCTGCCAAGGAACTCGATCCGATCGTTCACGTTGAGCGTGAGCGTGCCGCCGAGGCTGGCCATGTTGTGGAATTCCACGTAGTTGGCATTCACGGTGCCGCTGCCATCAAGCACGCCGCCGAGATTCATGTTCTCGCCGTTGAAGTAAACATTGCCGCTGCCGTTGTTGCCGATCATCGCAGTGCTGTTGATGCGGACGGAGGAAGACCGCGTGCCGTTCTGGCCATTCGATTGGAGATAGCTGGCCTGCAGGGGACCGTTGAACGTGATGGCTCCGCCACTCTCCGCATAGACATTCCGGTCCGCCGAGTTGCCATTCGGCGCGCCGATGCGGGCGTTCCCGTCAATGATCATGGTTCCGCCTTCCCGCACGTTGAGGTGTTCTGCGCCCATGCTCAAGTTGCCGACGACATGCGCGGTGCCGCGGTCATGGATCCAGCGATGCCGTAGCGCCACATTGCCGAGGATCTGCACCTGGCTGTCCGCTGCGCCGCCGCTATAGAAGTAGTTGGCTTGCACGTTCCCGGTGACGTAGAGATTGCCGCTGTTGATTTCGAGGTCGTTGAAGGCCCCGCTCGGCACATAGCGAGGATCCGCGCTGGTATCCTCGGTGCCCGCCCGCAGGTTGCCGAGGACACGAAGTCGGGATGTCTCATACGTGCGAAGCTGGTCGTCGTGGATGTCGGTGAAATCATGCGGGATTTCCAGCACACCGCCGCCGCGCAGCTCAAAACCGCGGAAGTCGGTGAGGGCTCCGGATAGGATCGCTTTGTCGTTGGCTGAGTTCGGGTTGTCGATCACGGTGATGCGGCGGTAGCCATTCGCGCCATTCAAGTTGTTGGTCAGGGTGACCACGCTGTCCGCAGTGGTTGAACCAAACATGAGTTGGCGACCATTGAAACCGGCATTGTCGTTGCCCCAGTCGAGCGTCGCCCCGCCTTCAAGGGTTACGGAGAGATTGCCCCCACGAGCGGCGAAACCACCGCCCTCCTCGTCCCAGAAGAACTCACCAGCGCCCTGGCCGATGTTCTTGTTCAGGGTGCCGTTGGCCTGAATGATCGAGGCATTCCAGTTCCACGCATCGCCTGTATCATGACGGAGATAGACCACATTGGTGCCGCCCAGACCGACCCCGTTGGTGCCGACATCCAGCGCGCCGCGGCGGATGTGGATGTTGCCGTTGTAGCCGCTGTTATTGCCGGATAAGACAAGCGTGCCCTTGCCCTCGTTCTTGTTGAAATCGCCACTGCCCGTGAGATTGCCTGACAAAATGCCGAGATGCTGCGAGCTGCGGGCTTCGATGTGGATGCCTTGACTGATGTAGATCGGATTTGTGATCGTGACATCGTGGGTATCGAAGGACGCGCCGAGGCGTAAGCCCTGGTCATTGAAGCCGTTGTCATAGCTGCTCCAGTCGATCCGGTTGCCGGGGTTGGCAGTGATCAGCGAAACCGTGAGCGATCCGCCGAATGCCGCAAAACCGCCCCAGCTGCTGAAACGCACCCGGCCGAGACCGCCGCCGTCGATGCCATCGCCGATTTCCCGGGCGAAAACGCCATTTGTGCCAAGCACTCCGTTGTAGAAGCGCACCATCGAAGCATTCGGCAGACCGACCCCCTGTTGCGCCACCAGCACCGTGGCATCGTGCATCTGCGTTTCACCGGTGTAGGCATTGGTGCCGGTTAGATAGACATGGCGGTTGGTGCCATAATCATCGACTCCGCCCTGGTGTGCTTCCAGCCGCTTGCCGGGGTTTTCTTCGGTGATGTTGAAAGCGGCCGTCGTCCTGCTGCCGAGCCAAACGGCGTCACGAATCCGCACGCCGGGCACATTCAGTTTGCCACCGTCCCAAATTTGCAGATAGTTGATGTCCAAGGAGCCTGAATTTGGAGCTTTCAACTCGGAGTTGCCGTTGATGTGGACATTCTGATAGTTGGTCGTCAACGCATGGGTCTTGAAATCCACCAGCGAATTGCTGTAAACTTCGAGCGTCCCGTTGAGGGTCAGGGGACTGTCGATGATCAGCGTGGCATTGTTCTCCAGCCTGAAGCGGTTGGTGAGGTTCAGGGTATTGCCCGTGAAATTGACCGTCGCGCCATTGTAAACCTCGATGATGTCCTTGACCGTCGTGATCGCACCGGGGTTGAGGACGCTGTTGCTGTTCAACCAAATCGAGTTGAGCGAGAGGTTGCTTCCGGATGTCAGGGTGGAGTTTTCCAACTCGATCCGATTGCCGACGCTGAGTGTGGAGCCGGTGGTGTTGAAGTTCTTGTTCACCAGGCGAAGTCTGTCTCCGACCGATACATCGCCATTGGCACCGACACCCGTACGGTTCAGGGTGCCGCCGCTTTCCACAGTCAAATTGCCGACGCTCAAAGCGGAGTCGGTGGTGATGGTTCCATTGACTAGGTTGATTGTGGCATTGCCCGCCGTGGTGAGAAGAGCCCCTCCGGTGAGATCAAGGTTGGTGGCGGCGTTGTTGACGGTCAGCGTGCCGTTGACGTGAAGACTCTTGTTGGCTCCGGCTCCGTTGAGTGCGAGCGCACCGCCATTCAGGTTCAGGTTGTGAACACTGACAGGGTGGTCGGTGGTCATGGTGCCGGAGTCGAGGGTCAGCGAGGAACCGTTGCCCATAGAAAGCGTGCTTGCACCGACGATGTTGATATTCACTCCCGCGCCGCTGACGTTCATCTGCGCATTGTCCTGGAAGACCAGACTATTGTTGAGGTTGAGCGAATAATTGCCCGTCGCATTCAATGTCAGCGTTTTGTTGTTTTGGACGGTTAACAACCGTGCGGGCGAACCCAGGGTGACGGTGAGCGGTCCATTTGCTCCCCCCGTGGTTTTGCCAACGGTGATCCCGCTGTTCTGGGTGACGGTTGTGGCAATATCGTAGGCTTGATTGCCGCCGGAACTGGAAAGCAACAGGGAGCCTCCGGAAAGCTGCATGGCACTCGAGCCTCCAAGGTCAGAGGAAACGAGGGCGTTCAGCTTGCCGGCCTGCACATCGAAGGTCGCATTGCCAAGTCCAGTGTTTCCGGCATTCAGAAAGAGATTCCCTGTGCCGCCTTTAACGAAGGAAGTAGTAGCATTGTTACCTGCGATTGGACCGAGCATCACAGTCTTGCCGCTGGAATAGCCAGCCGTGGTGGCTGCGCCGTCGATGTTCGTGCTGGAAATGGTGAAGGACGGCGCGCTGCCGCCAAGGGTGAGCACGCCGTTCGAGATATTCACCACGGGAATGACCGGCGCGGTGTTGGTGATGAGTTGTAGTTCCGTGTTTGCGTTCACTTGAACGGTTTTGCCGGTCAGGTTGATGGCCGCATTCGTGGTTTGCACGGCGTTCCACATGCCGGTCTGGGCGGGATCGGAAGGGTTGACCCGGCGTTCGCTGAGGCTCGGGGTGGTGAACATCCAGTTCACACTTTCACCACCGCCATGCTCCTGGGCCATGAAGATGACACTGTAGGCCACGCCGGCAGTCAGATTTTTGGTGCCGTTGGAACTCCAATCATAATTGCCAACCTTGTCACTGGCATCGAACACGCCGTTGTTGTCCATATCGATGTACATCAATCCGCGGTCGTCGTTGTCCCAACGAAAGTTGTGATCGCCGCTTTCCGCCGGTGTGAATGTGCCGCTGAAGGCCGTGACGAAATGATCGCCGTAGCTGGACTGGGGGAATCCGTTCCAATTGTTGATTTCACCGGTGAGAACGACATCCTGACCCGCTTCGGAAGCGAGCGCGAGAACGGTGTTGGGCTTGTCGCCTGTAAAAACCCGGCCGCTTGAACTGGCGTAACCGGAACCGTCAAGATTCATCGGCACGTCATTGTCCGTGGTGCTGAGGAAGATCGAACCGAGGAGACCAACGCTCGAACTCTGGCTTGCCGCACCAGTTAGCTTCAGCTTGCCTCCGCCAAGGGTCAGCGCCGAGATGTTGGCCAGCGGATCGGGGACGTTCGCCGCGTTTGTCAATGCCAGCATGCCCGCACCGCCTTTGCTCAACGATGAAGCGGCGCTCGCGATATATGAGGGAATTGTCAGCGTTCCCAACGCACCGGTCACGTTGATGGTGGCATCACCACTGACGCTGGCGGAATCAATGGAACCGCTCAGGGCGGAAAGCAACGAGTCGTCGGCAAGCGTCACGCCGGAACCCGAGGCCACCGGAGCGACCGACAAGGATCCGGAAACCGTGAGACTGTTGCCAGTGGGAATGATGATTTTCCCCTGGTTTTCCAGAGTGAGTTGCTGGGTTGACCGACTGCCATCCACCGTCACGGTGAACCCGGTATCGATGCGCGATTTTACGGTGCCATCCGGGAAAACCGGTAATGCTTCGGTCCATGTGTCGTCACTCCAGTTGCCGTTCGATCCTGCGTTCCAGATCAGGGGCGGTGCACTCACGTTATCGAAGGAGAACGCCGTCAGCGTCACCTGGTTGCTGGGGGAGACCCCGGTGATGACAATCTCATCGCCAGCCGTGGCGTTTTCTACATCCCAAAACACCCAGTCCGGGTTGCGGTCCCGATAGATTGGATCCGAAGTCACGACGGTGCCGACGACACTTCCATTCAATTTGATGATCACACTGCTCGGATTGAAATATGCGTTGTCGAGCGCGTCGATCATCACACCGAGGCGCACGGTGGAGGGCGGGGCACCGGTGAAGGTGAATTTCAACACTTCGCTGTTGGATGCCGGGGTCGTGGTGCCGGGATTCGTGGTGTTGCCCGGGTTCGCCGGATTATCGACAGTGTAATAACTGCCATTGCCGCCTTAGATACTTCCGGTCTTGGTGAACGCATCCACATAGCTGGGCACCGACTGGGAGCCGTTGTTGCCGACCAGCCAGTAGCCATCAGTCCCCAGCACATTGTCGCCGTCCAAGTCGTAGGCCTTGACCACACCCGCAGTGCGCCAGGTTCCGTTTTGGGTGGTTTGCACCGAGGCAAAATTAACGGTGGCCGCGTTGAGATGACCTGTAAGTGCGGTCATGGCTGTAGCATGGAGGACGGACTTCCACAAAACGAATCCGGGGAGCGTAACTGTGGAGTTTTGACGGGATTTGCTGCTGCGCGCAGCGACACGTTTGGTATTCATGGTTTTTTTGATAGAGAGTTTGTTTTTCGTGTTGAACACTAGAAGGGTTGTGGTAACGATTTCATTGCTAGAAATAGAAAGTTGTGTCGTCAAGACAATTTTTGTCAAAATGACCTCAATTCAACCCGAAAACCGAAGTTGCATGATGGATTAATGCCTAAAAACCACTGATACACTGAGAACCGCTGAGCCCACTGTAAAAATTCAAAAGCATAATACAGTGATTGATTCGCAGCCCTCCCACTGCGCGTTTTCAGTGGAATTCAGTGCGTCAGTGGTTAAAATCGCCCGCACTTTTGGTGTTCACTTTGGAACTCGGGTTCAACCCGGTCCAACATTGGATCGTTTATTTGGTCCGCCACAATCGTGGCAGGCCGTCCCACTACTTCGTTAGTAGACCCGGCAAGCATGCGCGCGACTCCGAGACGATTCCTACAAACCAATCAGGCTGAAATCCACGGACGGGTAGTGGCGTGTCAGCGATCGGATGCGCTCTTTCTGCGCTTCGCTCAACCCGGTCTTGCCTCGACCGGAAACACCTTTGTTGAAAAGGTTTTTGCGCGAGTCGGCCTCCACGGCCTCGATGGTTTTCGCGATGACTTCCCGGCTGTATTTCAAGCCGTAAAACTCGAGCACTTTTTCAACCGCAAGTGGTTTGTCGGCGATCAACGTTTCGTATGTGAGCCAAAAAATCGGCAAGCGCTGCCGGGCTTCCGCATCCAGCCAAGAGGCGTGGAACTGGAGATGCCACGGCACGAAATTATCAATGATCAGATCGATCTTTTGTTCGTCGTCCAGGTTTTCAAATCCGCCCTGATGGTACGTGTTGATTCGCGCGGGCCCCTTGTAAAAGTCCAACTGGCTGACCACCACGTCGAAAACATTGCGCACCAGCACGATGGGTTTGATGTCGAATGCCTGCATCATCTGGATGTTGGCGTGCGAAGCCCGGCTGTGTTGCTGGGTCACGGTGTTTTTCATCGAAAATTTCAGCAGCGGCGGCAGATAAAGATCATGTTCGTTCTGACCGTGGGCGTGAAAAAAGAAGCAGTCCTTGTAGCCGGTTATCCTGCAGATGACATTTTTCAGAAACGTCGATCCGCTTTTCGGCATGCATGAAATGAACATGTGCTGGCCCAGTTGTTTCGGCTCCATGGCCGGGGCGTAGTCGGTCAGTTTCCCCGGCAAACCGATGGCCGAAAGCGCGAACGAGAGATCGTTGTGATAGGTCGGACATGGATTGATCGAAATCGCCTTGCGAAAGCACAGCGAGGCCGCTTCGAAGAGAAAATGGTCCGCATAACAAATGCCCAACCCGTGGAGGCTGTCGGCAAATCCGCTGCGGAAATCGCGGTCGTTCGCCAGTTGCCCGCGCGGTTGCAATGACAGCACAAGATTGATGTAGGGCGTCGTGCCGGCATGGTCGCCTGCGGCCAGCAATTGTTCGATTTTTCTTTTGCAGGCCACCAACAGGTTGTGCGTGACAAGGTCATGGCCCGGAACATCCGGTTTGTGACTGTTCAGGGTGGTTTGCAGGCCGTTGATGGCTTCGTCCAGTCTTCCTTGTTGCAGGGCCTGGACCGACTGCTCGACTTCCTTGCGAATCTTGAAGGCGAACTGCTGCTGCTGAGGTGAGAAGCTAACCGGTTGCTGAGGTTTGTTCATGCGATGCGTGGTGTATGGGGGACCCTGCAAATCGTCCCAGCCTGTGAGGTGAAGTCAAGACCCGTTTTCGCGGAGTTCGGTCCAACACCTCCGCACCAATCGGTTGATGGCCGGCTGAGCTTCAACTTGTTTTCGCCTCAAGCGGCACTCAGGCCGGCATGAGCTTCCTGATTGATTGCACGTATTTCGCCAGTTCGCGGGTTTCGGCTTCCCAGCGCAACAAAGTCTGACGGGAGATGTCGACGCGATCGGCGATGGATTTTTCCAGCTCGTGGTAATTCTTCGAGAGTTTCAAGCACAGCTCGTGGAGCATCAAGTGGCCGCGCTCGGTCATGGTGGGATGGGCGGCGTTCAGGGCGGCGAGTTTTTCCTCCGCGCGCAGCCGTGCTTCACCCATTTCCGCGAGCAGGATTTTCGAATCGGCAACCCGGCGCAGGTTCGAGGTCAGGCCGATTTTCGAAAGCGTCCAAATGGTCCATTTTGTGGGGTCCCACTGCCATGGTTTGACCCCATTCCGGTAGTCGTGCTGGAACTCGTGGTGGTAGTTGTGATAACCTTCGCCAAATGTGCAAACGGCCATGATCACACTGTCGCGGGCGGAATGTTTCGTGGAATAAGGGCGTTTGCCGATCGTGTGGCAGAGGGAGTTGATGAAGAAGGTGGAGTGCTGCACCACCACCACGCGGAGCACCCCGGCAATCAGGAAGCCGCCGAGGGCGCCCTGCCAAACAGGGAGATCGGTGAAATAGTGATTGTAAAGTCCGCCCAGAACGGTGGGACCAACGATGCCGACCAAAAAGGCAATCCATTGCACGTGGCGGTGCTGCCACATCACCAGTTTTTCCTTCAGCAAGTCATTGACGTTCTGTCCGGGGTGCTCGGGGCGGAGTTTGAACATCAGCCAGCCGATGTGAGCCCAGAGAAAGCCTTTGGAAATGTCGTAGGGATCTTCATCGTGATCGACGTGCTTGTGGTGCGTGCGGTGGTCCGAACTCCAGTCGAGGCACGAATTCTCAAACGCACAGGCACCGAAGATCAGCGTGAAAAGTTTCACCGGCCACTTTGCCTTGAAGGACAAATGGGAAAAGAGGCGATGATAGCCAAGCGTGATGCTCATCGCGGTGGCCGGCACCATGAAGGCGAACATCGCCCATTGAAACCAGGACTGTTCGAATTTCAGGATGTACCATGGCACCACGGTGATGGCGATGAGGAAAGTGCCGATTAAGAAGGTGCTGGTGACCCAGTTCACCCTATGGAAGGGAATGCGGAATTTTGACATAATTGATTGATGGAAACGCGCTTGGATTCTTCGTCGGGGGGAGCATTACCACGGGAATGCGCGCTAGGCAACTTTTCTTTCTCGACGCTTTTGTCACCGAATTGCCTCGAGGGTCGTTATCCAAGAGGGAATTCAAGTTGGTCATTGCCATGAATGCTCCAGGCATTGTGGTTCCTTTGTCGAAGCGCCGCTGCGAGTTCGCGCGTCGAGCCATGGACCGTGAGGATGTTTTTTGGTTCGACCAATTCCACGGTGCGCAGCAAGTCAGGGTAGTCGGCGTGGTCGGAGAGGGGAATCGCGGCATCCGTGCGGTAGCGGAACCGGGCGCCCGGATCGATCGCCCATCCGGTCATGATCGCGCTGCGCCGACGGGGCAACCTGGCCACGGCTGCCTGCCGCACTGCTTGGGGAGGAGCGATAAGACTGAATCCGAGAGGAACATGATCATGAAAAAGTGCGGCTTCGGGAAGCGACATGCCCATTTTGCGGCAGGCTTCGGTCATGGCGGCAACGCTGGCGGTGGAAAGAAAGGGGAGGTCATGGGCGGCAAGAATGGCCGCGATTTCCTGGGCTTTGCCGAGCGAGTAACCTAACAAGATTGGCGTGTCGCCGCGGTCCAGCGTATCGCTGACAAAGGTGACGATCTGCTTTTCGATTTCCTCAGCCGGGGGGAGCACATAGCGCGGCAGGCCGAAAGTGCTTTCCATGATCAAGGTGTCGGCCTTGAGCCATGAGGCGGTTTCGACCGTGCGGGAGGATCGGAGTTTGTAATCACCGGTATAAAGCAGCGTGGCGCCGCTGTTCAGGCAGTTGATGTGGATCATCGCCGATCCGGCGATGTGGCCGGCGGGAAGCAGGGTGAATTGAAAGCCGGCAATGCTCCTGGCTTGGAAAAATTCGCACGGCATCATTCGCTCCGGGCTGATCCGATAGCGGACCTTCAGCAAGTGCGCGGTGATCGGGCTGCAGAGGATTTGTTGATGGCGGGCGACGTGGTCGGAATGGGCGTGGGAGACAAAGGCAAAGGGCTTCGAGCGATGCGGGTCCAACCACAGGCCTACATCGGGCAGATGCAGGTCGCGTGCGTATTCGACCCTGATTTTCCCATCAAAACTCACAGCGCGAGGTGATTCATTCCGGCTTTTTCAACTGGTTCCGGTATTCCGCTTTCAAGCGGATCGCGAGTTGTTGTTGCTCCACGCGCGGTCGGGAATTTTCCTCGATGCCGCTGCGCAGTTCGATCAATTCGGATTCCGCTTTGTGCAACAGTTTCTGCTGCTCTTGCAATGCGTTTTGTTTTTCGGCGATGGCATCAGTACGAATTTTTTCCACTGCGGGATCTGGTTTTTGTTTGTCCTTTTCACCTGCGGATTCAAGTTGCAAGGCCTGTAATTCCTTAGTCAGATTGTTCACGCATGTGTGGATTTTTTCCAGTTCGGCCGCACTGCGGGAGAAAATCTCGGTGCGCTCTTCGAACTGTCGCTGCATGGTTTCACCCGTCGTTTCCGCAGCGAGGGCCCGGGTGTTGACGGCTGCGGCACGCCAGTGCATGCGGGAGGCCTCGAGTGCTGCGATGGCCTTCTTTTGTTCTTCCTTTTTCGCATCGCCGACTGCCTGATCCTTTTGCAATGCGGCGAGGTCTTCCGACTGTTTCCTGATCGACTCGTCCAGAGTGCTGATGCGGGTGGCAATCGTCGGCGGGTTGTTGCCGAATTTGGCGATGATCGCGCCCGAGCCGCAGTCGATGACATGAACTTCTCCGTTGATGTCGCCGACGAAACATCGTTTGCCCTCGGGGTCGAGACCGATCGCGGTAGGCAGCGCGGGCAGGGCGGCGAAGTCGCGCACGGCATTGAAATCAACCTTCCACAATTTTGCCTTGAGGTCGCGGCCGATGGTGGCAAAACCGCCGTCGCGCGACCAATCGAATCCCGTAACCCCGCCGGGATGGGCATCGATTTTTTTCACTTCAGTGCCGCCGTTCATTTCCCAAAAACGGATCGTACCGTCTTCCGACGCAGTGCCGAGAATGTTCGAATCCTGACGGAATGCCGCCTGGGTGATGGCGGCCTGATGGGCGCGCAAGGTGTGGAATTCCTTTCCGGTGTCCGCTTCCCAGACATAGCCCCCCCCGGTTCGATCGCCGCTGGCGCAAAGGATGCCATCGGGGGAAATATCCAGCGCGGTGACCCAGTCGGTGTGTTTTTTGATCGACTTGCCGAGTTCTCCGTTCTGGCTGTTCCAAAACTTCACCGTGCGCGCGGGTGATCCCGTGATGACCTGGTCGAATCCCGGACGAATGTCACAGGCCAGTACGCAGTCGAACTCTTTTGCCGCCGTCAACGCGCGCGCTCCGGTGGTGATGTCGAAGGTGACCGTGGTCCCTGACTTGCCATGAATGCCTCCGCCGACAATCAGGTAGCGGGCATCGGGAGTGAAATGGAGGCATACTGGTTCCCCTTCCGGAAAAGGCAGAATGCCGATCAAGTCGAGCGTGTTGAGGTCGATCAGCAGCACCTGTTTCAACGAGGTGACGGCAATCAGCGGAGCCCACGGCGAGCAGGCGATCGCGCGAACGGCGGCTCCCCGGGTGGCGACCACGGGCGGTTCTAACAACAAGTCGCGGGGCATCGGCGGTGGTCCTTCCGGTCTGGCTCCGCCGGCACCATTCATGGCGCTGCTGAATTTCGGCGCGCTGGGTTTGCGTGCGGTGGAGTTTGCATTTTCCAGCAATCCGCCGTCGATCCACGCTTTGATGATCGCGACCTGCGGAGCGCCCAGCGCATCGCCTTCGGGCGGCATTTTCGGATCCGCGGTGCGCATGATGCTGGTGAGGATTTTTGAAGAGGCGTCCCCGGGTTCCGCGATTTTTCCGCCTGACCCGCCTTTCATGGCTGCGCTGAATGAGGAGAGGTCCAGACCGCCTTTGGTTTTGTCGGGATTGTGGCAGTTCAGGCACGACTGCTGGAAGATCGGAAACACCTGATCATCGTAGGTGGTTTTTTCCGCCGCAAGGGTGCGCAAAACGACGATTGCAACAATGCAAACGTGCGGTATCAGTCTCTGCAAAGTGGTCGGCAACTCACGGAAAAATACTGCGCGACAGCATGAATTCTATCCGCGACCTGATGGCGGGATTCAGAGAAGAAAGCGATGAAAACAATGCAACAACCCGGATGAATTACCAGGTTTTGACATCGTCGGTTGTATTCAGCACTCCGTCGGCTCCGGCGGAATACACCACGGCCTTGAATCCACGGAGGATGTCGGGATCGGTGGCCTTGACCTTGTCGGGGTTTTGGATCTCGTCGTTGTAATCCTCGTCAAAGGCGATGTAGAAGGGAAAGCCGAAGGCATCGTACATCGCGGTCAGGGTAGCACCGTTGGCACCGAAGTCGATGCCGCCTTTTTTGCCCTTCGCTTGTTTGGGGTCGAGGAAGCGGATGCCTCGCGTATTGAGAGTGGTGTTGCCGGTTTCCAGGGCCAACAGGACGCGGAGAACGTCGACACCACCGGCAGCGGAAGTGCTCAAGGGGTCTCTTGTCGGTGCGGTGGCGGGAAGCGAGCCGTATTCATCATAGAAGCTGTTGATCGATTGGGCGAGGCCGGTTGCAAGGTTGAGCGACTGCACGCTTTTTGCCCGCTTCAATGCCCGGGTGACACCGGCAAAACCCAGGGCGGCAAGTACCATGATGATCGCGATCACGATCAAAAGTTCGACGAGAGTGAAGCCACGACGGCGGGAGAGGATTTGGTTTTTCATGTTCATTGTGTCGGTTGGAAATCCAGTGAAGCGAAACGCGAGGCAACTTGCAATTTCTATTTTTCCGCACTCACATGGTAAATACTAAGCCAAGTTTTGATTCTTGGCAAAGAAAATGATTGCGGAATCAATGACACTTGATAATGCCATGAGCATGAGCGGTGAAGAGCGCATGAAGGTGGAGCCGATTGGTTATCTCAGAACTTGTTTTGATGAAAAATTTGGCACACCGCGGCAGCCGGGGCTTTGTCCCAGCGCATGGGGGCGATTGGTCTTCCAAGAAAAATTCCGCAGCATCGACGCGCTGCGCGGCTTGGAAGGATTCTCGCATGTGTGGATTGTGTTTTGGTTTCATGAAACCGCGCCATCGGGATGGTCGCCCACGGTGCGGCCGCCGCGGCTCGGCGGCAATCAGCGGGTGGGCGTTTTTGCCAGCCGCAGCACCTTCCGTCCGAACAGCATCGGATTGTCGCTTTGCCGCCTGGAGGGCATCGATTTCGAAGCGGAAGACGGGCCGGTGTTGTTGCTCGGCGGGGTGGATGTGATTGATGGAACTCCCGTGCTCGACATCAAACCGTACCTTGCTTATGCCGAATCCATTCCCTCGGCGATCTGCGGATACGCTGCGGAGCCGCCGGTCGCGAAGCCCGTGATGATTGATCCTGCCGCGCAACCGACGTTCGACTTGCTTCCGCTAAGGGATCAACAAATCATCCGTGAGGCGCTGTCGCAGGATCCCCGTCCCGCTGTTCACGACGAACCGGGTCGTCTCTACGGCCTGTGCCTCTGCGGTGTCAACGTCAGGTTTCGGGTTGATCAGGTAGTTTGGCTACATGAAATTTCCGCGCCAGCAAAACCATGACTTCTTTTGCCGGATTTCCGATTTGCATTGCTAAGCCAATTTCTTTGTGATGAATTCACTCCCGCTATGGCCAATCCCACGAACGTACTCGCGCAAGGTATCGAAATCATCGGCTCCGTCCGTTTCTCCAACGACATGATCATCGATGGCAAGATCGAAGGTCAAATCATGTCGGACAAAGGTCGCGTGACCATCGGTGAAAACGCCAACATCAAGGGCGACATCACCGCCGGTGAAGTGAAGGTTTTCGGTCGGGTGGAAGGGAAGATCACGTCGGATCGCTGTGAACTGAAATCCAAGTCGCGCCTGGATGGTGACATCAAGGCGAAAATGTTCGCCATGGAGGAAGGCGCCCAGCTCGCGGGTCGCACCGAGATCGGCTGATGCCGCGGAAGTTTGGGTCGTCGGGAATTGCGATCACCTTCGCCAGATCAGCAGGGCGAGAAGGATCAGGAACGTCGCAAATGCTATGCCGATGACCTTGGCGCGCCGTTCATAGAAGGCGCGGATTCTTTTCGATTGCAGCAATGCCGCCCAGAGAGACCAGAGAACGGCTCCTTGGACGACAATCATCGCACCGAGAATCCACGGTCGCAACGGGCCGGCGTCGGGTCGGAGAAAAGGAGCGCTCATGCTGGCCAGAATCAGCGCCACTTTCGGATTGAACAGGTTGCACAAAAATCCGCGCAGGAAAAAACCGCGGGCATCGACCTGCTGCTCGTCCGGCGTTGTCGACACCGGTGACCTGAGGATTTCTATCGCCAGATAGAGCAGGTAGAGCGAGGCCAGTATCTTGAAGCACCACAGCCAGGGCGATTCACGACTGAAAAGCAGCGCTCCGCCACCGAGTGCGATGCCGGAATGAATCACCAGTCCGGCGGCGATGCCACAGGCGGTGAGCGACCCCGCTTTCGCGCCATATTGCAGCG
Organism: Akkermansia muciniphila; assembly: GCA_945860285.1. Lineage (GTDB taxonomy): Bacteria > Verrucomicrobiota > Verrucomicrobiia > Verrucomicrobiales > Akkermansiaceae > UBA956. The sequence goes on along the minus strand of CAMAQB010000030.1, from coordinate 16,570 downwards.
ATGTTCTCGTCAACAGCAGCATGTCGGGCCCGGGGCTGAACTGACCGGCGATCATGATGGCGGAGAAACCGGCCAATTCGATGAAGTCCTTCACTTTTTCACTTTTGCAGCCAGCACGTAAGCAAGAACGGCTTTTTCATCGGACTTGCTGATCCCCGCATTCCAGGCCATTCCGGGCACGACGACATGCCAGTCCTTGGTGTTGACCGTGTCGGGGAACTGGTGTTCGTGGCATCGTCCGCATTGGGCCAGATACACGATCCGCCCCTGCTCGAGCGTCGAAAGCGGTTGCCCGCTTTTTTCCGCCATGGCGGGAGTGGGCAAGGGGGCGAGGGTCTCATACTTGTTAGTCGCGCAGCCGGCCCACACAAGGCTGGCGATCAGAAAAGGAAGCACAGGAAATTTCATAACTGGCCGGTGTTACATTTTTTTCACTGCGAGGATATAGGCGAGAACATCGCTGCCTTGTTCGCCACTGAGCCCGGCATGCTTCACCATCTTGGGAACCGTGGTGACGAATTCCGCCGCTTCAAGTTGAGCTGGCAGAGGATAGGCATGGCATTGACCGCATTGCATCATATAAACCGCATGCCCACGCTCCAAGGTCGTGATCGGGGTGCCGCTCTTTTCCGCCATCTGCGGTGACGGGTTGGGGACTTCGGAAATACCCCCTTGTTCTTCGGTGGCGCAACCAAACAAAAGCGATAACAAGGCGAGGCAGTACAGGGATTTTTTCATGGGCAGGTTTCGGGAAATCAATGTTGTAAATTCAGCTTGTAAACCGTGCCGTGCGCGGCAATCAGATAGGTTTGCAATTCCTTTTGTTGCACACTGTCAAGTCTGGCGTTGACGCTCATGTGCGGAAGAATTTCCCGCCAGTATTCGGGGTCGATCTTCGCGGGAAGGACGCGCTCATGGCATTTGTTGCAATGTGCCATGTAGGTTGCCCGACCGCGTTGCAGGGATGCTTGGGTCACTCCCATCTCCATGGCCATTTTCGGCGTTGCCTCCGGGATGACGCTCAGGTCCGGGCCGCAACTGGAAACACACAACCCGATCAAGGCGATGTGAAGGATTTGTTTGTTCACACGCGTCCAATAGGCCTTATGGGGCGGTTTGTCGATGCCAATTCGCGTTGGTTTTCCTGAATGGCGGCAAACTCGGGCTGCCAGTCCGGGGCACTTGCAGGCCGCTGAATAGATGACAAGGATGCCGGGACGCCATAAGCCACCGGATCAATTCTTGAGCCTCTCTACAGCACCAGCGGAGAAAAATTCTCGGCTGGTGCTGTTCTTTTCTCGGGAGATCGGCTTATTTTTCTCGGGAGATCGGCCTATTTCATGACAACTTTCCAGACAAATGATCATTGCTGGTAGGGTTGCACGTGCTTTACGTTTGCTAAGAAAATTGACATTGCGCCGAGTATCGCGGAGCGTCAACCCATGAAGACGGTAACTGATTTGCTGCCTGATGTGGACCAACTTTCCGAGGAGGAGCAAGCCGGCTTGGCCGCGCACTTACTCGCCAATCTCCGAGGTGCACCTTTGGGGCCCGACGACAAAGAACTTGCTCGGCGGGAAGCCGAGATTGATGCGGGCACTGCAGAATTCATAACCTTCGATGAACTACGCAAGGCAGTAGGGCGATGAGCAGGGATGTCCTTTACCATACGGCAGTTCAAGGGGAGATTCGTGAGATTCTCGATTACTATGGAGGGATTGCTGAGAGGCTTGCCGACGATTTCTGGGAAGAGCTCACAAATGCCTTCGAATATGCCCGGAGATTTCCGTAACGTCATCACTTCGATTCCAGCGGAAGGCGCCGGAGCAATTTGTGCAGGTTTCCATACCATTTCCTTTTCAGAACGAGTATGACAAAGATCAAAGTGACAGTGGTTCGACACAATTCCCGGCGTTCAAGCTACGGGAGTCGCAGAGAATAGAATTCAGCGAGCAAGGCGTGCATGACAACACCCAGCAGCCCCTATTTTTTCGATGTTTCCGCCTTATTTCAACCCTTAGCCCGCGATCAACGTTGGCTCCTGCTAGTGGGTGTGCCATCACTTTGATGCTCCAAGAAAAGGATGGTTTTGACGGGGGACGTGCTGCAGTGGAATGGGGCTTGATCTTGGGGAGGATTGGGCGTAGGGCCCGTTTCATGAGCGTTGAGGAATTGGCAATGCAGTTGCCGCGGCTGGAGATGCTTCGGTTGATGGAGTCGCAGTGGGTCGACCTGAGCCAGGCTGGGGACGGGGGCGATTCCCCCGCATTGCACGAGGTGGCTCTCAGGGAGACGGAGCGGCGGGTGTCCTCAGGCGAGGAGGAAGTGCTGGATTGGGAGCAGGCCAAGCGGCGGCTGCGGAGGTCGTAGATGAAGATCCGCATTTCGGCATCAGCACTCGTGGATCATGCATGGTGGTGCAGCGAGGTTCACAGCACGATTGACCCGACATTTCAACGATCAGCACCTGCTTCCGATAGAAAATCATAAAAAAGTCCGTGACGTTTTTGTCGGATTTCTGTCATGCTCATGCAGATGAAACATTCGCTTGTCATGACAATTCTCGGCGCGGACCGGCCGGGTTTGGTGAGTTCCATCGCGGAGGTGGTCAACCGACACAAGGGAAACTGGCAGGAAAGCCGGATGGCGAGACTGGCCGGGCAATTCGCCGGGATTCTCCGCGTCGAATGCCCTCCGGAAGAAATGGAAGCACTGCGATCCGCCCTGGGCGATTTTACAAATCAGGACATTCATATCACGATTGTCAATGAGCCCCTGTTGGAAGCGGACAACCGTCATACATTAGGCATCGATGTGGTCGGCAATGACCGCCCCGGCATTGTTCATCAACTTGCGCGAGCCCTCGCCGATGCGGGCGCAAATGTCGAGGAATGGACCACCGGTTTGGAAAGTGCGCCGATGTCGGGACACCCGCTGTTCCGGGTCTCCGGCAAGGTCAGCATGGCTTCGCCCGGCGATGAACGGAAGCTGCGCGAGGCGATCGAAAATCTGAGCGATGATTTATCAGTCGAAATTCATTGATCGATTGCCCGCATTCACTAGAATTTTTCATCCTGCACAAAAATCATGTCCAAAGTATTCGATATCAAAAGACCGGCGATCATTCTTCTCGGCGCGCCCGGTTCAGGCAAGGGAACCCAGGGAAAAATTCTCGGAATGATTCCGCGGTTTTTCCACTGTGAATGCGGCAATGTGTTTCGCTCGCTCGATACGCGCACGCCATTGGGTCAGAAATTCGTTCAATATTCGAGCCGCGGCGAACTGGTGCCGGATGAATTGACTGTCGAACTCTGGCGCACCCAGGTGGGCAACTGGAGCGACATGCATTTTTACAAACCCGACATCGATTATTTGGTGCTCGACGGCATTCCCCGCAACGTCAGGCAGGCGGAATACATGGCGGAGTTCATTCAGGTCGAGCAGGTTTTTCATCTCTCCTGTCCGAATCGCGCCGAACTGGCCCGCCGCATGCGCAAGCGGGCTTTGAAGGACAATCGAATCGACGATGCCAATGAAATGGTGATCCAGCGTCGTATCGCCACGTATGAGGAGGAAACGAAGCCGATCCTTGATTATTTTCCGAATGAGATCATTTGCGACATCGATGCCACCAAACCTCCGGTTCAGGTGATCAATCAAATCACCTCGGTGATTCTCGGACTGCCGAGTTACGTTGAGTCGGCGGGAAAAATCATCTAGTCAATGAGGATTGTTTTTGTGGCCACCGGCGACATCGCCCTGCCGACCTGGGATGGGTTGCTCGGTCAGGGGCATCAACCGATCGCCTTGATCACGCAGCCCGACAAGCCGGTGGGGCGTCATCAAATCCTGACTCCTCCCGAGGTCAAAGTCCGCGCGGAAGCGGCGGGTGTTCCGGTGATGCAACCGGCAAGCCTGCGGAAAAAAAGCGCGATTGATGCGGTTGCGGATCTTCAGCCCGATCTGGTGGTGGTGATGGCCTATGGACAGATCCTCAATGAGCGATTTCTGGCGATTCCCCGGCTGGCGTGCATCAACATTCACGCCTCGCTGCTGCCACGATACCGTGGGGCTGCGTGCATTCAAGCGGCGATTGACAAGGGCGACGAGGAAAGCGGAGTGAGCATCATGCACATGGTGCGCGAACTGGATGCGGGCGATGTCATATTGCAGAAAAAAATCATCCTGTCGCCCGAGGAAACCGGTGGATCGCTGCATGACAAACTTGCGGAACTGGCACCCAACGCGCTTGCCGAAGCCATCGAGTTGCTGCAACAAGGAACCGCCGCGCGCACGCCGCAGGATCCGGCGCTGGTTTCCCATGTGGGCAAACTGGCGCGCGAGCAGGGACGCATCGACTGGCATCAGGAGGCGGCAGCCATCGAACGAAGGGTGCGTGCCTATGATCCCTGGCCCGGCACCTTCACGCATCTTGGCAATGGAAAGCGACTGAAGATTTTCCCTTTTCTTCAGGTAGTTTCAGCGGCGGAACTGTCTCCGGGCCAAACTCACCCCAGCAGCGACGGACTGCTGGTGGGCTGTGGAAAAAATGCGGTGTTGCTGGGCGACGTTCAGGTCGAAGGCGGACGACGGATTGCGGCGATCGATTATGCGCGAGGTCAGCGGGAGGCGCTGGTCTTTGACTGATTCACCTTACCGAGCGCCAGGAATCACTTGGCTCCGATTCGCGTTTTGGCGGATGTGCGCAAGGGAGCTTCGGCGATGATCTCCCAGGCTCCGCCGCTTTCCGACTTCGCCGGTGCCGGTGGCAGGGTCAGCGTGCCTTTGTCGGTGCCGCGCGCTTCCGCCATGCCTTCGGCAAGTCCCAAAATGGCAGAGACGATTTTTGCCGATTCCTCATCGCTGACCGCGACCTGCGCGGGCATGGGGATGGCACCCCAGTTGCCGGAGCCACCGGCCTTCAACTTGGCGCGAAGTTTTTCCGCAGCCGAGGTATCGTCGCGATAGCGCATTGCGACATCGAGGTAGCGCGGTCCGACGCTGCTCGCATCGACCTGATGGCAGGCCAGGCATTGCCGCGCGGTGACCAGCTTGGTGATGTCTTCGTTGAACGACGCTCCCCCGGCATCATGACCGGTTGGCGGAATGTAGCGGGCGCGTACCACGATGCTTTTGGGATCGTCAGCTCCGGTTATTGCAAAATTGATCTTTTCGCCAAAACCGGCCTGCTGTGGTTTGCCTTCGAGGACCATCGTCAAGGGTGCGACAACCTGGGTTTGGAAGCTGATGCGCTCGATGCAGCGGTTGCCTTTCGCATCGGTCGCCACCGCGCGGATTTCTTCGCCGGTTTTGCCTTTCAGATCGATGGTTTTTCCCTCTCCGAGCGAAACATCCTTCTGGTTGGCGGTCAGGTACCATTGAATTGTCAGCGCATCGGACTCGGGATCGCTTGCTGCCGCCTCGTATTGCCCGGCGGCGGTTTCCTTGATGGCAATCGTGGGGGCGGCGTTGCCGTTGCCCGGCCGCAGATGGCGGATTCGTCCGTTCTTGTTGAAGTACCAATCCGAGCCGTATTCCAACAGGTAAATGCTGCCATCGGCCGCCATCTCCATGTCCATCGGATGCTGGAAACCCTCCATGAAAACCTCCATTTTCACGAATTCCTCCTTGTCGTTGAGTTTCACCTTCCACGCCTTGTTGCGCATCCAGTCGTAGGTGATCAAACTGTGGTCGTCTTCCTGCGCGAGGATGTTGTACTTGCGTTTTGCGTCGTAGTAAAACACCGGTCCCGCCATGGCATTGCGACTGCCGGATCCCATCAGCGGGTATTCCTGGCTGTTGTCATACGGATACCAAATCAGCGCGGAGCGGGCCGGGGGCAGGTCGGTCAGACCGGTGTTCATCTTCGAGGGGTTTTTCGGTGCGGCGGGGTCGGTGACGCTGGTGGATTTCCCGGTGTTGAAATCGATGATCGGGTATCCTTTGTTGTTGGCGATCACAAATGGCCAGCCGTAGTTTCCCGCCGATTTCGCCTGGTTCACTTCGTCGTGACCGGCCGGACCTTTCTCCGAGGGTTTGCCCGCATCGGGGCCGACCTCGCCCCAGTAGACGGTGTGGGTTTTGGGATCGAGGGACATGCGGAAGGGATTGCGACATCCCATCGCAAAGATTTCCGGGCGGGTTTTTGCGGTGCCGGGAGGGAAGAGATTGCCCGCGGGAATGGTGTAGCCGTCTTCTGTCGGTTTGATGCGGAGGATTTTTCCACGCAGGTCGTTGGTGTTGCCCGCGCTGCGCATGGCATTGGCGTGGTCGTGACCATCGCGGTCGTCGATCGGTGCCACGCCGCCGCTTTCGAAGGGGTTGGTGTTGTCGCCACAACTCATGTAGAGAAGCCCATCGGTGCCGAAAGAAAGTGAGCCGCCGTGATGGCAGACCCGGTCGCGCCGGTCGGTGGGGACCTCCAACATTTTTTTCTCAGATGCCATGTCCAGCATGCCGTCCTTGAGGGTGAAACGGGAGAGGCGGTTGGCCATGATATCGGCGGCACTGTAGTAGATATAAAGGCGCTGGTTTTTGGCAAATTGCGGGTCGACCGTGATGCCCAGCATGCCGTCCTCACGCGCCCATTTGCTGGATCGATTCTTCTCGTTCAGCGCGGTCACAGGCAACTGGCCAATGACAAACATCGCCCCGGTGGCAGGATGAACCCGAAGCACGCGGCCCTCGCGCTCGATGACGAAAAGATCGCCGTCGGGTGCGATGGTGATTTCCATCGGATCAAGCAGTCCGGAAGCAACAATGGTATTGCTGATTTCCGCCATGCAGGTTGCCGCGAGGGCCGAGGAAAGCAGCAGTAAAGATAGTGAGCGCAACATGTTGCCGACACTACGCTGCTGCCCCGGTTTTGCTATCAGGGATTCGAAAAAATGGCTCAAATTTTCAATATCTGGGAACGCAGGTTGCCTTTAGGGCAACGCTTCCAGAGTGATGTCGCGATACCAGATTTCCGCTCCTTCGGATTGCAGTTGGATTTTTCCTTTTTCGCGACCCTCGGTTTCGCCCGACATCACGAGTTTGCCATTCACCCAGTGTTCGAATTTTTTGCCTTTGCAGATCAGCACACACAGGTTCCATTCGCCCTGGGGTTTTTCCTCGGTCGACCACTTGACGACGCGGTCGATGCTTTTGGTACCGCCATATTTTTTGTCTTTGACGGTTACGGCAGGGTTGTTTTCCTTACCCCCGATGAGAAAAAGGTCGCCGGTGTCGCCTTCCTGGATTTGAAATTCCATGCCATTGCTCCAGACAATGTCTTCCCCGACGGCATGGTAAATAATCCCTGCGTCGCGTATGGCCTTGTCCCTGGGGGGCCATTTTTTCTCCCCCCATTTGTACGACAGCGTCAATTTGTAGTTGGCATATTCCTTTTCGGTGGAGAGGTAGCCGAAATTCTGTCCGGACACATGAAAACAACTGTCCGCAATAGTGACAACGTGATCGGGGTCCTGGTCTTTTTCCCTTTTGTCAAAGAACACATACCAGCCTTTCATGGTTTTGCCGTCGAACAACGGAACTTTTTCCGTCGATGGCTTTTGCTCAGTGGTTTGGGCCGATAGAGTGCTCAACAGGCAGCCCAGCAAAACAAGGATGTTGGTGAATGACGATTTCATACACCCATCATACGATCCGAAACCCTCCATTTATCCAAAATCCACTCAAGGAGAGTAAAGAAATACTTTCAGGTCCTTCTTGCCATGCGGAAGACATTGTGAAATATTTCACAAGCTTTCCGACACTATGCCCGCCATCACCAATCAGCAAGGCCACAGCGATACGTTTCCATTTGAACTTGTGCGCCCGCACCTGGAACTGGTGGAGGTTGCAATTCGCGAGCAGGTGAGGGCCTTCGACCCGATGGTGGAGCCCTATGTATCGTATGTCTGCAACACCTCGGGCAAACGCATTCGGCCGGCACTGGCGGTGCTGACCGGCGGCGCTTTGGGAGAGGCCGGCGAGAATCACCGGAAAATCGGGGTTATTCTCGAGCTCATCCACATGGCGACCCTGGTGCACGATGACATCATCGATGGTGCCACGACGCGGCGCATGGTGCCGACCGCGAACGCCAAATGGGGCAACGGACTTTCGGTATTGCTGGGTGACGCCCTTTTTTCCCACGCACTCACCCTGGCCACGGATTTTGATTCGATCGACATCTGCCGCAAAGTCGGTCACGCGGCGCGCGAGGTTTGCCAGGGCGAGATCATGCAAACGCAGCGTCGGTTCGACCTGACCTTGTCTAAAGAGGAATACTTCCAGATCATGGAGATGAAAACCGGCGCCCTGTTCGCCGCGGCGACCAGCCTGGCGGCCCGCCTGTCGGGAGCGTCGGAGGATGTCGAAAAAAGCATGTACGATTACGGTTTGCGGCTCGGCGCGGTCTATCAGATTTACGACGACTGCATCGATCTCGTGGGCGTCGAGGAAACGGTGGGCAAAACCCTGCGCACCGATTTGGAGAAGGGCAAACTCACCCTGCCGATTCTGAATCTGCTCGAATCAGCCAGCGATTCCCAACGCATGAAGCTCACCGCGCGGATCATCAACCAGCAACCTCTCGATCTTCCCGTGCTGGTGGGCATTGCCGAATACGAGGGTGCGGTGGAAAGCGCGATCGATACCGCCAGGGATTTGCTCGGCAAGTGCCATAATGATCTGGCCGTGCTGCCGGACAATGAAAGCACGAGGGCGCTCCATCAAATCGCCCGCTTTCTCGGTGCCTTGTTGGAGAAATGCCGACGATGATTTGATCGGAAAACTTGATGGCACAAGAAAGCCCTACAGCCGCCGAAGAAAACCGCAGTGCCGCAAAAGCAACGGGGAAAATCGGCATCGCTGTCATGCTGAGCCGGGTGTTGGGGTTGATCCGCGATGTCTTCATGCTTCATTTGTATGGAACGTCGATCCTGGCAGAGTGCTTCAATCTCGCTTTCCGCATTCCCAATCTCTTGCGCGATCTTTTTGCGGAAGGAGCTTTATCCCAGGCCTTCGTGACGGTCTTTTCCAAGAAGATCAAGGAAAACGGCGACGAGTCCGCCTGGCTGCTGGCCAACCGCGTGCTTTCGCTTTTCGTGGTGGCGATGAGCCTCGTCACCATTCTGGGCATCGTGATCACTCCGTGGATCGTCGATCTGATGCTGATTTCGGCCAACAAGGCCTATGGCCCCGAACAGCGCGAATTGATCATCCACCTCACCCGGGTGATGTTTCCGTTCATCTTGATCATCAGCCTTTCGGCCCTGGTGATGGGCATGCTGAATGCGAAAAACATTTTTGGCATTCCGGCACTGGCCTCCTGTTTTTTCAACCTCGGCTGCATCCTCGCCGGCGGACTCTCGGGATATCTCATCGATCCTTCGTGGGGCGTGAAAAGCCTGCTGGGGATCAGCATCGGCGTGCTGGTCGGCGGAGCGGGGCAGTTGTTCGTGCAGCTTCCCGCCTTGCACAAGGCCGGATTCCGCTTCCATTGGGACCCGCGATGGAAGGATCGCGGTGTGAAAAAAATCCTCCAGTTGATGGGGCCCGCGATGGTTGCCGCGAGCGCGGTGCAGGTCAATGTGATGGTGAATTCGATGTTCGCCACCAGCACCGAAACGGGCAGCGTCACGGCACTGAGTTACGCGTTCCGTCTGATGCAACTGCCCATCGGCATGTTTGGCGTGGCGGTGGCCACGATCACCTTGCCTGCGCTGTCGCGCGCGGCGGTGGGGCAAATCGGCAAGGATTTTTCGCGCCTGTTGAGCCGCGGCATGAACATGGTGGCGATCCTGCTGCTGCCGTGCTGCGTGGGATTGTCGATGTTGGCCATCCCACTGGTGTCGGTGATTTTTCAAAAGTCCCCCGATGCGGAAAGCACGCGCATGATTGCCGGGGCGCTGAAATGTTACGCTTACGGTCTGCTGTTTTACAGTTGGATCAAGATCGTGCAACCGGCGTTTTACGCGATCGACAAACGCTGGATTCCGATGATGGTGAGCTTCATCGCCACGGGCTTGAATTTCCTGCTCAACTGGTTTTTTGTCGCCCGCCTCGGCTGGGGTTATCGATCACTGGCGGTCACCACCAGTGTGCTGGCGGTGGTGAACTTCGGCCTGCTCTATGCGTTTTTGCGAAAAATGACCGGCGGTCTTGATACGAAGAGTGTCCTCAACACATTGTGGCGCTGCCTGATCGCTGCCTTCGTAATGGGCGAACTCTGCTGGCTGGCCAACACCTATCTGTTGGGGAATCTGGCGTCGCACGGCCTGATCATGCGCTGGGTGATGGTGCTTGCGGTGGTCGGCGGAGTGGCGATGGCGTACTTTTATCTATGTCACGTGCTCGGCGTGAGAGAGGCGCGCGACTGCCTGGGCATGATTCTTCGCAAGGTCCCGGGATTGAAAAGATTTGCACCGAAGGCAGGGAAATGATTCATTCGACCCGTGAGAGCGCGATTGACCAAGGAATTCCGATTTGAGGCCGCGCACACCCTGCCGAGCCTGCCCGAGGGACACAAATGCCGGCGCATGCATGGTCACAGCTTCAAGGTTCTCGTGACTGTCGAAGGCGAGGTCGATGAAAGCATCGGCTGGATCTATGATCACAAGTGCATTTCCGAGGCGATGAATCCGCTGATCGAACTGATGGATCACGGTTATCTCAACGACATCGAGGGTTTGGAAAGTCCTACGATTGAAAAAATGTGCGCGTGGTTCTGGCGGAAGATCGCCGATCGCCTACCGGGACTTTTCGAGATCACGATCTACGAAACACCAACTGCGAGTTGCAGCTTTCGCGGCGAGTTTTGAGGGCCGGGCACATCGACTGTTCTCACTGCCAGAAATTTGCTTTTAGGGTTAATGCGCATGGGCAAGAAAATGAGAGGTTCGAAGAGCGGGCAAAAGGTGGGGGGCGTGTTTTTGGGGAAAGGGAGTTGATGGGAGATCAACGCCACGTCCGTCTGTTCAGACACCCGGAAGTCGTTCGGTCGAATCGTTGAAGCGGTCGAGTTTCAGGCCGCCCCATTCCATGAGGTTGAGGAAGAGGCTGCACATGCTCCGCTTGGGTTTGTCGAGGTAATCGAGCACGCGGCCTCCGCGAAGATTGCCGCCCGCACCTTCATGATTATTTGTCTGTCCCCATCTCACAAGATGAATGTAATCCGCCACGATGCCGAAATGATAAGGATCTGAAGCGCGTTCGCCGGATACGGGAATCGATTTGTAGCGACCCTGAAATACATGGCCCGTGCGCTTGTAGCGACGATTCCATGCTTGGCTAAATCCCCCGAGCAACCATTTCATCCCACTCACCAGATTGGGTTCGGGAGTTTCCAACAACAGATGAAAATGGTTGCCCATCAACACCCATGCATGAATGCGCCAGCCATGTCTCTTGCAAGCACCATCCAGCCAATCGAGAAACAACAGATGATCGGAGTCGGTGAGGAACAGCTTTTTTCCGCCATCTCCCCACGCCATCACATGATACACCGCGCCCGGATAAACAAATCGAAGTGGTCGAGCCATGCGCAAACCCTACCCGCACACCGCACTTCGTCAATTAAAATGTTACCATGCGAGGACTGACCCCAGAGATGCTATGACAACAGAATCCATCCCTAACAACCACCTAACCAAGGCGATGCAGCAAGGCATCCGCGGACTTGAGAAAAACGGCTTCACTGCCCGGCGCATCCTGCCGGTCGATCTGATGGCCGGCATTCATGCCCGCGAGTTCCGCGCGGACTTCGCCAAGCCAACCAAATTCGGACTGCTGGTGTTCAGCGTCCGGATCGACACCGACGGCAACGTCACCAAACCATAACCAACACCACCATGAACAAACTGTATTACATCGTCTGCGACGACAAGGAAACCAACGTCTTTGAAGGCCGATTTCAAGGTCGCACCCGAGGCGAAGCACTGAAATTCCTCAAGCAGTCCATCGGGCGTAAGACGCTCAACGGACTGGTCTTCACCATCACCGAAATCCCGGTGCCACTAATCCGTGAGATCGTCGCGGAAATCCTCGCCGGAGGTGATGGCAACGTCACGGTAGCATCGAATATCGTGCCGCTCACCCGTCCAGAACCCGAGGCCAGCCCGGGACGTTACGACGCGTTCGCCGACGCGGCTGAGCCCGAACCAACGCCAGCGGAGGTCAAGCCAACCAAGGCGAAGGCTTCCAAGCCCGCGAAGAAGGTCGGCAATCCCGGCCATGGCGATGAACAGTGGTCGCAGGTTAAAGCCTACTGGACCGAATGCCGCAGCGTGAAGCAGACCGCCGACCACTTCGGACTTTCGCCCAACACGTTGAAAACCCGCATGCGCAGGGAGGGCTGGAACCAATGAGCGCACCGGTATGGAATCCCATTGCCGGTGATGGCGCGACGATTTGCCACCACTCGGACCGGACCGCTTGCACGGTGGTCAGGGTCACGCCCAGCGGCTACACGCTCTACCTCCAGCCCGACGTCGCCAGGCTGGACGGTTGGAAGCCCGAGATCATCCCGGGCGGATTTGCCGGCCATTGCGTGAACAACCACAAGCAGCGCTACACCTACGAGGCCGATCCAACGGCCCCGCTGCATCGGGCGACGCGCCGCAAGGACGGACACTTCCGCACCACCAACGGCGAGCGGGTCATCCCGGGTAGCCATCACTTCCACGACTACAACTTCTGATGAACGTCGAAGTCACCAAATACCGAAAGCCCGATGGCTACGCCACCCGCTACTGGTCGGTGATGGTTGATGGCGAGCTGCTCGCCGTAACCCTCTACCGCAAAGGAGCGGTGGCCGTCGCCAAGGCCATCACCAACCACAACCCACATTCGTATGTCTCGATCCTTGAAGATTCTCCCAACCCCGCCGCCAAGCCCCGCAAGCCCGCCGCTGGCGTGGCGACCTACCTCGCCCGATGACCTGTGCGGCCCCGCCGCCACGGTCGCCATTCGACTCGTCGCCAAAGCGCGCAAGCTTCACAACGATCCTGCCGTTCCGGTGAAGATCCTGCTCTACGGCCCGCCCGGTGTCGGCAAGACCAGCATCGCCGATATGGTAGCCGACGAACTGGCTGGCACACGCTTCGCAGTCGAGGAGTTCAACGGCAAGCTGGTTACCGTCGAGACCGTGAAGCAGTGGATGGCGAATCTCGCCTACCAGTCGATGTTCGGAGTCTATTCGGTCAAGATCATCAACGAGATGGATCGCTGCACTCGGGACGCGCAGGACTTGCTCCTGAGCTATCTCGACCGACTACCACCGGGTCGCGCCGTGATCGGCACCAGCAACCTGCAGCTCGACCTGCTCACCGAGCGATTCCAGACGCGCTTCCAGTCGATCAAGCTCGCCGCTCCATCCACCGAGGAAATCGCCGCCATGCTCCGCCGTCACTGGCCAGTCGATGAAGCGACCTCCCTGCGGATCGCGGTCGGTAGCGGTGGATGCGTGCGGGCCGCGCTGGCCGATCTGGAGTCCTGGCTGGATGCCAGCGATTGTTGACAGCCGCATCCACGGCAATGACTGATCACTCTCCCAGAGCCCGAACGCTCGCCAATGGCATAGAAGTATGGTGCAGCTTCGACAAGCTGGTGCCTGTGGGCGAACTCAAGCCGAACCCGCGCAATCCGAACACGCACCCTCAGCGGCAGATCGAACTGCTCGCCAAGAACATCCGCTATTTCGGCTGGAGACAGACGATTACCGTCTCAAAGCTCACCGGCCTGATCGTTTCCGGTCACGGTCGCCTGATGGCCGCCAAGCAACTCGGTGTCGAAGTCGTGCCGGTGGACTATCAGGACTTCGCCACCGAGAACGATGAACTCGCCGTGCTGGTCGCCGACAACCGTTTGGCGGAACTTTCTTCGGTCGATCTCAACGAGTTGGAAAAAATCGCCAGCGAGTGGAAGGCCATCGACTTCGATACCATCCTCGCCGGATTTGAATCAGCCGATCTGGAGGGCTTGCTCAATCCCGGCGGCAAGGACAACGAGGATGATGACGATGATGATCGTCACGACAAAGAGCTCGATAAGAGCGATGTCACCGTGGCCGTTGGCCTCTATCGATTCCGCATCACGCAAGAGGAATTCATCGCCTGGTGTGACCGTGTGAAGCAAGACGCCGGCTTCGACAAAGACAGCGTTCTCACAGAAATCCGCAGCCGCCTTGGACTATGAACATTACTCTTGAACCCATCGACGCCATCAGACCATCGACCTACAATCCAAGGTCGGCAGTGCCCGAGCGTCTCGACCTGATCGAGCTGTCGCTTCGCAAGCTCGGCTTCATCGCGCCGATCTTCGCCGACTCAGACGGCGAGATTCTTTCCGGCCACCAGCGCCACCTCGTCGCCTCGCGCATGGGTGCCACACACGTTCCTGTTTCCCGGACCAAGGCGCTCGTTCTCGACCAACGCAAGGCGCTCAACATCGTCTTCAACCGGGCGACTAATGATTTCGATTTCAATAGCACGCCCGGTCGGGTCACCAGTGAACTGCAATCGATCGACATCCAAGCTCTCGCCGCGCTGATCCCGGACAAGGAAGTCGGAAGCGATGGATTCCTGCGCTGCCTCAAGCCCGCGGAAGTCGCCGTGAAAGATCTCTGCCGGGTGAACTCGGGCCGCTGGATCCAGTATGCTCGCAACCTCGCCCGCACGCTGCATCGCCACGGCATTCTCATGCCCATTGTCTGCCGCGAGGACCTCACGGTCATCAACGGCATCGGTCGGTTGGAGATGCTCGCGGAAAAGGGAGTCGCATTCGCTCCCGTGGTTTTCGTCACTGACGAAGAAGCGGAGTTCGCCCGGGCGATGATGAATTTGCTCTCGATGGACTTCGACATTCATACGCGCTATGCCGACATGCTGCGCTTCAACTCGTTCCGCAGGGCACGCCGCGTCCGGCGCGAGCTTGGCAACGGCTTCGTCTTTGCCACGCATGGAGCAAAGCCATGCAAGGACTTCGACATTGGCAAGGCATCTGACCGCACCCGCTGGACCAAGGAACACGGCACGACCATCCTCGACTTCGGGGCCGGCCACCTGACGGAAACATTCCTCCTTCGCCAGGCCGGTATCGACTGCACGCCGTTCGAACCCTACCGCCTCGGACCAGGGGGCATCAACAAGGCGGAGAGCATCGAACTGGCACGCATCTTTCTAGCCGAAGTCGCAGCGGGCAAGGAATGGACAAGCATCTTCATTGCGAGCGTGCTGAATTCCGTGCCGTTCCGCGAGGACCGCGAGCACATCGCCTGCCTGTGCGCCGCCCTGTGCAAGCCATTCACCAAGGTCTATGCCTGCGCATCATCGGCAGGTGAATCCGGCTGGCGGCAGGTCAATGGCAAGGCATTCATGAACGAGAGCAACGCGGGCAACATCGCGTTCCGTCTCGACTACGAACCTGGCATTCGAATCGGCGACTTTCAGGACAAACCGAAAGTGCAGAAGTATCACACGGTCGCTGAGTTCAAGGATCTCTTCGGCCAGTTCTTCCGCTCGGTGAAGGTGGAGGAATTTTCCAACAACATCAACGCGGCCTGCGCGTCTGCTCGTCCCGTCGATCCCGCACGCCTCCGCGCGGCCATCGAGTTTGAGTTCGATCTTCCTTATCCGGACGGCACCCGCATGGATCTCGTGAAATGCGCCATGGACTCTTTCTCTCAACGTCTTCAGATTAACCTATGATCATCCTGCTAGATCTCAACTACACACTCGTGGCGAACAATCCGGCACGCGGCACCACGCCCGAGCGCATGGAGAAGCGACTGGCCAACGAGCAATACCGGCAATGGCTGGTGGAACTTGTGCGGCCTCACACGGTCGTCCTCATCACCGCCCGCCCGGAAACCTGGACGATCAAAACGCTCGACCGCATCGAGGAGCAAACCGGCTGGCGTCCCCAGGATGCGTGCTTCGCGCCGAAGGGATGGTGGAATCCTCCGGCAATCAAAGAACATCTGCTCAAGAAGGACGTATTCCCGACCCACGGCGATGACGCACGCTACATCGCGATTGAAAGCAACCCACGGACCCGCGAGATGTATGCTAGATTTTCCATCCCGTGCTTCTGGGTGACGCCTGAAGGCACCTGCCTGACCGAGGGGATGGGGGGAAACCCACCAATACCTGACACTTTTGTCACATGATTTCGATTCTAGGAAATGCTGGGGGACGGTAATGTTTCAGCGCGGTTCAGATCATGAATCCACTAATTTATACTAATACATCCTATCGCACCTAGTAATGAACACAAATCAAATATTACAATTAACGAGCTTCACGCTCGGAGGTCTCGGCATCGTCTTTGGTAACCCCACCCAGGGGCTCTCCGATGCTCACATCTCCAAAGTCGTGCCATCCAATACCAATTTCATCAAAGACGTTCAGTCGCTGAAAAAAATCGGGGAAGTGACGGCTCTGATCCCAGAGGCCAGCACAGCCGATCAGGCTTCGGAACACTCGGTGGATGGCCAAAGTGGCGACACCGACTTCCCATACGCCGACTTCAAGGCGCTTGCGACGGTCGGGGAGTATGATCCGAACACTGGACTCCCGCTTACCGG
>CAMAQB010000029.1 GCA_945860285.1 Akkermansia muciniphila | reverse complement strand
TTTGGTAGTTGATTTTCACTAATTTCTGAAATTAATGTATATCAGGAAATCTAACGGTTAGTATGGGGCCTTGCCGCCACAACATGCTGTATCGAAGGCGCTCAGACAGGCTTTATCTTGTGCTTTCTAAGTCCGACAGGCTGCTAGGGCAACTGCCTGCAGCCGAAAAAGCGCCTCTTGACGATCAACTCCGCCACACTGGGCGGGACCATGTCTTTCCAGCTCTCATCTCCCGCCGCGATTTTCTTCAATACATCGCGCGAAAAGATATTCAGATACGCGGGTTTGAAATTGTCGAGATCCACAAAGCTGCCGCGGTCGGCCAGGTAGCCGAACAGCTTGCGCAACTCGGGTGCGACCGGCAGGTTTTGAATGGTTGTCAATTCCCCGCTGACAGCGTCCTTGAGAGGATACACAAAGATTTTCAGATCATTTTTGAACAGTCGTCCGAACGATTCCAAAATCCCGCCGGGAAGTTGTGTGTAATACTTTTCCTCAAACAGCTCGATCAAACTCGGCGCGCCGAGAACGATGCCCACCCTCTCCTTCGTTCGCCAGGAAATGTATGCCGCGAGTCGGTAGTATTCAAAGTAATCGGAAATCAACACGGTCATGCCGCAGGTGGCCAACAGATCGGCGCGGGCAAGGAAATCGCGCCGGTCGATCTGATCGCCGCCGGCCAGCAGGTTGCGCATGGTCAGTTCGAAAATCGGCAGCACTTCTCTCCCCGCCACCGAGGGATCGGCGCTGAATTTTTCGAGTGCGCATTGCAGCATGTCAAAGTTCACATGCGTCGGGGGTCGGAAACTGCCGCGTTCGACAATGATCGCTTTTTTATAGAGCGCTTCGGAGGGTTGCAGAACTTCGCCTTTCGCGCCGAACATCGCCGCGCCGCTGAGACCGAGCTGAACGAGTTTCAGGCTGATCAAGCGGTTGTCGACGGAGCGGAACTCAATGCCCTTGAATTCGATGACATCGATCTCGATGCGGCCGGTCGTTAGTTTGTCGAGCAGGCTTTCCACTAACAATTCCGGTTCGTGGTGGAGAAAAAAAGCGCCGTAGAGCAGGTTCACCCCCACCACGCCGAGGGCTTCCTGCTGCAATGACGCCTCGGTGTCGAGCATGCGCACGTGGATGAGAATCTGGCTCGGTTCATCGCGCGGGCGGGATTGGAACTTGATGCCCATCCAGCCGTGGCATTCATTTTCCCCTTTGAAACTGCGGGCGACCACGGTGTCGGCAAACGCGAAAAAAGCGGTGTTGTCGCCGCGTTTATCGCTCAGGCGCTCGACGTTGAGCTGGAATTCCCACTCCAGCATCGCCTGCAACCGCGAACGGGAAACGTAGCGGTCGCCCCGTCCGTAAATCGCATCGCTGACAACCATGTCGTAGGCCGAAATGCTTTTGGCGACGGTTCCCGCAGCGGCGCCTACCCGGAAAAACCAGCGCACCACCTCCTGACCGGCGCCGATTTCGGCGAGAGTGCCGTACCATCGGGGATCGAGGTTGATCTTCAAGGCCTTGTGGTGGGTGTCCAGTTCTTGATCCTGCATGGCGCTTTTGTATGCATGAATCGAGCCAGCTTGCAAATCGCTTTGTGTTGATTCCACAGGTTTGCCCTCGGCAATCGGGCAACTTTGCACACGATGTGCTTGCAATTTCGATCATGAGCGGATTGTCTCCACGTGAAATGAAAAATGGACTAGCGATCATGACCTCGGGCGGCGACAGCGCGGGGATGAACCCGGCCGTCAAGTGCTGTGTTGAATATGCTATAAAGCAGGGTTTTCGCCCGTTTCTTGTTTACGACGGTTTGCGCGGATTGATCGACGACCACATCGTCGAGGCGGACCGCGAACGCTGTTCGGGAATCCTGCACCGTGGCGGCACCATATTGAGGTCATCGCGTTCCAAACGCTTTTACGACATCGAGTTTCGCAGACAGGCTTACCAAAACCTGGAACAAAAGGGCATCGGCCAGCTCATCGTGATTGGCGGCGACGGATCATTCAGAGCGCTGAACCAGTTTTATGCCGACTTCGAGGTTCCCTTTGCCGGCATCCCCGCCACGATCGACAACGACATTCCGGGCACGGATTACTGCCTGGGCGTGGATACGGCTCTCAACATGATCCGCCAATCGGTCGACTCCATTCGCGACACCGCCACGTCCTTTTCCCGGGCCTTTGTCATTGAAGTCATGGGTCGCCATTGCGGTTACCTCGCGATGGTTTCGGCCCTATCGAGTGGCGCGGAGATTTGTCTCATCCCCGAAATTCCCTACGACCTCGATTTGATCGGCGCGCGGCTGATGGACGAAAAGAAAAACGGTCGCGCCTATGTTCTCGCCATCGTGGCGGAAGGCACCCGGATGTCGGAACATCTCACCCGATGGCTCAGCGATTCTCTCAACATGGATGCACGCCTCACGGTTCTGGGTCACGTGCAACGCGGTGGTTCGCCGACCGTGCATGACAGGATCATGGCCTACAAATTCGCCGTTGCCGCCGTGGATTCCCTGCGGGAGGGCAACCCCAACGCGATCATGACATTCCGCGAAGGCTCGTTCGGCAGCGTGCCGATCGAAACGGTGACAAGCTCGAAATACAACATCGACCCGGCCCTGTTGAAGCTTTGCGCGCCGTTGTCTAGTTAGATCAGGCGCGACTGCCGACAAATCGTGCGACTGCGAAAAAAGTCGCCGATAGAATTGAAGATGCTTGATTATCGGCGGGAATTGTCAAAATCTCATCGCTCATCCGCGAACTTATCTCCATGCATACCATCACGATCTTATCCGGCGACGGCATCGGCCCCGAAGTCATGACCCAGGCGCTGCGCGTGCTGGATTCCGTCTCCGAAAAATCCGGTTTTGTCGTAAACCGCAGCGAACATCAGGTCGGTGGAGCCGCGATCGATGCCACCGGGCATCCCCTGCCCCCGGAAACCATCAGCGCCTGCGAACAGGCGGATGCGATCCTTTTCGGGTCGGTGGGTGGTCCCAAGTGGGAAAATCTGCCGCCGGATATCCAACCGGAACGCGGCGCGTTGTTGCCGTTGCGCAAGCACTTCGGCCTTTTCGCCAATCTCCGTCCCGGAGTCTGCCTGCCCGCGCTGATTCATGCTTCGCCCGTCAAAAACGAGCTGATTGCGAATGGCTTCGATGTGCTCTGCGTTCGCGAACTGACGGGCGGCGTCTATTTCGGCCAGCCCAAGGGCCGTCGCGAGGAAGACGGGGAAGCCGTGGCCTTCGACACGATGATTTACAAAAAATCGGAAATCCAACGCATCCTCTGCGTGGCCTTCACCGCGGCAATGGGGCGTGACAAACGGCTCCTTTCCGTGGACAAGGCCAATGTTCTGGCATCGTCCGTGCTCTGGCGCGAAACGGCCAATGAAGTCGCACGCGAATTCCCCGAGGTGCGGCTTTCACACATGTATGTCGACAACGCCGCAATGCAGTTGGTGAAACGGCCCGCGGAGTTCGATGTCCTGGTCACGGAGAACCTCTTCGGTGACATTCTCTCGGACGAAATGGCCATGATCTCCGGTTCACTAGGCATGCTGCCCTCCGCCTCGCTGGGCGCGAAAAATGAAAAAGGCCTGTATTTCGGCATGTATGAGCCATCGGGCGGTTCGGCACCGGACATCGCAGGCATGGGTATCGCCAATCCTGTGGCGCAGATTCTCAGCGTGGCGATGTTGCTGCGTTATTCGCTGGGCGAAACCACCGCCGCCGATCAAATCGAAGCTGCTGTGGCGTCGGCCATTCGCGACGGCTTCCGCACCGGAGACATTGCCACGGGCGCGGCCGGCGAAACGCGGGTGAACACAGTGGAAATGGGCGACGCGGTCCTTGCCCGACTCTAACGAAAAATCATGCGCGGCTATCTCGTTCTCAACGGTCTTTTGATCATCGGCATTGGTTTTGCCGGCAAAATGATGCTGTTGGAAAAGAACGCAGCGTTTTCGTTTCTGCAGGGCGGACTTACGCTGGGAGGCGCGTTGATCATTTGCGCACTGTTCGCCGGGAGCCATTACCGCCTCGGTTTGATCGGCGGAGGTGTTGTCGCCTTGCTGGGATTCTGCCGCACAATGATCAACCTTTCGTCATGGGCGGAATGGCTGGCCCAAAGTTCTCCACGATCCCCGGCCACGCCCTTGTTGGAAATGATCGTCGGTCTTCTCACTCTCGCGATTCTTGTTGGAGTCGTGCGGATCCTGCTCGCGGAGCGGACGGCGAAAACCCGCACGGGACTTCTCGGGAATACGGATCAAAATCAGTGATCCTTGGTGATCCCGTCGATTTGCGTGGAGATGGACGCGGCTGATTTTTCATCCTTGAGCGCCAGGTAGGTTTTTTTCAGACCATTCAGAAGAATCAAGTCGCTGGGCCAATAGCCAAGTCCTTCCTTGTAGATTTCGAGAGCTGCCTTGCAGTCGTTCTTGCCGAGGTAAAATTCACTCACTCGGGCGAACATCGGATACAGGCAGATCGGGGGCAGCATTCGCGTGGCAAAATGCTGGCGTTCGCGGGCGCCGCTGTACCAATTGTAAGCGGGGCCGGATGCATCCTTGCCCTTCGCCATCGCCAGGTCACCTTTCAACTCCAATGCCATGATCTCCAGACAATCGAAGGCACGGCCAAAGTGGGCGACTTCGCCCAGCTTGACCGCCTGGGCCCTCGACTCCTCCATCTTGTTGCCGTGCATGACCATCAATTGATACATTTCCTCAGCGCGCGCGCGATTGCCCGCCTCCAGCGCTTTTCTCCCCTCCAACGCAATCACCAGCCCCTGATAAAACGATCTGACTTTGGTTTTGGCAGCGAGATCATTCATCACTTCGGGTTTGGGAATGCTTGCCATTGCCCGGGCTGCATCGCCCTTCGCCCCCCGACGCATCAACAATCGTGCCTCGAGTGTTTTGGCTTCCCAGTACATCATGCGGGCTCCCGGCGACTCAATTCGATCTTTCGGCATCGGCACCCGGGACAGGGCCTGGGCAGCGGCCAGGGCAGAATCGTAATCACCCGCGGAAGCCAAGGCCACGGCACGATAGACCTCGGCAGCGATCCATTCCGGACAATCAACAATCGACAGACCGGAGCTTTTCATCCAACTCAAGTAAAGCTCGCCACAGCGGGAAAAAGCTGCAGCTGCCTTGCCAAAATTGCCGGACCGCCATTCATAATGACCCAACAAATGCTGGTAGGGGGGGAAATCGGGAACCATTTCGCAAAGCTTTCGCGCCATCGGAAGATCCTGTGCCATATCAAGGTTCTCCGTTCGAATCATCAACCAGGTGTGCATCAACAGGCAGGAATCAGGGGTTGTTTTCATCAATGAGCTGACATTCTCCTGCGCCGTTTCCTGGTCGGGTTTGGGATTGCCGTATTCATCAAATCCGCTGCGCCTGAAATACACCTCAAACAGGCGGACTTGCATGTCCTTGGGATACTTGCCGGCCACCTGGGTGAATGCGTCCGCCGCAGAGTCCGGCCCACCGGAAAACAACTTGGCGAGAGCGTAAGCATATCCCCGTTCGAGTTCAGTCCCCTTGCCCGCATTCACCAGGGCCAGTGTGCGATCGGCTGCCGCAATCCGGGGTTTGAAAAACTCGCTGTTCGACCCAAGCAGGGAAAACGTGATGCCGAAATTCGCCATCAGACAATCGGGATCGATTTTAATCGCCTCGACAAACTGGCGGTAGGCCTCGAAGTCCCATCCTCCATGAATCAGATTGAGCCCCTGCAACACCCGCGTTTGCACTTCGGAAGTCGCTCCCGAAACCGCCATCGACACGCCATTGGGAAAAGTTCGCAATGCCGGAGCGGGAAGGTTTTTCAGACATGCCAACATCATTTCATCCACGGACGGCACCTTGTCCTGCGCGAGCGCAAGGGGCATGAGCAGCAAAAAGGACATCAAAGTTCTCATGCGGCAAGCATGGCTGTTTTTTTTCATTGTCCAAGCAAAAATCATTCTCGCTTTGACTGCTCGAGTTGTTACAGTCAGCGCATGGTTCTAGGTATCATCGGATGTGGCAAAATGGGCTCGGCCCTTGTGCAAGGCGCGTTGCGATCGAAGTCGATCAACAAAAAACGGGTGTTTGGTTTCGATAAAATCCCCGCTGCCATGGTGCATTTTCAAAAAGATACAGGATGTGCGGTATGTCAAAACCTCAAGGAATTGGCGGGCAAATGCGACACATTTCTTCTTGCCACCAAGCCCCACGATGCCGCTGCGGTGCTCAGTACTCTCGCAAAATCACTCGCGGACAAGCCGGCTCTGCTGATTTCCATCGTCGCCGGACTCACCAACGACACGATGCAGTCACTGCTGCCGGCGACGATCCGCGTGGTGCGAACCATGCCCAACACTCCCGCCCTGATCGGCAAAGGTGCCTCGGCATTCTCTCCCGGTTCACGAGCCCTCGCAGCCGATGAGGAACTCACCTCGCGACTTCTTTCCTCGGTGGGCATGTCCTTGAAACTTCCCGAAAGACTGCTCGATGCCGTCACCGGCTTGTCCGGTTCCGGTCCGGCTTATGGTTTCGTAATCATCGAGGCGCTCGCCGACGGCGGCGTGAGAAACGGACTGCCCCGCGCCGAGGCCTTGCAACTGGCATGTCAAACACTGATCGGAGCTGCCCACATGGTGCTTGAAACAGGAATGCATCCCGGAACCCTGAAGGACATGGTCGCTTCTCCCGGAGGCACAACCATCGCGGGATTGGCGGCCCTTGAAAAAAACGGCCTGCGTCATGCGTTAATTGAGGCGGTGACTGCCGCAAGCGCCCGTGCGGACGAACTGTCGAAACTCTAACAAATTATGCATCATCGAACATTGAAACATGGATTGATTCCGGCTGTGATTATCGGCACGTTTGCCCTCTCGTCCTGCGGGTCGGACAGCGACAATCCGCCGCCGCTGGTGGGAACCTTGCAGTCCACTTCCGCACCGGCATCCGGGATCTATCAAAAAGCGCAGGCCGCCGATGCGGCGGGCGACTCGAAGAAGGCATTGAAACTCTACAGGCAGACCGCTGACTCATTTCCCTCATCGAAAGACGCGCCTCCCGCCCGATTCCGCCAGGCCCAGTTGCACGAACAACGCGGCGAGATGGTCGAGGCATTTGAGACCTACAGCAATTTCCTGAACCGCTACCAAGGCAGCCCTCTGTATTCCAAGGCACTCGCCCGCCAATCGGCCATTGCCAAGGAAGCGACAGAAGGCAATGTCAAGTCCGGCTTCCTTTTCGGCCGAAAGCTTGATACCGACAAACTCGTCGGAATGCTGGAAAAAGTCCGTGATTCGGCCCCTCAAGCGGGCACAGCCCCGGCAGCGCAGTTCCAAATCGGACAGGTCTATCAAGACAAGGGCAAAGCCGCGGAAGCCATTGCCGCCTATCGCAAACTGGTCAAGGATTGGCCAGAAAGCACTCAGGCTCCGGAAGGCCAATATCGGATCGGAGTCATTCTTGTCGAAGAGGCCAAGCGCGGCAATC
Organism: Akkermansia muciniphila; assembly: GCA_945860285.1. Lineage (GTDB taxonomy): Bacteria > Verrucomicrobiota > Verrucomicrobiia > Verrucomicrobiales > Akkermansiaceae > UBA956. The sequence goes on along the minus strand of CAMAQB010000029.1, from coordinate 30,789 downwards.
AGGACATGGGCAACCTCGACCGGGCACGCGAGGCGTTTCAGGATTATCTGAGCCGCTATCCCGACAAGTCTCGCGCTGGCGACGCCCGCAAACAAATCTCCCTGCTCGGCAACCAGGATGTGCAACGTTCCTATGAGGTGGCTGAATTTTACCGACGCAAGGGCGACAATGAATCGGCGCGCTTCTACTACAAGGAAGTGTTGATAAAACACAATTCGGGCGATCTGCATGACAAAGCCGCAGCCGGGCTTCGAAACCTTCCGCAGTGAGCAGACTCACCCTGGCATGCCATCTCTTGTGAACACTCAGCACACCACAGGCCAACGAAGCCAGGTGACCATTGCATCAATTATCACAACCCTCGCCCTCGCCTTCGTGTCATCATCGTGCGCCGGTTATCGACTTCAGTCCGGTCGACCTGCTGCGCTGTCGCATGTCAAGAGCATTCACGTCCCGATGTTTGAAAATAAAACGCTGATTCCCCGGGGCGAGGTGATGGCGACAAATTCCGTGATCGATGCCATTACCATCGACGGCACCTACCGAATCGCAACGTCTGACAAGGCGGATTCCGTCCTTCGCGGCACGATCGAATCTGTGTCTTACGACCAAGTGCGCTCAACCCGCCTTGACACATTGCGATCCGAGGAAATGGCAAACACCGTCACGCTGAAATGGACACTTTACGAGGGGGCGAACCCGCTGAATATCCTGAGTTCGGGAAAGGCAAAAGGGTCGTCCCGTTTCGCGATCGATTCCAACCTTCAGACAGCCAGGAGCAATGCCCTGCCTGACGCCCTGCAGCGCGCATCCAAACAGGTCATCGGACGTTTGACCGACGATTATTGATTTCACAAGATCATCCGCCCTCATGTCATCCGGACGCTTCTATTTCATACCGACGCCGATCGGAAACCGGGATGACATTACTGTCAGGGCATTGAGAGTGCTTGCCGCCGTGGACCGCATAGCCTGCGAAGACACACGCCATTCGTCGCCGCTGCTTCAGCACCACGGGATTCAAAAACCCCTCATCGCCCTGCACGAGCACAATGAGATCCGCCGCATTCCGGAGTTATTGGAAATGGTGCGAGGTGGTGAATCCATTGCAGTGATCACCGATGCAGGCATGCCGGGAATTTCCGATCCGGGTTACCGGCTTGTGCAGGCGTGCATCGTCGGCGACATCGAATACGAAATCCTGCCCGGTCCGTCAGCCATCTTGAACGCCTTGATCGGCTCCGGTTTCCCCTGCCATGCGTTTGTTTTCGGCGGATTCCTACCGGTGAAAAAAGGAAAACGCGGCCAGATCCTCCAACAGGCGCTGAACTCGGGATTCACCTGCCTGTTTTTTGAATCACCTCACCGCCTCACATCAACCCTGGCGATTCTGGAAAGTTTGCAGCCACAGGCGCGCGTCTGTGTCGCCCGAGAGTTGACAAAAAAGTTTGAAACCTACCACCGTGATTCTGCCGCAGCGTTGCATTCCCATTTTCAAGCGCACCCTCCCAAGGGGGAAATCGTTCTGCTTGTGCAGGGAAATGCCATGCAGATAGAATCCTGAACTACGAAAAATGCTGTCCTTTTCCACATGCTGGAACAATTCCCGCCACGCCGATGGCGAATCGATGATCAATGAAATCGCATCGCTTGGTTTCCGCAATATCGAGTTATCGCACGGCATGACCGTGGCAAAACTGCCGGGGATTCGAAAAGCCCACGCGGCAGGGAAATTCATTTGTTCGGGAGTGCACAACTTTTTTCCGTCCCCGGTGGAGGTGATGATCGATGCCCCCGACGCCTACGAATTCACATCCCATCGTCCGCGGGATCGCAAGCGCGCCATCGAAATGAGCTTGCAAACATTGGAACTGGCCGCGGAATTCCGGGCGGCTTACATGGTGCTTCACATGGGATCGGTGCCGCTCAAGACGACGAAGCATACCAAACTTCTCACCGCGATGGTCGAACAAGGCGGGCAGTTGGATGGCGATTTCATCAAAACCAAAATCAATTTTGTCAAAAAGCGCGAGAGAATCGCACCGCTGTATTTCAGTCGTGCCATAGATGCCCTGGAGGAATTGGTGAGCAGAGCCGAGCAACTGGGAGTCATTCTGGCTGTTGAATCGCGTTCACGGTATGAGGATGTCCCCAGCGAACGCGAGATGCTTCATTTGCAGGAGCACTTCAAGGACAATCCCTGGATTGGCTATTGGCATGACTTCGGTCATGTTCAGTTGAAACACAATCTGGGGTTATTGGAGCATGCCGACTGGCTTCGCAAAATTTCACCGCACATCGTTGGCGCGCACATCCATGACGTTGAATGGCCGGCCCGCGACCACCGTACGCCATTCACCGGCACGCTCGACTACAAAAAGCTGATGCCCTATTTTCCGCATGACTGTCCCATGGTATGGGAGCTTTCGCCATCGCGCAAAACCGAAGAAATCAAAGAGGCACTTCAGGTGTGGAGGCAGGTGTTCCCGGAACGCGGCCTTTGATTTTACTCGTGAAAATCCTTGAGAAATCCCGTCAGGGGACTCGTGGCCGAGGCTTTTCGGCTCGTTAGGGGGAGTCCGACCTCCCATGCCGCACGGCCCGCTTCCACGGCCATCGCAAAAGCCCGGGCCATGCGCTGCGGATCCGTGGCTATGGCAATGGCAGTATTGACAAGAACCGCATCCGCGCCCATTTCCATGGCCTCTGAGGCGTGACTGGGCACACCAAGCCCGGCATCAATGATGACCGGCACAATCGCCTGTTCAATGATGATCTGCAACTGGTCGCGGGTGCTGAGACCGCGGTTCGAGCCGATCGGTGATCCGAGTGGCATGACTGTCGCCGTGCCTGCATCCTGCAACCGCTTGGCCAGAACCGGGTCGGCATTGATGTAGGGCAGGACCACGAATCCTTCCTTCACCAATATCTCCGCCGCTTTGAGAGTCTCCACGGGATCGGGAAGCAGATAGGCCGGATCAGGATGGATCTCCAGTTTCACCCACTTGGGCAGTCCGGCTGCCACTGCCAGGCGCGCCAGGCGCACAGCCTCCTCCGCATTCATCGCTCCCGATGTGTTGGGCAACAATAGAAATTTTTCCGCATCGATGAACTCGAGAATGTTGGCATACGGATCCTTGCCGCCTGTCAAATCGGCGCGGCGCAGGGCCACTGTGACGATTTCCGCGCCGCTGGCATCGAGGGCATCGCGCATCATTTCGTTCGATGAAAACTTGCCCGTTCCCAACATCAAACGGGAACGAAACACCCGACCTGCGATATGCAATAGTGGCGACATCTGCGCGAATCTAGTGACGGCAAACGCAACATGCAAGTCCGCAAGCGGATCAATGATGCTTGCCCGATCCCTTTTCGAATGATAACCGGGGGCGTGTTCAAGGGACTTGTTGTCAGCGCCAATTTTGCAATTTCCGCGGATGGGAAAATCAGTTCCGTCGACAGGATCCCTTCCGGGTGGACATCATCGAGGGATCATGATCGTCTGATGGAACTTCGGCAGGAAGCCGATGCCATTATCGTCGGACGCGGAACGCTGCAGAACGATCAAATGAGCCTGACAATTCCCGGACCGCGACAGCCTTTGCGGTGCGTGGTGACCCGCGAGGGAACGCTTCGGGGTGACGAGAAAATTTTCACCACTCCTGGAGGCGACATCCATGTCCTGTGCACCGAAAAGCCCGGCAAGTCGTTGGCGGGGGCGAGCATTCATGTTGGGAATTTGCCCACGTTCCTCAACACACTTCACGAAATCCATGGCGTAAGGCATCTGCATTGCGAGGGCGGCGGGCAACTCATGTCAGCCCTTCTTGAGCTCGATTGCATCGGGACACTTCATCTCACCTGGGCGGCCCACAGCCTTTTTGGCGGAACCAGAGCACCTACAATCATCGGTCCTCCCGGTTCTGCCAAGCCAGGGGAATGGCCGTTCTTGCTGGAACATTGCACGCCCGTGGCAGGGGCGGGAGAAATTTTTCTAACGTACCGGCGCCGGTAACGCTTTTCTCGTTAGAGCGAATCAGTGCTCCGCTTTCTCCGCGGCATCGTGACCCGGCTCCTCGTGCTTTGTCGATCCATGCGACCCGGCACCGGCACCATGACTCTCGTGCTGTTCATGAAGTTTTTTGGTTTCCTCAAAATCATGGCGTTCACATGAAGTGAGCGCTATTCCGGAAACGGCAAGGATGCTAAGGACAAATTTCATCTCGCGTGAGTGTATACCAAGACACCCTTGATGGCAATCCCGGAGAATCAATTTTTTCATGTTCCTTCGAGCCATTTTGCAACTGCCGCAGCTGCGCGGCGATGTGCGCCCCGGCCTCCCAACTGGGCTGCGGTAGCGAGCAGTGAATCAATCATCGTCTTGCGGTATTGCTCGTGATCCAGAAGCATGTGCAATTCTTGATTGATCTGCCCGGGTTCGGCCTCCCCTTGAATCAGTTCGCGAACTACCTGCCGGTCCGCGAGAATATTCACCAGCCCGATGTATTTGATCCTGACAAGCAATCGACCGATGCAATAGGTAGGCCAGGCGACACGATAAACCAGGCAGTACGGCATGCCGAAGTAGGCGGCCTCGAGAGTTGCCGTGCCGCTGGCAATGACACCGCACCACGCTCTTTGCATCAGGCCATGACTGTCACCAACCGTTACCTGGACATGATCGGCCATCCCTGCCGAGTGAACGAGCGACTTCATCAACTCAAAAAGTGCCGACGAAGCCGCCGGTGCTTCAAAGCGCAACCGTCGTCCCTCTTGTAACAACAATTTGGCGCTGCGCAACATGTCGGGAAACAGCCTTGCCACCTCGCGTTCGCGACTGCCGGGAAACAATCCAACAAGATCATTCTCCCGTTCGACAAAGATACGCGCACTTTCGAGTTCGTCCACCAAAGGATGCCCGACATGCGTTGTCTTCAAACCAGCCGCGCTGAAAATTCCTTGCTCGAAGGGGAAAAGGCACAGCATTTCATCAAGCAAAGCGGCCATGTGGGGAATTCTGCCCCTGTTCCATGCCCAAACCTGGGGACTGATGTAATAAATGATCGGTATGTCAGGAAAAACCTTGCGTGCCGCTTTGGCAAACCGGAGATTATAGCCGGGATAATCTACCAAGAGGAGAAGTGATGGTTTGGCCTTGCTGATTTCAGCGAGCATGGCGGCAAACTGCTTTCTGAACCAGCCGTAATTTTTCAAGACCTCCCACAAGCCCATCATCGCAGCATCCTCGACCCAATCATTGAAGGCAGGACCTGCCAGTTTTTTCATGAGCGGTCCTCCGGCCCCCAGGATTACCAGATCGGGAATTTGTTCCCGCAACGCAGCCAACAACCCCGCCGCGTGCGCATCACCGCTGTGCTCGCCAGCCAAAATATACACGGACTGTGCCATCTGCGCGGGAACGTAACAAGACCTGTCCATAGCGTCCACCCTCAAAAATAGTAAAAAATTGCGATTGATTTCAAAGGAGACAACATGCACTTTCGTTTCGCAACATGTCAGATCCATCAACAAATCCTGTACCACTCGGTGAAATCATTCAAGGCCCCAGCGCTTTCGAGATTTTTTTGGATCGCAATCAAAAAAGTCTCGCGGTGGCTGCCGTTGTCGTGGCGCTTTCCATAGGGGGATACATGATCTACCGGACAATCCAGGCCGACCATCGGGCGGACGCGGGCGCCGCTCTCTCAGCAGCCAAGGATCTGGCGGATCTGGAGAAGATTAAAGCGGATTTCACAGGCACTCCTTCGGCCGCATCCGCAGCACTTGCCATCGCCGAAAAACAATGGAGCAATACCCAGCAGGACGAGGCAATCGGAACACTGAGAGAGATCATTCAAAAATACCCGGACCATCCGGCGCATCTGCTCGCACAAAGCACACTGGCCTACCGTCTGCTCACACAGGGCAAAACAGGTGATGCCGAGATCGCATTCCAGGCTGTGATTGACAATCCCGACTCTCGTTTTCTGGCTCCCGCTGCGCTGATCGCACTGGGCGATATCGCCAGGAAAGGTGGAAATAAGGAAAAGGCTGCGGAATCCTACAAAAAAGTCGGCAAGGATTTCAATGACAGCAAGTTCGCCCAGATCGCGACCGAGAGGCAGAATTTCATCAATTTCCTTGCGCCGACCGAAATTGAGCCGCCTCCGACACCTCAGGCGCCGCCGTCTTCGATCAGTCGGCCCGATCCTGTCGAGGATCCAACCAATGCATCGAACGATAACCCCTTGCTAAAACAGCTCGGCGGGGCGCTTGATGCCGTCCCGGATGGCACACCCAAAGACACGCTTCCCGAGGATGCGCCCCCCCCGCCTGACACGCCCGCCCCTTCAGATTCCAAGTAACGTATTTATTTCAATCACAACTGCAAAAAAAATCATGTTCCAAAAAGTAATTGGTCAGAAACCTGGAGATACCAGCCCTTCACCCTCCACACAAACGACCGCGCCAACTGCAAACAGCGGTCAGCAGCCTGCGGCCTCTGCTGCCGCCCCCTCTCCCTCACTAACTGCCCCGGCCCGTCCGCCCAGTGCAGCTTCGCGGAACGTCCTTTCCACCGACGTGGAAGTGAAGGGAACTCTCAAATTCACCAACGACCTGATTGTTGATGGTCGAATCGAAGGGGAAATCCAGTCCGATGGAAACCTGACAATCGGCGAAAATGCGCGCATCAAAGCGGAAATTCGCACCGCTACCGTAACGGTTCACGGCAAAGTGCACGGCAATATCACCGCCACGGACCGCGTCGATCTCAAGGCGGGTGCGGAAGTTGTGGGCGACATCAAGGCAAAGATTCTCACCATGGAGCCCGGAGCCATTTTTGTAGGAAAATCCACCATCGGCACTCCGACTGCAAATCCATCGACAAACTCTGACGGTGCAAACGCCGCCGCGAAGTCGGAGCAGACAAAAAAGCCTTAACTTCCCGCGACTCGGGCACCGCTGGGGTGCCTGGTGCGGGTAGTCTGCAATCCGAATTCATTTTTGCATTGCATTCCTCAATGGAAATCAAGTGAACAATGATTCCCCGACCGCCCGATTGCAGATTGTTTGCCCCGACTGCGGAAATCGGCAGTTCGAATCCCGGATGGCTTTGTCCACGATATGCCGTGCCTGCAATTCCGGCATACAAATCCATAATGGGCTGGCGGTGAGCCGCAGTCCACGCGTCCGCTTCTCTCCGAAACCTCAAGTCCCGCCCTCCTGCAAGACAACCCCAGAGTCCGCTGCAATCCAGCCAGCTTCGCGGCTTTTTCCGTTTCACTTCAAAGACAGTCACTTGGTCCAATCAGGATCAATCATACACCGCTACCTGTCCTCCTCCCCCGAGCACAGAACTGTGATGTGCACGGATTGCAACAAGGAACACACGGCATCCTCACAGGCACAGGCTTCCCATTGCCCGTCCTGCGGCATTTACGTTAGCCTTAGAGATTACGAGATCAATGAAAACTGGCACCGTCGCATCCAAACCCGTGGCAATGTTCATATTCTGAAAAAGGGCTCAGTCCAGGGAGTGTTGTTGCAGTGCCATCATCTCACGATTGATGGCACTTTCCGCTGCTCAGCACAATGTTCGGGAAAAATTTCCATCAACCGCTCCACGACCATTCTGGGCCGGATTTCCTGTCAACAACTGCACATCCCCCTCGCAAGCAGGGTTGAAAGCCATCATGACATCGAAACCCACAGCGCCCTCATCGAAGGAGAACTGATCGGCGCGATCATCGCGAAAGGCAAGGTAACTCTGGGAAAAAAACTGTCGTCAGGGGTGATATCACCGCTGGGAGCATCGCCATTTGCCCTGGAGCCAAGCAACAGGGTCTGATCGCAATCCAACAGGTCCGGCCATAACTCCAATGGTCAGATACTTTGGATGCCTTTAGTTATTTCAATCGGTGAAGTCATTTGTCCTTGTTTTCCCGAAAAATCAGGTTACGCTTTGTCGGCGCAGATGCAAATAATGACTATCTGCCCATCAACCAAATGACAGCTCCAGGCCGATCGCAATCACTCCATCTCGCCCCGTTTCCCAAATCGGCGACTTTTGGAGAGCGTGTCGCTCACGCATGCATGCGGGCCTTTGTGCGCACACCGATGATTCGCACAATCGAAAGAATCAATGTGCCTCACGAGCTGCCATCAACTACGAAACACCAATACCATGTCCAACGGAACACAGGAACAGAACCGCAGCAGCGGCAACAGCCGCAATCGCAACCGCAACCGCAGTCGCAACCGCAACAACGGCAGACGCAGCGACCAGAACACCAATAGCAGCAAACCGCGCCCCCCATCACAGCACCAGAAATTCGTGAGCAAAGCCCCGGCCAAGCTCACCTTTTGGCAGAAGCTGCTCAAACTTGTAGGTCTCTACAAAGAGCCGGCAAAACCGATCAGGGGCGATCAACGAACATCGAGTCAGCCGAGATTGGATGACCGCCAGGATGACAGACAACCGAAGCAGGCCGCACGCAGCAACACCAGGGACGCACGCAATAGTGGGGAATTCAAAAAAAGCGAACCCAGACCCCCGCGCGAGCGCCGTGAACCGTCACTTGCCGACGTCGAGTCCACCCGACTTTACATCGGCAATCTTAGCTACGATGCCACCGAATCCGACATCGAGGAGTTGTTCAAAGGAGTGGGGCCAGTCCGCTCTGTTGAAATCGTTTACAACAAACATACCCACAAATCCAAAGGTTATGGTTTCGTGGAAATGCTGCGCATTGATGAGGCCAAACGTGCGGTGGAAGTGCTTCATGACCAACATTTCATGGGCCGCCAACTGATCGTTTCCGGTGCCAAAGCCAAGTCAGCCGAGGATCCAGAAGAGCGTGCCGACGCGCGTGAACGCAAGGAAAATCAGGTATCGGAGGCCTCCGTCCCTGCTGTCACCGAGGTGGTTCATTCACTTGAACCCGAGGAGCAGAAGGAGACGTTTGCCTGATCCGCATCAATTTCGATCTCTCCATGATCAAGCCGCAGTCCTCTGGAATTGCGGTTTTTTTTTCGGCATTCTCCCCCGCAGGCCTGCGTCGAGGGAACGAAATGAAAGGAGCGGGCATTTTGGGATTTCACCCTTGTCATCAGGACTTCCCTTCTCTATCCCTGCGCTGCCATGGCATACATCAACGAAAACTTTCTCAAACTCAAGGCCGGATATCTTTTTCCTGAAATCGCCCGCCGCGTCTCCAGTTTCCAACAACAGAACCCCGGGCAAGCAGCCAGGTTGATCCGTTGCGGCATTGGCGATGTCACGGAAGCACTTCCCGCCGCAGCCATCAAAGCGATGCATGAAGGAGTGGACGAACTGGCCGATCGGAGCACCTTCAAGGGCTATGGGCCGGAACAAGGATACGCTTTCCTCCGCGAGGCCATTGCGGACAATCAATACGCAGGACTGGGGATCGCGGCCGACGAAATTTTCATTTCCGACGGCTCAAAGTGCGACACCGGAAACATCCTCGACATATTTGGAAAAGGGAATCGAATCGCCATCACCGACCCTGTTTATCCCGTCTATGTGGACACGAATGTCATGGCGGGAAACACCGGCGAAGCCGACGAGTCAGGTGCCTACTCCGGGCTCACCTATCTTCCTTGCAATGCATCAAATGGTTTTGTAGCCGTCCCTCCCGTGGAAAAAGTGGATATCATCTACCTGTGCTTCCCCAACAACCCCACCGGAGCAGTTGCTTCTCGTGAACAATTGACCGCATGGGTCAATTACGCTCTGGCTAACGATTCAATCATCCTTTTCGATTCCGCTTACGAAGCGTTCATTCAGGATGAAAACCTGCCGCGATCCATTTTTGAAATTCCCGGCGCACATCGATGCGCGATGGAATTCCGTTCCTTTTCAAAACACGGTGGATTCACCGGTGTCCGCTGTGCCTATACGGTCATCCCCAAAGCGCTGGTTGGCTGCACTAGCGAAGGGGAAAAAATCCCGCTTCACCAACTCTGGTCGCGGCGCCACAGCACCAAATTCAACGGGGCGAGTTATCCAGTTCAGAAAGCCGCGGCGGCACTTTTCACCAGCGAAGGGAAACAACAGGTGGCGGAATTGATCACGCATTACATGGGAAATGCGGCTTTGCTGCGCGAGGCTTGCCTGGGAGTGGGACTGCCGGTTTACGGCGGCGAAAACGCCCCGTATGTGTGGGTTGGCTGCCCCCCAGGAACCAGCTCATGGGAAATGTTTGACAAGATGTTGCAGCAAGCCCTCGTCGTGATCACGCCGGGCTCAGGGTTCGGTGCGGGTGGCGAAGGCTGGTTCCGCATTTCCGCGTTCAATTCGCGCAGCAACGTCGAAGAGGTGTGCCGGCGCATAACAGCGATGTTCCCTCCACATGACTGATTGACTGCGGTTTATGCGGAAATGAAACAAGAGATTCACAAAATGGCATTTACTTTGCCAGGCTGTGATGACATGTTGCGTCCGTGTTTTGTCGCACATTCCGTGGCTTGTCAGTGTTCACCCTGACGCTGCTGTGCTCCTGCAGCGATGAGAAAACGCGTGCCCAACACCAACTGCAAAAAGCGGGCATACCTCTCAACGCCGGGCAAGTCATGCTGGCTGTGCAACGCCGGGACGAGTCGGCTCTTCACGACCTGCTTCAATGCGGGGTGCATCCGAATCATTGTGATGATGAAGGGCGTTCTCCGCTGATGGTATCCGTAGAACAAAGCGACCATCGCGCAACCATGATGCTCCTCCGCGCGGGAGCCCAGCTGGATAGCAAGTCGCCCAACCTCGCGAGTCCCCTCGCGCTCGCAGCAAGAAATGGCGACATTTCGATAGCCAGTGCACTCTTGAAACAGGGAGCCGATCCAGACACCCTTTTCGGGAATGATGAACCATTGCTCGTTTGGTGCATCAATCATGGCCGTTATGTCATCGCCAGGGAATTGTTGGAAAAAGGGGCGAATCCCCGAGCTTCAGGCTCCGATGGAACGAGCGCCTTGAATTGCGCTGCCAGTAAAAAACAAATTGAATTGTCGTTGCGCTTGCTCGAATTGGGAGCAGTGCCTGAAAAACAAGGACCATCCCCTGCTGCCACCAATCCTTTGATCATCCAGTTTGTGGAAAACGGCTGGGACGAATTGATCCCGAATCTCCTGCAAAAGGGTGCGGACCTGCAGGCGAAGTCCATCAATGGCCAGAGCGCAGTGGACATCGCACTGAGTTCAGGAAACCGGGAGCGCTTTCAAATGCTGCTCAAACTTGGAGCTGACGCAGGTCCCGGGGGGTGGGAGCAACGACTTAGGAACTCGCTCTATTCCGGCCATTCACAGCAACTCGATATGCTCCTCGATGCAGGGATCAAGACGACAAAGCTCGATGAAACGGGTCGCTCGTTGCTCGATATCTCGATCGAGAAGCAGGACCTGGTTTCTGCGGAGATTCTCCTCCGGCATCACACCGGGATCGGCACAAGCTATCATCTTGCGTGCGAACACGGCAATATCGCCGCAGTCCGGCTCCTTGAAAAACATGGCGTGATCACTCCGACTGATGGGACGGCGGACTTCGATGCCCCCATCCATTGCGCCATTCGCAGCGGCAGCTCCGCGCTCGTGGAACACCTGCTTGAGCGCGGCGCGGAGATTGACAGTCTCGGTAGAGACAATCAGACACCTCTTGTTTGTGCCATCGCCAAGAGGCAATCCCCAATCGTGCGCCTCCTGCTGGAGCGAAAAGCCGATCCCAATAAAAAAATTGAACCCAAGGTGACCGATTCCTTTCTGGCTTGTTTCGATGGCGCGGGCATGAAGTGGTACTTGCGCAATGATCGCAACCTTACCCCGCTTATGCTTGCAGCGGATTCCGGCGACCTTGAAACAACAAAAGCACTGCTCGATCATGGCGCGAAAACCGAAACATGGACGGCTGTGAACAAAACATGGCCGCTCAATTTTGCCTCGCGCAAGAATGATGTGAAAATGATGCGCCTGCTGCTTCACAAGGACCCGGAAAATGAAGACCGCAAAATCATCGTTTCATTGACGAAACAATCGGCAACTGTCTTTGATTCGGTGGGAGAAACGCTCTTCTCGACGAAAATTTCCACTGGAAAAAAGGACTATGCCACCCCGACTGGTGTTTATGTGATCACCAACAAACACCGCGAATGGCACTCCACCATTTACAACGATGCCTCCATGCCTTTTTTCCAGCGCTTGAGTTGCAGTGCCTTCGGATTTCACCAAGGCGTGGTTCCGGGTTATCCAGCCTCACACGGGTGCCTGCGAGTTCCCGCCGGAAACGCGCAAAAACTCTTCGCCCTAACCGAAATCGGCGACCGCGTGACAATCGAGCCCTGAAGGGAGACCGCAGTCGGATTGTCAGGAGCATTTCCCCATAGACCGGAGAAGTTCGTCGCCCACCTCTGCGCGGCAAAGAAGCTATCGACAGGCTCTTAACCCATGCTATTTTGATTTCGCACATGGACTTATCCGAATTTCGCAAAGAATACTCCGCCAAAGGGATGCGCCGGAAGGATCTGCACGAAGATCCCATCGTTCAATTCACCCATTGGTTCCAACAAGCTCTTGAGCTCAACCTGCACGAGCCGAATGCCATGTCCCTGGCAACCGTGGATGAATTTTCGCGCCCCTTGCTGCGAACGGTCCTTCTGAAATATTTTGACCCGAACGGCTTCGTTTTTTTCACCAACTATGAAAGCCGCAAGGCCAAACACATGAGCGCCAACCCGAATGTCAGCCTGCTGTTTCCCTGGATCACCTTGGAAAGGCAGGTGATCATCCAGGGTCGTGCCGAAAAAATCTCCGCCGCAGAGTCTCTCAAATACTTTGTTTCCCGACCTCGTGAATCACAACTGGGCGCCTGGGTCTCGCAGCAAAGTTCCGTCATCAATTCGCGAAAAATGTTGATGCTCAAACTTCATGAAATCGGCGAAAAATTCAAACATGGGGATATCCCCTTGCCATCATTCTGGGGCGGTTACCGCGTGATACCTGAAAGCATCGAATTTTGGCAAGGTGGACCGGCAAGAATCCATGATCGGTTTTTATATGAAAAAATCGACACGACATGGGAAATCACCCGACTGAGCCCCTGAGCCACGCTGCCTTCAATAATGAACGGTCATCAAGGTCAGTCCATCCGCCGGAGCGCAATGAGGGCAGGTCATCGAAAATGGAACCTCGCCAGGGTCGACATAGGACTGGAGTAGTTCCAATGACATTTTCCCTTGCGCGACATGAATCGCAGCGCCGGTCAGCAGTCGCACCATGCGATAGAGAAATCCATCCCCTCGAAAGGTCAACACGTAGCCGTCATCCTGGGGTAAAACCGATGCTTCGGTGATGGTCCTGTGAAAATCCATCTCTGCGGTTTCATTGCCGCGCACGGCGGCAAAGCAGCGGAAATCGTGACGCCCCAAATAACTTGTCAACGCTTGCTTGAGCATTTCGGGATCGAACAACCGGGGAATGTGCCAGGCCAGCCCAGCCAGCAACGGTGGCATGACCGGCAGGGTGCAAATGCGATACTGATAGGTTTTTCCCCGGGCGGAAAAACGGCTGTGGAAATCCGCTGGCACTTCCTCACAGTCCATCACCCGCAACGTGGGCGGCAGTTTGGCATTGAGTGCGGGAAGCCAGTTGCAGGGGTTCATCGTGAGATGATCCGGTGCATCAAAATGAGCGACCTGGGCCAGTGCGTGCACCCCAGAGTCGGTGCGCCCCGCCATGTGCAAACGTAGCGCGACTTTTGCTGTCGCAGCCATGGCAGTTTCCAACACATCCTGCACCGTGTTGCCATTGGCCTGGGACTGCGACCCCTCGAACGCCCTGCCGTCATAGGCCAGTGTGAGTTTGAGCCTCATCTGCGGCCGGAATGGACGAATGTCAGCTTGGAAAACGACAGCTCCCGACCTAACGAAAAGCGGTTGTTTTTTGGTCGCATCGACAGCATTATTTTTTCAATAGGTCGCGGATCTCGGTGAGGAGAACTTCCTGAGCCGGCGGTGGTACCGGTGCGGCAGCCTCGGCTTTTTTCAGCTTGTTGACGGCCTTGACTACGATGAAGATCACAAAAGAAAGAATCAGGAAATTGATGCCTACGGTGATGAAATTTCCATAGGCGAAAACCACCGCGCCCGAGGCTTTAGCAGCAGCCAATGTCATTCCCTCCGTGTATTTTTCCGACTTGCCAAGCAAAAAGTACAAGTTGGAAAAATCCATTCCGCCGGATATTTTCCCTACGATCGGCATGATCAGGTCGTCGATGAACGAACCCGTGAACTTGACAAATGCGGCACCCATCACGAAAGCCACGGCAAAGTCGATCAAACTTCCCTTCAATGCAAATTCCCTGAATTCTTTAAACATAAAGATGATATGTTGGACGAATCGATTCTTTCAGAAAGAGCTGATCCGTCAATACAATTCATCCCATGAATCCAAGTTTCTGATACCTGCCGTTGAGAATTTCCGACGACGGGGTTTTCATGAAATCCTCGAGGATTGTGGCGTAAACACTCCGGAAATCCGTGGTGAATTTCAGGTCGCCCTGCGAAAGGTCGGTGAGACTTGGATGCTTGCCATAAAGGCCACCTTTTACTGCGGCTCCAGCCACAAACAGGCACGATCCCTGCCCGTGGTCGGTTCCACCGCTGGCATTTTCCTGCACCCGGCGACCGAACTCGGAAAATGTCATGACCGTAACCCTTTGCTGGTTCCCCTGCCCTTTGAGGTCCGCCATGAATGATTTCAGAGCCCCATCAAGCTGGGCCAGGAGTCGATCATGCGAGTTCGCCTGATTGTTGTGAGTGTCAAACCCGCCGTGCGAAACATAAAAAATTCGCGTCGGCAGTCCGCCGGCAATCATCCGGGACACCAGATTCAGACTGCGGGAAATGGGTGCGCCCTCATAAGTAACCGTGGTTTTGTGCTTGGCGGCGATTTCGAGGATCTTAGCCGACGATACCCGCGCGTCCATGGCGATTCGTTCCAGAAATGCCAGGTTCGACTCGCCCTGTACTGTGCCGGTTTTCCCACCCGCACTCATGGCGATGCTCGCTCCATCAGCCGGGGCATCACCCTCGTTTTTGTCGGCGTCCGGGCTGTTGAGTTGGGCAAAAAACTCCTCCGCCTGGGCCTTTTCACCCCCGCCATGCAGCCAGGTGTATAGTTCCGGCGAGGAGAGGCAGATGCCGGAATTTTTGAGCGCACCAAACGATTCGGGCTGCGTTTTATTGAAACTGATTCCGACAGTGGGATCAGCACCTTTGCAGGCATTGTCGAAATATCGTCCAATCCATCCGGTGTTGGAACGGTTGGTGATGTCGGCGGTTTCCCAGATCGAAGTGGAAACGAAGTGGGACCGGTTGGGATTGGGATAGCCCACGCCCTGGATCAGGGCGAGGTCGCCTTCTTTGTACAGCGAACCCAGAAAGGGCATGTTGTTGTTGAGTCCACAATAATCGCTGATTTTGATGACGTCCTTTTCTTTCTTGCCGATCCGGGTTCGGGCGACGTGATAGGCGTCATCAGCAAATGGCACCAGGGTATTGAGACCGTCGTTGCCGCCTGCCAACTGGATGACCACAAGAATCGGGCCGTCCTTGCCGGTGGTGAACTGCGTGGCAAGGTCGCGCGTCGAGGCATCGAGTGCCGCAAAGGTGGCGTCAACGAATCCGGGCACCGTCCACGAGGCGGAGGCTCCCAAAAGGGTCGTGCGGAGAAAGTCACGTCTGGTTTTCATATGGTTTGTGTGGTGGATCGTTCTAACAAAAATTCAGCAGAGTTGATAGTGAGGGGTGCTCATCATCAGGTGGACCAGTTCACCCACCTCCTGATTGGTGAAAACCGCGCCCTGCTTTTCACGTGCGTAAGCAATAAACCGTTCACGCACATTGCCGCTCAGCTTGCGTTGGAACAGGCGGTTGATCAACGAATCGACCATTTTTTCCAAATTCTGCCGGCAGTCGCGGGGAACGAGTTTGTCATAGTCCGGTCCGCTCCAGTTCATCATGGCCAGGCGGTTCATTCCCGCAGCGGCCATGCCCTTGAACCCAGACGTATCTTTGCCCACAGGCGCAGCGGATGACCCGCCATGACTGATCACTCCGGAGATCTGGTAACGGGTTAGCAAGGTGTTGGTATTGATCCAGGCCTTGCCCCAATCCCAGCCCGCGACATTCGGCGGGGCGAAGAGAATCTGGCCGAGCTGGTTTTGCACGGACAAAGCGTAGGCTTTGGGCAGCGACGGGATTTCCAGTTGTTTGAGCATCTGCACCAGGAAAACCACAGGGCATTTGATTTGATTTGCCATGCATGATTCCGAGTAAAATTCCTTCGATAGAAAAAGTTCGCGTAAAACGGGCCCCACCTCGAACTTTGCCTGACGTAAGGTGTTCGCGAGGGAATCCACGACCGCGGGACCCGGGTTTTCGAAGGCAAAGAACTCCCACAACTTGCCCGCCATGTAGCGCGACACCTGATCCTGCTGGAAAATCACCTCGATGACACCGTTTCCATCGAAGTTTCCTTTTTGACCAAGAATGATTTTCTCGCCCTCGTCCCACTGGCGTTTGTTGTGGGTCACGTTGCCGTTGAAACGATTGATCGTGTATCCTGTGAAGGCCCGGGCCGCCTGGCGGATGTCTTCCTCGCTGTAGTGCCCCTGGCCCAGTGTGAACAACTCCATCACCTCGCGGGCGAAATTCTCGTTCGGTTTGCCCTTCACCGAGGTTTGCATGTCGAGAAACAACATCATCGCCCCGTCGCGGGACACCGCATGAGTCATATCCTTGAAATTCCCCAACGCATGAGAACGGAACAATTGGTTCTGTTGGAACAGCAGTGCCGGTTGTTTCACCTTTTGCAAGCTGTTGGCAAAGTGATCGTGCCAGAACAAGGTCATCTTTTCCCGCAAGGGCGCGCGCGACAGCAACATTCTTTCCAACCACCATCCCTGGGCTTCCAGACCCCGGCTGCGCTCTTCCTGGCCCAACTGCTGCAGCGCCATCCTGCGTTTGTTCTCCCGCTCCTCATCCGACATGTCATTCGTGTCCATCCGGATCGCGCGGATCGCCTCGAATCGTTTTTTTGCGTCCTCCGCCATGCTCTCGGAACTGGTCCAAGCCGGCGTCTTGATTGACGCGATGGTTTCCGTCGATTGCAAAAACGAATCCACGGCATTCATTCTTCCCATGGCGTGCAAGTTTGCCACATCATGGGGGTTGCCACCAAAGCCCGCACGGTTAAGCAAATGTGCGGCATCTTCGATGGTCCAGTTGTTGTCTGCTTGCGGTAGCATGGTAGGTTGCGGATGAAACACCGGGTTGGCGAAGTGGTTGCGTTGCTTCTCGAATAAAAAAGCGACCGCTGTTTCCGGCGGTCGCTTTTTTGATGATCAGCCTGCGCGACGATTATTTCTTCTTCGCAATCTTCTTGGCTTGGGTGGTGGCCCCCGCGCGTTTCTCCTCAATCGCAGCCTGGGCTGCGGCAAGGCGGGCGACAGGGACGCGGTAGGGAGAACAACTGACGTAATCCAGGCCGAGTTTGTGACAGAACTTCACCGAGTCGGGATCTCCCCCGTGCTCGCCGCAAATGCCAAGCTTGATGCCTGGGCGCACGCTGCGTCCTTTGGCCACGGCGATCTCCATGAGTTGGCCCACACCCGTGACATCCAGTGTCGCGAAGGGGTTTTTCTTGAAGATTTCGTTCTCGGTGTAGGGCAGCAGGAAGTTGCCCATGTCGTCGCGACTGATGCCCAGCGCCGTCTGCGTGAGGTCATTCGTGCCGAAGCTGAAAAACTGGGCCGTGCCGGCGATGTCGTCGGCGGTGAGCGCGCCGCGCGGAACCTCGATCATGGTGCCGACAAGATAATCAAACTTGATTTTTTTCTCGCTCATGACCTGTTTGGCGACCGCATTGACAACGTCGACCTGCAACTGCAGTTCCTTGGCGAAACCAACCAGCGGAATCATCACCTCGGGTTTGACCTTGATGCCTTTTTTCGCCAGGTCAGCCGCAGCCTCGAAAATCGCGCGTGCCTGCATCTCGGTAATTTCCGGATAAGCGATGCCAAGACGGCAACCGCGGTGACCGAGCATCGGATTGAACTCGTGCAGTTGCGCAACGCGCTGCATGATGTACTCGACGCTGATGTTCAGCTTCTTCGCGAGATCGAGCTGCTGCTCTTTGCTGTGGGGCAGGAACTCGTGAAGCGGCGGATCGAGAAGGCGGATGGTCGCGGGAAGACCTTTGAGCGCCTTGAAGATGCCCGTGAAGTCGGCACGCTGGTAGGGAAGCAATTTGGCGAGCGCGGCACGACGGGCGGTCTCGTTGTTGGCAAGGATCATCTCGCGCATTGCATCGATGCGATCCCCTTCAAAGAACATGTGCTCCGTGCGGGTGAGGCCGATGCCTTTGGCACCGAAAGCAACCGCGATGTTGGTTTGCTCGGGTGTGTCGGCATTGGTCCGCACGTCCATGCGGCTTGCTTTTTCGCACCACTGCATCAATTGCAGGAAACTCTTGAACTTCTCGGATTTTTGCGACGTTTTGTTGTTGCTCACAACACCGGTGATGATTTCCGAAGGGGCGGTTTTCAGCTCGCCGCCGTAAACGATGCCCGAAGTTCCATCGATGGACAGGAAGTCACCCTCCTTGAATGTTTGCCCCGAAACACTGACGGTCTTTTTATCGTAGTTGATATCCAGGGCACCCGCGCCGCAGATGCAGACCTTGCCCATCTGACGGGCCACAAGAGCCGCGTGAGATGACACTCCCCCCTTGGCGGTGAGAATTCCTTCGGCGGCAATCATGCCGCGAAGGTCTTCGGGGCTGGTTTCATTGCGAACCAGCAACACCTTCTCGCCTGCTTGTTCGGCAAGCACGGCACGATCGGCATTGAAATAGACCTTGCCGGAAGCGGCTCCGGGGCCGGCGGGCAGACCGGTCGCAATGGCCTTGGCCTTCTTGACATCGGCGAGGTCGAAGATCGGCGCGAGCAACTGATCGAGCTGATCGGCCGGATTGCGCAACACGGCGGTTTCCCAATCGATGAGTTTTTCCTTCACCATGTCCATCGAGAACTTGAGAGCCGCAGCGGCGGTGCGTTTGCCGTTGCGCGTCTGCAACATGAACAACTTGCCTTCCTGCACGGTGAATTCAATATCCTGCACATCCTTGAAGTGCTTTTCAAGAATCGAGCGAACCTTCATCAGTTCTGCATAGGATTTGGGCATCACTTTTTTCAGCTTGCTCACGGGTTCCGGCGTGCGAACTCCGGCGACGACGTCCTCACCTTGCGCATTGATCAGGAATTCCCCGTAAAATTCATCCGCGCCGTTGGCGGGGTTGCGGGTAAAAGCAACGCCCGAACCGGACGTGTTGCCGGTGTTGCCATACACCATCGCCTGAACATTGACAGCCGTGCCCCATTCGGCGGGAATGTTGTACTTGCGGCGATACACGATCGCGCGGTCGTTCATCCATGAACCGAAAACGGCTCCGGCAGCACCGCGCAGCTGATCCCAGGGATTGGCGGGAAATCCCTTGCCCGTGCGCTCCTTGACGAGTGCCTTGAACCGTTTGCACAATTCCTGCTGGTCTTCCGCAGTCAGTGCGGAGTCCTCAATGTCGGCATGATACTTCGCGTGCTTGAACTCCTCAATCACGACTTCAAAAGGCTCATGGTCCTCGCCCTCGCGTTTTTGCACACCGAGAACAACGTCGCCGTACATTTGAATGAAACGGCGATAGCAATCCCACGCGAAGCGCTCGTTTTTCGTGGCCTTGGCCAGGGACAGCACCGTCTGGTCATTGAGACCGAGATTCAGGATCGTATCCATCATTCCCGGCATCGAATCACGCGCGCCCGAGCGCACGGCGACGAGAAGAGGCATTCCGGCTGAATCACCGAATTTGCAGCCCATGATTTTCTCCATGTTGGCGACCCCTGCTTCCATCTGGGCTTGCAGCGAAGCCGGGTAGGACTTTTTGTTGGCGTAGAAAAACGTGCAAACTTCCGTACTGATGGTAAACCCGGGAGGAACAGGAAGACCGATGCGGGTCATTTCCGCGAGATTGGCTCCCTTGCCACCCAGCAGGGCTTTTTGCGAACCGTCGCCATCGGCTTTGCCTGCGCCCCAGTTGTAAACATACTTTGTGGATTTTCCGGCCTTAGCAGCAGCGGATGTCTTTGCGGCTTTCGCCGCCTTCTTTGGTATTGCCATGGTTCGTGCGTATAATTTGTGAGATGAAGTGGCCGATGGAAAAAACACAGTGTTGAACCCACCCGACGCGCGCGGAGACTATCAGCGTTTGCTGTGCTGTCAATCGGTCAATCAAGCTATTTTCCATTTCGAGAACAACGGAAAACCCTGAGTACATGGCTATTACCAACCTCATCGTAACTGGCTTTTTTCAAAAAAGCTCTCTGCGCCAACCGCGCCTTGATCATGCCATCTACATTCTTTCAACAAATTGATTAATTTTTGTTGACTAGTTCTTTGATAATTTATATTTCTTAAATATCAACTGCATCTGCTATTACAAATATGATACGCATAGCTCAACCATCCAACCTTGAATTGCAAGCGCTTTCGGTGCTCTGGCATCACGGTCCCTCTACGGTGGCCACGGTGTTGGAAGAGCTGCCGGACGGCAAGGAAAGGGCATATACAACTGTGCTGACGGTAATGCAGAACCTCGAAAAGAAAGGTCATGTGCGACGAGTCAAGTCGGGCCGTGCTCATGTCTATCAAGCAGCCCATCCACAAAAATCAGTGGTATCGGAAGCCGTAGAAGAATTTCTCACCAACACTTTTGGAGGTCGCCTCGGTGAAGCGATCCTCGCACTCCTCTCCTCCGGAAAATTATCGTCCGAAGAGAAAGCAAACATCGAACACGAACTAAAACAACACAAAACTATGGCTGCCAAGAAATCAGCGAAGAAGGCCGCGGTCAAGACCGCGAAGAAAGCAGTGAAAAAAGCACCTGCCAAAAAAGCCCCGGCCAAAAAAGCCCCGGCCAAAAAGGCTGCTGTGAAAAAAGCTGCAAAAGCACCCGCGAAAAAAGCTGCTCCAGCGAAAAAAGCGGTTAAAAAACCAAGCAAGAGCGCGAAAAAAGCCGCCAAGCCTGCTGCCAAAAAAGCCGTAGCGAAAAAAGCTGCTCCGGCCAGAAAGCCCGCGAAAAAGGCTGCTCCGGCCAAAAAAGCGGCAAAAAAAGCGCCGGCAAAGAAAGCTGCCGCCAAGAAGCCCGCTGCCAAGCCTGCCGTCAAAGCAGCGAAAAAGACAGCGGCCAAACCTGCCAAGAAGGTTGCCAAAAATTAATCACCTGACGAAAAGATTAGATCTGATCGTTCGGGTTCAATGATAGCGGGAGGTGAATCACCTCCCGCTTTTTCATGCGGATGCCTCACGCGCCGATCTCTGCCGAACAGGCCCACAACAGGGGATCCAGTCGATCACGCACCGTTTGGATCAATGTCTCGCCATCCGCTGCGTCAGCAAGTACGGCAAACATGGCGGACCCGGAGCCGCTCATCATCGCCGCGCGGACTTCCGGGCGCGATGTCAGGAAGTTTTTCAACTCTGCCAGAAAAACAAATTTCCCAAACACTGGTTTTTCAAGTTCGTTCACAAGCTCCCCCCAGGGGAAAACCACAGGCGCGTAAGAGACCCCGGGCAATTCATACGCCGCATGAACCCGGGCATACGCATCGGCGGTGGAAACGCCAAACGCAGGTTTGAAAATCACAAGCGGGCAGTGCTTGGGATTGTCCAAAGGCTCGATTCTCTCTCCCCGCCCCGTGCAACGCGCCGTGTCGCTGCCAAGAAAAAAGGGCACATCGCTGCCCAATTCGGCAGCGGCGGCAAGCAATTCTTTGTCCGATAGAACATTGTCGTGCCATTGGTTCCAAGCCTTGAGACACGCTGCGGCATCACTGCTGCCGCCGCCAAGACCTGCACCATGGGGAATTTTTTTGAACAAGCGCAACTCCGCCACACATTTCCGTTTGGAAATTTTCTCAAAAATCCTGGTGGCCTTCACCACAAGATTGCTTTCGTCCTCGGGCACACCTGCGGTGTCGCAGTGAAAAGAAAAATGAGCCGACTCTTTGAATTCGAGAGTGTCGGCAAGGCCTTTCACCCGGGTGATCCGCGTCTCCACCTCATGATATCCGTCGCTCCTTTTCCCCAGCACCTTCAGGGAGAGGTTGATTTTTGCAGGTGCTTGTATCGTTATTGTTTTTTCACTCATTGCTTATTTTGTCTACCAATCAACGCCATCATCCGACCGGTGCGTCCCTTTTCTTTACGATAACTATAATATTTCGACAAGTCCGAAGCGGTGCATAATCGACAGTCGAAAAACCGCCCCACTCCCGCAGCGGCAGCCTGTCTTGAAATCTCTGCGGCGAAGTCGAATTCGTAATGCGGCGGCCGGATGCACGGCCCCAGGACGCCCACGAGGTTTTCAGGTCGACTGCCAAACGATCGCTGCATCATTTCCACTGCCTCGCCAAGGATGTTGCCTTCCGTTCCTTTTTTTCCCGAGTGCAACAAAGCGAAGGCACCGTTCGCGGTGTCGGCAAGCCAGATCGGTCCGCAATCGGCCACATAGATCGCAAGGACCAAACCTGAGTCGGAAGACGCAATCATTCCATCCACTCCTTCAATCACCGGCAAACCGTCAGCCGCCATGATGCTGACTGAATGTCCCGCGACAGCGACCTTGTTTCCATGCACTTGTTCCGCCCGCCACCATTGGGCGGTGGAGAAACCCAAAGCGGCCACTGAGCGGGCGTGATGATCCCGAAGCCGCGACATCACCTCGTCGCGCTCGGCATCAACATTTACGGAGGAAATCCGGGCGACAAAAGCAACCTGAAGTCCGTCAATCTGGCGCAGTGGTTGCAGGTAATCATTTTCTTTCATGACACGACGGTTCGCAGCGAGAAAAATCCCGCCACAGCAAACCGGGGCGGGATTTTCGGATGAAAATCGAGCAAAAGAACAACTGAATGAAAATCATTGATTTTCGTTACGAATGCGGCAGCATCGACATGGCGCGGCGGGTGGCGTCCACAGTGTCGGTTTCCTCCTGGTCCATGGTGGAAAGCATGTCAGCCAAATCCAGGGCGATCTCACGGCGCATCCGCGCGACAAGCTCCACCCCTTTCTGGGTAATGCGCACCATGATTTTGCGACGGTCTTCGGCCGCGTGAATCCGTTCCACATAGGACAGTTTTTCCAAGCGATCCACCAAACCGGTAGCGGCGGCTGTTGAATGACCCATTTTTTTTGCGATGTCCGACATGGTCAGATACTCTTCGCTTGATAAATAAGCTAACAGGAAGAACTGGGGAAATGAAACATTTCCCTTGCTGAGTTCTCCCGACAGGTTGAGAATGCAACTCCGCTGCGTAAAAAGCACGAAGTCTGCAAGACGATCCGCCTCTGCCTGTACAGCAGGGCCCGAATTCACTGTGTGAACGTTTTTCATGGCTGGTATATTAGATGTTAATTGACAAAGTCGCCATAATTGGGACGTAGACAACTTTGTCGGGACAGGGCAGATTCAATCAAATTGCCAGATGGTAATCAAGTCTAAATTTTAAAATTATCCTATTTACTTGTCATCAATGAAACCCGTGCATGCCGGACTATCTGCATGTTCTGCTGATTTTTCCCTTTGTTTCCTTGATATTATTGACAATCTGTGCTTTCTTGCGAAGCAAAAAGAAATTGGGGATTTTTTACGGTTTTCTAAAAGTCGAGAATTGGTCTTCTGAACATCTTCGAACCGGCCGTTGAAGGTTTTGTTAAACTTTAAACAAGCCGCCGCGCTTGCCGCCGATCACTGCGGCACCAATGATGGCAACCGAGAGAAAGACCATCGCCCATACTCCCAGTGCCGCGGATAGTTGCACGCCATTACCCAAAGTGCTCAGCAGAGCATAAATCGCCTTCGTGATGGGGTAGTGCTCGGTTTGTTGTGCGAGAATCAAACTATCGCTGACCTCCAGCATGGCGAATGCAAAGGCCAGGATCGCTCCGGCTGCCAGGTTCGCCCCGATCAGCGGGATGGCGATTCTCCTCAGTGTTCGCGATGTGGTCGCACCCAAGGATCGTGCCGCCTCCTCCAAAACGGGGTTACTTTGCTGCAACCCCGCCACGGCGGAGCGCACGATGTATGGCAGGCGGCGAAACGCATAGGCAACGATAAGCAACAACGCGGGATTGCCATCACTGCCCACCATAAAGGAAAATGGCTGCCCCGGTTGGGAGAGAGCCAGATAACCAAACGCCATGACCAATCCCGGCACAGCCAGCGGCAGCATCACCAGGGCATCAAGAAGCCCTCTTCCGCGCACCTTGCTCCGCACCACGACCCAGGCAACAGAAAGTCCCAGCACCAGATCGATGATCGTCGCAATGGAAGAGTAATACAGGCTGTTCTTGATTGAGGGCACCACCAGAGAGTTGCCCAGGGCTTCATGGTAATGGCTCATCGAAAGTGATTCAGGCAACAACGTTTTGTACCAATCGCCGGAGACGGAAAGGAGAATCACCCCCAGATGGGGAAGAGAAGCGATGGCAAAGACCCCGACAAAGACAGCGCAAACAAGCCAGGACTTCGGCCCCTTGAGGAGGACATCATGGCTGCGACCCTTGGGCCGGGGAGCCGTGCCGAGCGGAGATCGCCCCAGGACCAGCTTCGAAACTGCGAAAACCGCTGCTGAAATGAGCAACATGATGGCCACAATCGCGTAGGGTAGAGGATTCCCGCCTATGTCCTTGATGCCATCGAAAACCTGAACCGGGGCTACCCTGGTGTAATCAAAAACCAAGGGGACCCCCAGCTCTGTAAACGCCCAGATGAATACGATCGAAGCACCCGCGAACACGCCGGGTAGGGAGAGAGGCAGGGTGATTTTCCAAAATCTCCGCCACGGCGAGCAACCAAGATTTTCAGCCGCCTGCTCCATCGCCGGATCGAGATTGGCGAGAGCCGCCGCAATGTTCATGTATAAAATCGGATACAGATGGAGCGCGTTCATGATCACGATGCCCGCAAAACGGCCCTGGGCAAGCCAGTCATGGGGCCGCGCCCCATCCATCAGTCCGGAATTGATCAGCAAAGCATTGAAGGCCCCGTCCACACCAAGCATTTCCTTGATGCCAACCGCACCGACAAAGGGCGGAAGTATCAGCGGAATCAACACGAGCACACCCAGAATTTTCTTGCCCTTGAAGTCATATTTATGCGTCAGCAAGGCCAGAGGAAAGGACAGCAGCAGGGTGGCCACGGTGCTAACAAGTCCCAACAGAAAAGCATTCCACAGGCCCTCCACATAAACCGGTTCCCTGCACACCGTGACAAGATACTCCAGGGTGAAACCGCTGTCCTTGTTCCAAAATGCCTCGCCGACGATCTTCGCCGCAGGATAGAGGAAGAACACCCCGAACAACATCAAAACGAACATCATGATCGCATAGGCATTTCCCTTTTTCATGGCGTGATTCGTTTTCGTTGCGCCTTGCGGGCGATTTGTTCGGCACTCTTGTACTGATAGCGAAAGATCGAGCCCAGCTCCGAAGCCCGGCGTGCCGATTCAAGTGGATTTTTTGAATCCAACAGCGGGTCGCCCTGACCGATCTTTTTATAATCGAGCATGGAGACATTAAAAAAGACCTTCATCGCATCGGGAGGAAAACCGGCGTGCCTCATCTCTTTCCATGCCTGTTTCATTTCTTCATGGGAATCGATGCCAACAATCTTCACCAGATTGCGGATTGTTTTAAAGGCTTTGCCTGTCAACTCAGGATGATACACGAATGTTCCGGTTTCTGCATACGGGTCGCTTTCAGCATCGGTAAAATTCGCACGGTTTTCCGTTGTGTAAACGTCCCGCCGAACCGGCATGCGACGCAATGCTTTCTCCTTCGGTCCCGCGCGACTGCCTGGTTTGGCGTTCCACAGGACCTGACCTGATTCACTCATCACGAATTCGACAAATGCCTGGGCAGCCTCCGGATTTTGCGCGCCGCGCATCACCGCAACAGGGTCGCCACTCAGCGAAGAACCACCGTTCGGCGAGATCCATTGCAAGCGCGAAGAACCATCGGCATGCTTCAACTCGTCGCTGAAGGACCGACCATAAAAATCCACACACATTCCCGCCACCGCATCCCCCTGCCCCACATCCTGCGGAATTTTTGATGCGCTGTCGGTGAAATAGCGTGCATTGGCACAGAGCCGTTGGATCAATTGCCAGCCTTTTTGCCAGCCATCGGCCGCTGCAATATCCGGGTCGGCGCCCGGCACCGCCATGGCTTCCTGCATCTGTTGTTGAATCAGCAGTTCAAAGGCCCGCGCGACGGAGCCGCTCTTGCTCGGATCCGCGAGAGCCAGATAACCTCCATATCGCGCATCACCAAGATCCTCCCAGGTTTTCGGCGCTTCCAGTCCCAGCCGTTTCAGACCGTCCTCATTGTAACAGATGCCAAACTGCGACAAACACGCCGCCACCCAGGTATGCTCGTCATTGAAATATTGTTCGCCCGAGAAAAACTGCGGCACTCCCTTTTCACCGAACCATTCGGGATGCCTGTCAAAAACCTCCAGTTTTGCCAATCGCCCGGGTCCCTGCTTGGGTTTGTCCTGGGTTTTGAATTCGTAGTCTCCGCCACCGAAAAAAACATCGATGCCAATGCCCTCCACCTTGCGGGCTTCAGCAGCAGCAAAACCGGAATCAAGAACTTTGCGGATTTCCGCCGTGCCTCCCGGCGTCCGCCAGTCAACGTAAACACTGCGCCCCCTGCGCAACTTCCACCACTGCGCGAATGCTTCGCCATACTCGTTGCGAATCGACTCATTGTGCGGTGTGATGATCACGAGCCTGTCATCCGCATCCCGGGGACTGGCGGTGGATGTCTCCCTGCGGAGAACGATTGGCAATGCGACAACCAGCGCCAGTAGTCCGAAGATGATGCCAAAGCGTTTCATGGAATGTCAGCGGTTAGATCGCGAGGATAACCACATCCTCCCTTGCCACAGTCAGTCTCACCATGTCGCCGACGGCATGAATGACCTGCGGATTGAGTTCGATCATTTGCAAACGGGCGAACGATGTTTCCAGCCAGTACTGGATGCACTGGCCGAGATAAACTTTTTCCACAACCTTTCCGGAAATTTCACCTCTGGGCGCGATGCGCAGAGCTTCCGGTCTAACGGAAATTTTCACTTTTGTCCCGGGTTGAGGTTGCCATTCGGGATCGGTGACCCGTCCCGGCAAACTGACATCACCGACGCCGGCGCTGAAGCCGTCATACCCCTGCTCGATAGTCCCTTCAAACAAATTTGTTTCGCCAATAAAGCCGGCCACATAGGTGGAGCGGGGATTGCGATAAACATCTTCAGGGCGACCGACCTGTTCGATCACTCCCCCGGCCAGGATCGCCATGCGGTCGGCCATCGCCAGAGCCTCTTGTTGATCATGAGTCACATAAACCGCTGTGAGGCCGAATTCCTTGACGATCCGTCTGATCTCCCGGCGCATTTCCACACGCAGTTGCGCATCAAGATTCGAAAGCGGTTCATCGAGCAGCAGGCACTTGGGTCTGACGACCAGGGCTCTCGCCAGCGCGACACGCTGCTGCTGCCCGCCTGACATCGCATCAATGGAGCGCTCGCCGTAGCCGCCGAGTTTGACCATCTCCAGCGCCTCAGCGACCCGACGTTTGATTTCGTTCTTCGGGACTTTTCGTTCTTCGAGTCCAAAGGAAATGTTTTTTGCGACCGTCAAATGCGGCCACAGCGCGTAACTTTGAAAAACCATCGCCGCTTCGCGTTTGTGCGGTGCCAGTTGTGTGACATCGCGGTCTCCGAATAGAATCCTCCCCTCGTTGGGGGTTTCCAGACCGGCAATGCAACGCAGCAGGGTGGACTTGCCGCAGCCTGAGGCGCCGAGCAAAAAAAACAACTCTCCGGGTGCGATTGCCAAGGTCACTCCGTTCAGCGCCCGGGTGGCCCCGAAAATCTTGACAACTTGCTCTGCGCGTATCGTTTCCATTTCCTGCGCCAGCACCCTTGATGGAATTGCGGCTTTTGACAAGGTTTAAGAGGATGCAATCTGGTCACAGTTCCCGGAGTGATGAGTGTGTCAGCCCACGCAATCGAAGCCGTGCATCGCTCAGGCTTTGCCCCAGTGGCGGAGCAGGGTGACGGCCATGTCGCCTGGGGTTTCGGACACCGCGATGCCACATTCAGCCAGGATGCGCTTTTTCGCCGCTGCGGTGTCCTCTTCTCCACCAACGATGGCACCAGCGTGACCCATGCGGCGTCCCGGCGGTGCCGTTGCGCCGGCGATGAATCCGGCGATTGGTTTTTTGCAATTCTCACTGGCCCAGCGTGCGGCTTCCACTTCGGCAGTGCCGCCAATTTCACCGATCATGATGATCGCCTCGGTTTCGGGATCCTCGTTGAACATTTGCAGAACGTCGCAATGCGATGTGCCATTGATTGGGTCGCCGCCGATGCCCACGCAAGTGCTCTGACCGTAGCCGAGTTGGGTCAATTGAAACACGGCTTCGTAGGTGAGCGTGCCCGACCGGGACACCACGCCGACGTTGCCACGCTTGTGGATGTATCCCGGAGCGATGCCGATTCGGCAGCCTCCATGAGATTTTTCGCCACGTCCGGGCGTAACGAGGCCGGGACAGTTGGGTCCGACAAGGCGCACAGGCAGGCCCTTGAGACCTTCCTTGACGCGCATCATGTCCATGACTGGTATGCCCTCGGTAATGCAAACAATCAACTCCACGCCCGCATCCGCAGCTTCGAGGATTGCGTCGGCGGCAAAAGGCGGCGGCACGAATATCGCCGATGTCGTGGCACCGGTTTCCTTGACCGCCTCGGCAACGCCGTTGAAGATCGGCACGATGTTTTCGAAAAACTGACCACCTTTTCCCGGGGTCACGCCAGCGACAACCTTGGTGCCATAGGCCAGGGAAAGTGATGCATGGCGGGCTCCAAAGCTGCCGGTGATTCCTTGAACAAGAACCCGGGTGTTTTCATTGATAAGAATGGACATGGGATGAATCGGTATGGATTAAATTTCAAATCAGTTTACAAGAGCGACGATTTTTTCCGCCGCCTCCGCCATCGTTGCTGCCGTTGTGATGTTGATGCCGCTCGCTTTCAAAGCAGCCTTGCCGGCCTCGACATTGTTGCCTTCGAGACGAACGACCAGCGGGATCGGCAGGCCTGTCTCCTTGGCGGCTGCAATCACGCCCTCGGCAATGATGTTGCAGTCCATGATCCCTCCGAAGATGTTGATCATGATGCCCTTGACCTTGGGGTCGCCGAGGATGATTTTAAATGCCGCCGTGACCTGCTCCTTGGAAGCACCACCGCCGACATCGAGAAAGTTGGCCGGTTCGCCGCCGAAATGCTTGATCACGTCCATGGTAGCCATCGCAAGCCCCGCGCCATTGACCAAACAGGCGATGTTGCCGTCGAGACCAATGTAATTCAGATCATACTCCGATGCCGCCACTTCACGCGGGTCCTCCTCCTCCTTGTCCCGCATGGCGACAATTTCAGGATGGCGGTAAAGGGCGTTGTCATCAAAGCCAAACTTCGCATCAAGAGCGAGCACCCGGCCATCGGGCGTTGTCACCAACGGGTTGATTTCCAACATGGAACAATCGCATTCGAGGAAAAGTTTGTAGAGGTTCGCGAGCAGTTTCGAGAATTGTTTGGCCAGGTCGCCCGACAATCCAAGGGCTGCGGTGACCTTGCGCACTTCGTAGGGTTGCAGCCCCAGCAAGGGATGGACTGCCTGGCGGAAAATTTTTTCCGGAGAACCGTGCGCCACATCCTCGATGTTCATTCCCCCTTCCGTTGATGCCACGATGACCGGACGGCAGCTCGCACGATCCATCAGAATGGCGAGATAGTATTCATGCGTGATGTCTACGGCCTCGGCAATCATCACCTTCCGAACCAACCGTCCGCTTTCGCCGGTCTGCACGGTGACCAGCGTTTCGTTCAACATCTTTGCCGCGAACTCGGCGGCCTGCTCGGGTGAATCGATCAAATGCACCCCGCCCTTGAATCCGTTTTTGAAATGCCCCTTGCCGCGGCCACCGGCGTGCACCTGGGCCTTGATGACAAGCTTGGATCCGGCGAACTGTCGGGCCGCCTCTGCAGCCTCTTCCGGAGTTGACGCAACCTGCCCCTTGGGACTCGGGACCTGGAAACGATCAAACAGCTCTTTGGCCTGATATTCGTGAATGTTCATGTTTTGTAATGCTCTGGCGCGCGGATACTAGGACGCTAAGGCTTGGAGGTCAAGAAGAGAGCAAAAAATGTCACGATACAAGCAATCGGGAGCCGCCACCGCTCCGACTGATGCAGGTCCGCATCCGCTCCAAGCGGTCCAAAAGTGTCGGCGACCGTATTGCGCATCATGTTCTCCATACGGTTGGCACCCGGAAACGTCAACTTGAGGGTTGCGGGCACGTGCTGATGTCGTAACCATCGGAATTGGCTCTGCCGCACTACGCTCATCGCGTGAAAATCGGATGGGTTTTCTGCCGCTTCGCGCTCTCCCACCTGATTCTGAGATGCAACTGATTTTTGGACCAAAAATTTCATGCTGCTTTTGTTAGGTTTTCTTCGAATTGTTTGGGGGTTTTGTAGGCAATGGAGGAGTGCTTGCGTTTGGTGTTGTAGTAGTAATCGATGTATTCAGAGATTTCAATCTGTGCA